>USAB01000018.1 GCA_900552585.1 uncultured Coriobacteriaceae bacterium
GCCCCCGGCGCCATGCCGGGGGCCTTTTCTTGTGTCTACAGGTATATAGGGATGGGGCGCTTTGCCTTTGAGATCGGCGGGGCGCATTCTTTCTTGTCCGTCGTTGCTTCGTATTGGGCCTTGAGAAAGATGGCTTAGATGGATTTGCGGCTTGTAAGTCAGTATCGTGGTGTGATATACGGATTCAGCATTATATACATTGTTCTGTTTCACGGTTTTGCCATTGATAAGGGGAATTACAGCTTCGGAATGTCCGGGCTGCAATGGCTTCAAGATTTCATCGCCATGGGTAATATCGGCGTTGATATCTTCTTGTTACTGTCCGGCATCTGCTTGTACTTCTCTTTTCAGAAAAACGACGAGACATACGCTTTCATAAAGAAGCGCCTTGCTCGTGTCGTCCCTTCCGCGTACATTGTGTACTCGCTGTATTGGGTCGTTAAATATCTCTTCCTCTCGTTCAATCCTACCGCTCTTCTGGGCAGGCTGACGCTGATGGATTTTTGGATTCAGGGCGATACCACCATGTGGTTTCTGTCTCTCATCCTTGTCTTATATTTCTGTTACCCGTATTTCTACGGGTTCCTGTTCCATGGCAAGAGTCCGGCACTGCGTTGCGCTCTTTTGATGGGCACCAGTTATCTGATGCTGTTCGTCTTGTTCAACTTGGCTCCCGACTACTTCAAGATGACGGAAGTGGCTTTGATGCGTTTTCCTGTTTTCATATTGGGATGCTTTATGGGCAAGTATGTCTATGAGGACGTGCGTATGCCGTCGCTGCCTTATATCCCGCTTGCGTTTGTGATGTTCTTCGGCGTTCTTGCTTTGAATACGTTCGGCCATCTGCCCGGGTATGTCATGCATATGGTCTACCTCATCGGCGGTGTGGGCGGCGCATATTCTATAGCGCTCATCTGCCTATTCTTCGATAAACATTTGCAGTTGCCCGTACGTCCGCTGTACCGCTTCTTCGATTTCACGGGCGGCTTCACGTTAGAGCTGTATTTCTGCTCCATTATGATCAACCAGGTATTACGCATGACGCCGTTCTACCAGGTGGGCAATCTTGCGCAGTATCTGCTGTTGATGGCTGTGGCCTATGTGCTGGCTTGGCTGGTGGGCATTGCTTCTACCGCTATTGCTAACCGGCTTTTGGGGAAGTCGAAGAAGCTGCAAGCGCTTCATGCGGGCCAACGCGTGCGTTCCTAAATGCAGGAGTGGTTGCGTTTTAGCCTTCCGCTTCTCTTTGTGAATGAAGCTTTCGAACACTCGTACTGTTGACGTGAAGAAAATCCCACAGCGTTGCTGTGGGATTGCTTAATATGCGCAACAGTCGTGTATGATACGAGCAAATACAGTTTGCAAAGATGAATCGTCGACGGCGTCGTTCGGTTCGGATTGGATCAACATGGCGGATAACGAAATTCAGCACTCGTCAGGCGATGCTCCGGCAAAGGCGCCGTTCGAGAGCATTGCGTTCCTGTACAACGACCGTGCCCACGGACGCATCCTTTTGCGTATTACGAAAGTGGAAGACGGCGAGGAGCCCTCGGCGCTGCCCGAGCCCAGTCCCTTCGATGGGGAGTTCGATTTCTCGGCAGAAGGCGTTTCGCCGTCCGAATTGCTGGATGAACCTGCTCCTTTGACAGGGCTCCATTATGTGCTGCATTACGAGGAAGGCGCGGCCGGCCATGCCACGGAAGGCGACATAGATCTGACACTGGAGGCAGCCCAGAAGCTGCAGAACAGCCTGGTAGAGGCCGGTGTGTACCTGTGGGATCCCGAATACGGCAACGACCCGAATCAGCCTCCTGCGAAGTGGAGCTTCACGGCTGTGTTGCAGCAGGGTGTGTTCACGCAGTCCGTTCGCGGCGGTTCGGACTTCCCGCAAGGATTCTCGCAGATGCTGGAGGCGTTTTACGAGGCGGGCCTTCCGCAGCCGCAGAAGCCGGCGGCGCACCATGCAGCGCCGATGGGCGCGGGCAATCCGGGAAATTTCGGGAATATGGGCTCGTTTGATCCTTCACAGATGTTCTCTGCCATGCAGGCCATGATGAGCACGGGCATGCCTCAGCAGGCGCTTGAGGAAATGCAGGAGATCATGAACGAGCTGAAGGACAACCCCGAAGCTTTCCAGGAGCGCCTGAAGTCGGAATTCCGTTCGCTTTCCCCGAGCCAGCAGGACGAACTGCTGAACCTGCTGAGCAGCACGGGTATGGCGTCCCGCGATTGGTGGGAGGACTTCTTCCGCGGCTAGCGCCGTTGCCTGCTTGCGGTGCGCATCACTAGCATCTCGATTCATAGCTGTCTATAAAGGAGAAATCCCCGTTTCGACGGGGATTTCGTATTTCAGGGGCATTCAGTCCGCTTGGAGCATGCACTAGAGGCAATCGGCGACGGTCCGGTTCAGGCGCTCCACGGCCTGCGGAATGTGCGCTTCGTCCAACATGCTGTAATGCATGACGAACTGCGGATATTCGCCGGATGCGCTTTGTGCTGCTTCTGGATCATGGTAATAGGCAGAAAACGGAGCTAGGCGCAACCCATGCGCCTGTGCGGCGGTAACCACCTGCGCTTCCGCGGCAGGGATGTTCATGCGGAGTACGAAATGGAGTCCGGCATCCGCCTGCTGCGTGTGGAACCACTCGCCGTACTCGCTTGCCTCCAATTGCGCGATCAACGCATCCTTCAGAATGCGGTGGCGGTTTCGCACGCGGTTGATATGGCGTTCGTAGTCGCCGGACTCTATGATTCCGGCCAATGCATTCTGGATCAGGGCGCTTACGGTGCTCGAATAGAATCCCAGTTTTTGTTCGAAGCGCTCCATCAGGGCCTGCGGAAGAATCATGTAGGCCACGCGCATGTCGGGGCTCAGGCTTTTCGTGAACGTGTTCGTGTAGATGACCTTGCCCAGCGTGTCGATGCTCTGCAGTGCGGGGATGGGTCGGCCGGCCAAGCGGAATTCGCAATCGAAATCGTCTTCGATGATATAGCGGTTCTCCGCCTGCGCCGCCCAGGCCAGCAGTTCGTAACGACGGGCGATGCTGGTCACCTTGCCGGTGGGGAACTGGTGCGACGGCATGATATGGACCACCTGGGCGCCGCTGTGCCGCAGCAGGGGAAGGGAAATGCCCTGGTCATCCATCGTGATGGGGCAGGCATGGGCGCCGCAGGCAGTGTAGATGTCGAACAGCTTCGAATATCCCGGCTCCTCCATGGCATACCCGCATCCGCGTCCCAGCAGCTGTACGATGAAGTTGTAGAGCGTCTGCGCACCGGCTCCGATGACGATACAGCGCGGGTCCACCTCCATGCCGCGGAATTGATGCAGGTGGTTCGCGATGGCATTGCGCAGGCGTGGCGAACCTTCGATGGGAAGGGGCTGCAGGTGCTGCGTGTCGGATTCGTCGGAGAGCGTGGACCGGAGCGCCTTGGCCCACAGCCGCTGCACCTGCGGATCGGCCGTTGCGCGGGGGTGCGCGAAGTCGATAATGCCTTTGTCCTGCGCCGGAGGTTGGTCCGGTATCGGGTCGTAGCGGCGCGCATTGCCCGGCGCCTGCTGCGTTCCCTGCGGGGCGGGCGAAACCGGCAGCGGCATGGCGTAATAGCCGCGCCGTTCGCGCGAATACAGGTAGCCCTCCGCTTCCAACTGCGCATAGGCGCCTTCCACGGTGATCAGGCTCACGCCCAGGTGCTTCGCAAGCGTCCGTTTCGAAGGAAGCTTCTCGTCGGCCAGGATGGTGCCGTCCTCGATGTCCCGCTTGATGCAGCGGTACAGGTACTCGTACAGACTTAAAGACTTACGCTGGTTCATGTCGTACGTGAGCATGCGGTGCGGAGACTCCTCTCTGTACGCCGGCGGATGGGCAGCACGCCTGCCGTCCGGGCAGCGAACGAGGCGCAGTGCGGCGCCCGGCAACGTGCGCAGTGCGTATCTGATTATAACGAAATGTTCGATCTGGTCATAAACTGACCTTAAGAAACATTTCAATATTGACGATACAGGCAAGGCCAGAAGATTCCTATCCTGAGATTCGAACACAAAGAACCCGGACCCGGTGCACCTGCAGGGTGCAGGGAGAGGAGAGGCTATCATGGCAGAAACGGCCGAAGAGCGCGCGAAGCTGAACAGGGAGCTTGCCCAGATGCTGAAGGGCGGCGTGATCATGGACGTGACGACGCCGGAGCAGGCGCGGATTGCAGAGGACGCGGGCGCGTGCGCCGTCATGGCGCTGGAGCGTATTCCCGCCGACATCCGCGCGGCGGGCGGCGTGAGCCGCATGAGCGACCCGAAGATGATCAAGGGCATCCAGGAGGCCGTGAGCATCCCCGTCATGGCGAAGTGCCGCATCGGCCATTTCGTAGAGGCGCAGGTGCTCCAGGCCATCGATATCGACTACATCGACGAGTCCGAGGTGCTGTCCCCGGCCGACGACGTCTACCACATTGACAAGACGCAGTTCGCCGTGCCGTTCGTCTGCGGTGCCCGCAACCTGGGCGAGGCGCTGCGCCGCATTGCCGAGGGCGCATCCATGATCCGCACGAAGGGCGAGCCCGGCACGGGCGACGTGGTGCAGGCCGTGTCGCATATGCGCCTGATCAACTCCGAGATCCGTCATGTGACGTCTTTGCGCAGCGATGAGCTGTACGAAGAGGCGAAGCGCCTGGAGGTGCCTGTGTCGCTGGTGCAGTACGTGCACGACAACGGGAAGCTGCCTGTGGTGAACTTCGCGGCAGGCGGTGTGGCAACCCCGGCCGACGCCGCGCTGATGATGCAGCTGGGTGCCGAGGGCGTGTTCGTGGGGTCCGGCATCTTCAAGTCCGGCAATCCCGCCAAGCGCGCACGTGCCATCGTGGGTGCTGTGACGAACTACCAGGATCCCGAGAAGATTGCGGCCCTGTCCGAGGACCTGGGCGAAGCTATGGTGGGCATCAACGAGCAAGAGATCGAGATCCTCATGGCCGAGCGCGGTAAGTAGGCCGGTCATGACGGTAGCGATACTGGCGCTGCAAGGCGCCTTCATCGAGCATCGGCGGGCGCTGGAGAAGCTGGGTGCGGAATCGTTCGAAATTCGCGAGGCATCCGATCTGCAGAAGCCGTTCGACCGGCTGATACTGCCCGGCGGCGAAAGCACGGTCCAGCGTAAGCTGCTGATGGAAGACGGCATCTTCGAGGGGCTGAAATCGCGCATCGAGGACGGCATGCCCGTGCTGGGCACGTGCGCCGGCCTGATTCTGCTGGCGCAGGAAGTGGAGGGCGGCAAGCCCTGCTTCGGCACGCTTCCGGTAACGGTGCGGCGCAACGCCTACGGCCGCCAGCTGGGCAGTTTCCATGCCGAAGCGGAATTCGACGGATTGGGGCCCGTGCCCATGACATTCATCCGTGCGCCGTTCATCACGGCGGTGCATCCGGGCGCGCAGGCGCTGGCAGAGGTGGACGGCAATGTGGTGGCCGCCCGGTCGGGGAACCAGATAGGCGTGGCGTTCCATCCGGAACTGGACCGCGACCTGCGCATACATAAGATGTTCCTGGAGCTGTAGCGCAGCGGTGCCGCAAGACCCCATTGGCCGGCTCCGCAGGCGCAGACAGGGGGATGCAGGCTGTCGCGTACGTTTCGGCGTCGCGGCAGCTTTTTTCGTGGATGCACGCCGATGTGCGGTACCATGGCTTCTGCATTTCTCATGCGGACGTCTACGAGAAGAGGGGAGCGCGCGGTGGCATCTTACATTGCCCATTACGAATCGCCGAAGGGCGAGAACCCGCAATCGGGCGAATTCGATTTCGAGAGCGAGCACCCTCTGAACAGCAAGGCGAACCAGCAGGATGCGCGCTACCGCATGCTGGACGTGTTCGGCAAAGAGGCCGTATCCTGGCAAATCACGAAGGTCGAGCGCGCGAAGGCGGATGCGGCGGACAGCTATTTGCAGCCGACGCTGGATTTCCGCGAACCCGAGAAGAAGCGCCGCCACCATACGGTGCAGCGCGGCCGCCTGTAGCGGACGCAGGAAGAAGCAGCGCATACGAAGGCCGCCGGCAGGGCGGCCTTTTCCGTTAGCGGCGCGCCAGCTTGCCGGCAACCTTGCCCAGCACGGTGCGGATCCCCTGCACGCCGGGCATGTTCAGCGCCAGCGCGATGCCGAACGTCACGGCCACGGCAACCAGGCCGCCGATGATGACGCTTGCGAGCGCGATGGGCAGGCTTCCCCAGAAGCTGCCGATAAGCTGGGGCAGCAGCAGGTACGTGACAGCGTAGCCCGCGCCGGCGCCCAGTACGCCCAGCACCAGGCCGCGCAGGCCATCGGCGAACAGGCTGCGCAGGCCCAGCTTGCCGTAGTGCTTGCGCAAGTAGGCGAAGCAGACGATATCGGAAACGACGAAGAACAAGCATTCGCTCAGTGCGATGGCCTCCATGCCAAACGGCGAATCGCCGAACACGAATGCGCCGAACACGATGGTGCACGCAATCTGGATGATGGCGCAGAAGATGTTGATGACCGCGAAGTGCTTCATCTTGCGCAGGCTACTGAACGTCTTCTGCAGATACGTGTTCACGCTGTAGAACGGCAGGGAGATGGCCAATGCGGCAAGGTACCAGGCAACTTCCATGACGGCATCCGTCGTGAACGCTCCCACCGTGTACATGGTGACCAGCGGGGCGGCGAATATCATCAGGTAGAGTACGAACGGAATGGTCATGAATACGATCTGCCGCGACCCGTTGATGACGCCGGCCTTGAAGCCCGTGATGTCGTTGTCGGCGATCATCTCGGCCAGCTCCGTGAACATGGACGTGGTCACCGGTACGGCCAGGAACGCGTACGGCAGCGTGAACCACAGACGCGCGTACGAGATGATTGTGGGGCCGTTCTCCGCAACGCGATACGCCACGGACGTCTGCACGGACGTGATGGCGAACGACGTGGCCATGACGATGATGGCGGGCACGCCGATCTGCAGCGTCTCGCGCAGCGCGGGGTCGTGCCAGTCGATATGCCAGCGGATGCGGATGCCGTTGCGCTTCAGTGCGGGAATCTGCATGGCCATCTGCAGGAACACGCCGGCGGGGTTGCCGATGGCGATGATGTAGAGCGCAAGCGTGGGGTTCGTGGGCGCGATGAACGCGTACGCCAGGAACGTGACGATGACGATGACGTTGTTGAACGCCGGGGCGATGGACGACCAGAAGTAGTCGCGCGAGGCGTTCAGCAGGCCCGATACGATGGCGCCCACGCCGTAGAACACGATCTGGATGGCGAAGAAGCGGAAGAAGAACACGGCGGTGGACATCTGCTCCTGGTCGGACATGAAGCTCTGCGTGTAGATGAGCTGCGCGGAGAATACTATGCACAGCACGGACACGATGCCCAGGAACAGGATGGTCAGCGACAGCAGGTTCGATGCGTATCCGTTCGCGCCTTCCTGGCCCAGCTTCTTCTTCACGGAGACGTAGACCGGCAGGAACGCTGTGACCAGCATGCCGCCCACGACCAGCTCGTACAGCGAGTTCGGCAGGTTGTTCGCCACCTGGTACGACGATGCCAGGAACGTGGAGCCCAGCGCGAAGGCCATTGCCCAGGTGCGGAAGAAGCCGGTGATGCGCGAGAAGATGACGCAAACGCTGATCAGCATGGCCGACGACGAAACGCTGTTGTCCAGCACGCCGCTGCCGCCGTCCGTTCCTCCGTTCGCCGTCTGGGATTCGGCGCCTTGTTCGCCTTGTGCCGGCGCGGGGGCCGGTGCCTCCTGCGTACGCTGCAGCGCGTGCCGGGGATGTTCAGCTTGTCCGTTGAGCGGTGTTTCGGTTTCCCGTTCGCGCGGGTCCTTCGCATGTGCCGGCCGCCGGCGTGCGCCCGTGCGGCTTCCGTGTCGTTCTTGCTGCGTCATCAGTTGCTTTCACTATCAGGTATAATGACCGAGTTTAGCAAAGGAAGGGGATGTGCCCGAATGCGCTTGCTTATCGTACGCAATAATTCCAACGAAGATGCGGTGAAGGCATCCGACGAATTAGCCGACTACCTGAACGAGCATAAGATAGACAATTTCGTCTGCGGGTCGCTTGAGCTTCCCCGCCTGCCGCAGATGCCGCTCATTCCGGAACAGCGCGCAACGAACCTGCGGTTCCACGGCAAGCCCATCAACATGGTGGTGGTCTTCGGCGGCGACGGCACCGTGCTGCGCGCAGCACGCATGACCGGCACGTCCGGCGTGCCCATCCTGGGAATCAACTACGGTCACTTGGGCTTCCTGTCGAATCCGCGCACAGACGGCGCCATCGCCATGGTGCAGGCGGCGCTGGAGGGCAAGGTGCATCGCGAAGAACGTGCGAACCTGCACATCGACATCACGTACTACCACGACGAGCACAAGGACCTGACGGGCGCCGGCTCCATGCTGACGGAGTCGTACTTCGCGCTGAACGAGCTGGCAATCACGCGCGGTCCGCTGGGCCGCGTCATCCAGGTGGCGCTGTCCATCGACGGCAACGAATACGCCACGCTGCGCGGCGACGGCGTGATCATCTCCAGTGCCACGGGCTCCACCGCCTATGCGCTGTCCGCCGGCGGCCCGCTGGTGGCGCCGTCGCACCGCGGCATGGTCATCGTGCCCCTGGCGTCCCATTCGCTGGCGGCGCGTGCGCTGGTCACGGCGCCGGGCGACACGATTACAGCGGATTTCGCGTCCGACGACGAGGCCACGCGCGAAGCCACGCTGTTCAACGACGGCGGCATCATCCGTTACGACGGCATCATCAAGCGCATCAGCATTCGCAACGGCGATCGCCCCACGGTGCTGCTCCGCTACAAGTACGACAGCTTCTATTCCAGCGTGTCGAAGAACTTCATGTACGATCCGCTGGTCAAGCGGTAGCGGGGGAGCTCTCGGCGCCGATGCCTGCGAAGCGTCCCGTGCGGCGTTTCGCTGGACAGGGCGGGAAGATGCGTTTCAAATATGTCGAATGCATTTCGGGGTTGCCTGCCATGGCGTGGGTGACGTAGAATATTCAAGCGTTTGAAAGACGGTTCGCTGTTCGTTTCGGGCGCTTTTTTATTGCCCTGACAAGCAGTTCCGACTTGTATTCGTTTCCAGTGCGTGCGATAGGAGCAACATGGCCAAGCACATCTTCGTTACCGGCGGCGTCGTTTCCTCTTTGGGGAAGGGCATCACCGCTGCCTCCCTGGGTCACCTTCTGAAGGCCCGCGGCTACAAGGTGACCATGCAGAAGATGGATCCGTACCTGAACGTGGACCCGGGCACTATGAGCCCGTTCCAGCATGGCGAGGTCTTCGTGACGGAAGACGGTCATGAAGGCGACCTGGACCTGGGCCATTACGAGCGCTTCATTGACGAGAACCTGTCGCGCGAGTCGAACTTCACGCAGGGCTCCATCTACCAGACGCTCATCAGCCGCGAACGCCGCGGCGACTTCCTGGGCGGTACCGTGCAGGTTATTCCGCACGTGACGGACGCCATCAAGGAGCGCGTGTACCGCGCTGCCGACCAGACGGGCGCGCACATCGTGATCTCCGAGATCGGCGGCACGATCGGCGACATCGAGGGCCAGGCGTTCGTTGAGGCCGTGCGCCAGTTCCGCCATGAGATGGGCGCCGACAACGTGGTGTTCGTGCATGTCAGCCTGGTGCCGTACATCGCCGCCGCCCACGAGGTGAAGACGAAGCCCACGCAGCACAGCGTGAAGGAGATGCGCTCCATGGGCGTGCAGCCCGATTTCATCGTGTGCCGCTCCGACCACGACATCAACGATTCCGTGCTGCGCAAGATTGCGTCGTTCTGCGACGTGGACGCGGATTCCGTTATCAAGTGCATTGACGCGCCGTCCATCTACGAGGTGCCCCTCATGTTGCACGAGCAGGGCTTCGACACGAAGGTGCTGGAGCGCCTGCGCCTGCCGGAGACGGAGGCCGACCTGACGCCGCTGAAGACGTTCCTGACCGCATCGAAGAAGTGCACGGGCAATGTGGACGTCGCCATCGTGGGCAAGTACGTCAGCCTGCCGGACGCGTACCTGTCCATCATCGAGGCGCTGGGCCATGCCGGCGTTGCGAACGGCATTCACGTGGAGACGCACCTAATCGACGGCGAAGAGCTGAACGACGACAACGCCGAGCAGATCCTGGGCGACATGGACGCCATCCTGGTGCCGGGCGGCTTCGGCTCCCGCGCCTTCGAGGGCAAGATCTGCGCAGCCCGCTATGCCCGCACGCATAACGTGCCCTACCTGGGCATCTGCCTGGGCCTGCAGGCCGCGGTGTGCGAATTCGCCCGCGACGTCTGCGGCCTGGAGGGCGCGACTTCCGCGGAGTTCGACGAGAATGCCCCGTACACGGTCATCGACCTCATGCCGGAGCAGGAAGACGTCGAGGACAAGGGCGGCACCATGCGCCTGGGCGCCTATCCGTGCAAGGTGGCGAAGGACTCCCGCGCATACGAGGCTTACGGCAACGAGCTCATCTACGAGCGCCATCGCCATCGCTACGAGGTGAACAACGCCTACCGCGAGACGCTGACGGAACACGGCATGGCCATCTGCGGCACGTCCCCGGACAACCGCCTGGTGGAAATGGTCGAGATCCCCGCGCATCCGTGGTTCGTTGCCAGCCAGGGCCATCCGGAGTTCAAGAGCCGCCCCACGAATCCGCATCCGCTGTTCGTGGCGTTCGTGAAGGCGGCAAAGCAGCTCCAGCAGGCCGGCGGCTTTAAGCTGGCGGATGCCCAGGAGCCCGCTGCCGATGCCGAGCCGGAAGGCAAGGCGGACGCCGAAGCGGAGGAATAGCGCGCAAGCACCGCACCGGGCGAAAGCGCCGGGTAACAGCGAACATGCCGACGGGAGGCCTCCGCAGGGGCCTCCCGTTTTTGCTGCAGGTGCGGGCGGGTACAATAGGCGGCATGGACTGCAGGCACGGCCTGCGGAGAGGAGATTGCGCGAATCGTGTCCACGTCCCCGGAAACAGCTGCACGGGAGTATCTGGCCTACCTGGCGGTGGAGCGCGGGTCCTCGCCGGCCACCGTGGCGGCATACCGCCGCGATTTACGCGACTATCTGGCCTTCCTTGCACAGGCCGGGATAGACGACGTGGGCGCCGTTACGCGCCAGACCGTCGTGGACTACGAGAACGGCCTGGTTTCCCGGCCGATCGATGACGAGGGCAACTGCTATTCCGCCGCCACGGTGCAGCGGCATGTATCCATGCTGAAGGGGTTCCATAAGTTCTGCGTGCGCGAGGATCTGTCCCCGAAAGACCCCACGGCCACCATCGCGCTTCCGAAGAGGCCGCAGCGCCTGCCGGATGTGCTCTCCATCGACCAGGTGGGGGAGATGATGGACAAGGCCTCCGTGCAGTGGGAGGGTCCCACGGCGCTGCGCAACATGGCCATTCTGGAAGTGCTGTACGGCTGCGGCCTGCGCGCGAGCGAACTCACCGGGCTGGATCTGGGAAGCCTGCATTTCGAAGACGGCTTCGTGTCCGTGGTGGGCAAGGGCGGCAAGGCGCGCGTGGTGCCGCTGTCCGGCAAGGCCGAGCAGGCGCTTGCGGCGTACGTGGACCAGGGCCGCCCGGCGTTCTGCAAGCAGGCCGTTCCCACGAATGCTGTGTTCCTGAACGCCCGCGGCGGCCGCCTGTCGCGGCAGAGCGTGTTCGGCATCGTGCAGCAGGCCGGTCGCCTGATAGGTTGCGAAAAGCTGCATCCGCACACGCTGCGCCATTCGTTCGCCACGCACCTGCTGGAGGGCGGCGCGGACCTGCGCGCTATTCAGGACATGCTGGGCCATTCCGACATCGCCACAACGCAGATATACACGCACGTGCAGCGCCAGCACATCATCGAGGAATACCGCCACGCGCATCCGCGTGCGCACTGACCCGCCCGCGCTGTTTCCGCTGCGCTCCGCAACTGCGGAGCGCCTTCCGGCCCGCGCCGCTTCGCCCCGCGCATCCGCTTCCGGGGCATCGTCCCACCGCCCACCACACGTCCTCCCACTTTTCTCCACGTTTCGCCCCACCCCTATTCGGTGGGCGTGTCTGCGCATGCCCCCATATGTAGTGCGGAAACGTCGAATGAGGGGTGTACTTTGCCCATAAAGTGTCGTGAAAGGGGAGCAAAGTGGGGGAATATTGTTGCCTAGTGGGGGGTTATGGGGTAGTATTCATTTGCGTTGGGACCCCTGTATCGGAAGGAGTTGAGCATGGCGGACCTGGTCGGCGAGTATCGGCACAAGCTGGACTCCAAAGGCCGCATCACCCTGCCCTCCGCATTCCGCAAGGTGCTCCCGACGGATCTCAAGGTAGCCATCAGCCCGCAGGATGATGAATGCCTGTACGTGTTCGAACCCGACGGGTTCAGCGCGTGGGTGGATTCGCTGTTCGGCGAGGAGGGGTACAACCCCAACAATCGCAAGCATGTCATGTTCCGCCGCGTGTTGAATGCCCGGGCGAAGGACGCCCAGATCGACGCTGCCGGGCGCATCAGCATTTCCGCTGACCAGCGCGAAGCGGTGGGTCTGGAGAAGGACGTCGTGCTGGCAGGCAACACGGACCACCTGGAGATCTGGGATGCAAAGCGTTGGGACGACATGGTCAACTCGGTCGATCTTTCCGAGATGTTCCACTGAGACGGACCAGACGTGAGCGAAATGACAAGCGAATATCGGCATATCCCGGTTCTGCTCGCCGAGTGCCTCGAATACTTGAACCTTCAAACGCAGTACACATTCGTGGACGGAACACTCGGCGGTGCAGGACATTCCTACGAAGCGGCCAAACGCATCGGCGCGGGAGGGACGCTCATCGGCATCGATCAGGACGAAATGGCTATCTCGGCCGCAACGCGGCGCCTTGAGTCGATCCCCGCAGATGAACGCCCCGAACTCGTCTTGCTGCGCGGCAACTTCCGTGATCTGGACAACCTGCTGGTGCAGGCGGCGGTTCCCTCGGTCGATGCCATGTTGCTCGACTTGGGCGTATCGTCCGTTCAGATCGACACGCCATCTCGAGGCTTCTCCTTCAAGGAGACCGGCCCTCTTGATATGCGGATGGATCCGGGCAAACAAACCTTAACCGCAGCAGAGATCGTCAACACCTATAACGCAGCAGATCTCACTCGGATCATCCGTAGCTATTCAGACGAGCGCTGGGCAAGTCGCATCGCGGACTTCATCGTCCGTGCGCGCGCCGACAAACCCATCGAGACAAGCGACCAGTTGGTCGACATTATCAAGGCGGCCATTCCCGCATCCGCCCGCCGTACGGGCGGCCATCCGGCAAAGCGCACGTTCCAGGCGCTTCGCATAGAGGTGAACGGAGAGCTGACCGCATTGCGCAAGGCGCTGGAGGCGGGCATCCGCTGGCTTTCGCCCGGCGGGCGCATGGTGGTGCTGACGTACCACTCCATCGAGGACCGCATCGTGAAGGAGGCATTCGCCACGGCGGCGAAGGGCTGCACGTGTCCGCCCGAACTGCCCATATGCGTCTGCGGGAACAAACCGGTAGTCAAGTTAGTCAATCGCAAGCCGATTGCACCCACTGAAGAAGAGATTGAAAGAAACCCACGGGCCCGCAGCGCCAAGCTGAGGGCGATCGAAAAGATCTAGGCACGCCGTAGCGAGCACTGCTTCGGCACCGCCGGGGCAGGCGGGCTTCCCTTAGGGAGGCGCGCAGGAGACAGACGAACGCTCCTCAGAGGAGCGGGAAAGAGGACGATTCGCATGGCATCTGCCGCACGGGCATATCGTTACGGTTCCGCAGCACCCGAGCCGCGCCATGAGCAGAACGTCCGCGTTATCCGCGGCCGCCGCCATCAGGTGGAGACGCTGGACAACCGCCTCATCACGGGAGCGAAGATCGCCCTCATCCTGCTGGTGCTGTTCGCCGTCTTGGGCTGCATCCGCGTGGGATTCATGTCCATGGCCGTTTCTGCATCCATCGAAACGGAGCAAATCCAATCGAACATCGACACGGCCCGTTCCGACGGCACGACGCTCGAGGTCGAGCAGAGCGGGCTGACGAACCCCACGGCCGTCAAGAAGGCGGCCACGAAACTGGGTATGGCAGCTCCCACCTCCACCGAGACCATCAAGCTTTCGAAAGATGTAGTGGCAACCGACGACTCCGGCAAGCTGTCGCTTTCTAAGAGCTTGGCAATCGCCGCCAAGGAATAGCCCATGGCTGACCGCAGCGGATCACGTTCCGGCGGCTCCGGCAACGCCTCCCCGAAATACACGGTAAGCGGCGTCCTGAACAAGCTGACGGGCGGCAATATGTCGGCGCGCGTCGCGGTCGTGTTCTTCGCGTTCGCAGCCATTGCGCTCATTTTCGTCGTCCGCCTGGTCTATATGCAGGTGATCATGGCCGGCGAATGGTCGCAGCAGGCGCAGGACTCCCGTACCGTTGACATTACTATCACGCCAAAGCGCGGCACGATTTACGATCGCAACGGAAACGTGCTTGCCACCAGCGTCGATTGCACCACCATCTACTGCAATCCCACGGAGATCACGGATGTCGACGGCGCGGCGAAGCAGCTGAAGAAGATTCTGGGTGGCAAGGCGTCCACGTACAAGGAAGTGCTGTCGCGCCAGAACACGTCGTTCTCGTACGTGAAACGGCAGGTGGACAACGACGTGGCGAAGAAGGTCAAGGCCCTGAACATCACGGGCCTGTACTATCTGGATGACTCGAAGCGCGAATACCCGAACGGGTCCGTGGGCGGCCAGATTATCGGCCTATGCGATATCGACGGCAACGGCCTGACGGGCCTGGAGCTGTACTACAACAGCGTTCTGGGCGGCAGCGCCGGCCATGTGACGTACGAGCAGGGAAACACCGGCATCGTGATCAGCGGCACGGAACAGCGTACGGATGCCGTGGACGGCCAGGATATCGTGATATCGCTGGATCTGGACATGCAGGCGTATGTGGAGAAGCAGGTGGCTGCCGGGGCGAAGAACCTGGGCGGCGATTCCGGGCAATGCGTGCTGATGGACGGATCGACGGGCGAGATATTGGCTGCTTGCTCAACGCCGCTGCTGGACCCCACGGATACAAGCAATATCAAGTCTGGGGCAACGGAGCTGAAAGTGGTCAGCCAGGCGTTCGAGCCGGGATCCATTTTCAAGTCCGTCACGATGCTGGCATGCCTGGAAGAGGGCGTGGTGAAACCCAGCACGAAGGTGTTCTGCCCGGCGAAGTTGAAAGCAGATGAATACACCATTTCGGATGCGCATGAGCGTGGCGATACGACATACACGGCCACGGAGATCATGCAACACTCGTCGAACGTGGGCATCTCGCTGTGCGCACAGAAGCTGGGTTTCGACAAGCTGTACCAGTACATAGGCAAATACAAACTGGACGAGGAGCTTTCGGGTGTCGACTTCCCGGGCGAAGCCAGCGGATACCTGTCGAACGTGTCCGATTGGTCCGAGATCCAGGCCGATAACGTGTCGTTCGGCCAGGGCGTTTCCGTGACCCCCATCCAGATCACGCGCTTCTATGCCATGCTTGCGAACGGCGGCACGTCCGTGAAGCCCCATTTCCTGATCTCGAAGCCGCAGAGCGATGGCAAGATCAGCTACGGCACGGAGAAGGTGGTCACGAACAGCAAGGCCATCAAGCAGCTGGACAAGATGCTGACGAAGGTCGTCACGGACGGCACCGGCACGGCGGCTCAGATCGACGGCTACGACGTGGCCGGCAAGACGGGCACGGCCGAATATGTCGAGGACGGCAGTTCCGGGTACGTGGACGGCACGTACAACCTGAGCTTCGTGGGCTATCTTCCTAACTCCGATTCCGATTTGGTATGTTTTGTGGGAGTCACCAAGGTTCCCGCCGATTCGGTAACGACGGGTATCTTTAAAGATATAATGTCGTTTGCAATCAACAGATACAACGTCAGTCCACAGCGGGGGTGACCATGGCTGAGGGAAAAACCTGTGCGGAGCTCTTCTCGGGAATACCCTGCACCATCATCGGTAACAAGGACGAACGGGTAACCGGCATCGCCTTCAACAGCAAGGACGTAAAGCCCGGGGATGCATTCTTCTGCATCGTGGGATTGAAGGCGGACGGGCATATGTATGCCCAGGATGCCATCAATCGCGGCGCGAAAGTGCTTGTTGCGCAACGTAAGATCTATCTGGCGGACGCCACGGATGTGACGGTCGTCATTGTCTCGGATTCCCGCAAGGCGCTTGCGCGCATTGCGGACCGCTTCTGCGACCATCCGTCTGGCGCGTTCCGCCTGGTGGGTATCACCGGCACGAACGGCAAGACCACCACTACGTACCTGGTGGAGCATATCGGCCGCCTGGCCGGCATGAAGACGGGCGTTATCGGCACCGTGGGCATTCGCGTGGGGGACGAGAAGCTTCCCAGCGAGCATACGACGCCGGAATCATGGGACCTGCAGCGGCTGTTCAGCCGAATGCGCGAGCGGAATGTGGACATGGTGGCCATGGAGGTTTCGTCTCACGCATTGGATCTCGACCGGGTGTGGGCCACGCAGTTCGCCGTTACCGCCTTCTCGAACCTGACGCAGGATCACCTGGACTATCACAAGACGTTCGAGGCCTATTTCGAGGCCAAGGCACGCCTGTTTTCGCGCGATTATCCCGCGAAGCGCGTCATCTGCATCGATGACGAATGGGGCAAGAAGCTCCTGGCCCGCTGCTCGCAGCGCGAAGAGAGCATCATCACCACCGGCTTCACGAAAGAAGCCCAAATCCATCCGCTCTCAGTAGAGTATTTCCAGACCCACACGAAGGTCCGCCTGGAAGTTCGCGGTTCTCAGTACGACCTTGACTATCCGCTGGTCGGCCGCTTCAACGTGTCGAACATCATGCTGGCGCTGGGCATCGGCATCCAACTTGGCATTGATACGCGCGTCGTGGTGAACGCTCTGGACGACGCCCCGCAGATTCCGGGCCGCCTGCAGCGCGTGCATACAGCGCATGACGGCGGAGTGTCCGTCTACGTGGACTACGCCCATACGCCGGATGCGCTGGAGAAGGCGCTGTCGGCCGTGAAGCAGCTTTCCGACAAGCGCACCATCGTGGTGTTCGGCTGCGGCGGTGACCGCGACGCGGGCAAGCGCCCGCTGATGGGCAAGGTGGCACTGGGCGCCGACTTCGCTGTGGTCACCAGCGATAACCCGCGCACGGAGGATCCGAACGCGATCATCGACGATATCCTGACCGGCATGCCGGAGGAAGCGCACGACCGCTACCTGGTGGAGCCCGACCGCCACAAGGCCATTGCCGCCGCCATCGCGCATGCGCAGCCGGGGGACAGCATCCTGGTTGCCGGCAAGGGCCACGAGGACTATCAGATTCTGGGAACGAAGAAGATCCACTTCGACGACGTGGAAGTGGCTGCCCAGGAGCTGGAGCGGGCGTTCGGCTAGGCCTGCCTGCGCCCGTCGGGGCGCATGCAATGGATGGCAGCATTTCAACTCAGGATATTTCATGCATTTGAACATCGAACAGATTCAACAGGCTGTTGATGGCCGTGTAGTCATGGCCTACAGCGGCTTGGATGCCCCTGTCGAGGGCATTACGTGGGATTCGCGCCAGGTCGCCCCGGGCAACCTGTACGTGGCTCTTCCCGGCGAACGGGTGGACGGCCACGACTTTGTGTCCGCCGCATTCGAGGCCGGTGCCGCGGCCGCGCTCATTTCCCATCCGCTTCCGGACGAGGCCATCGGGGCCGTCCAGGAGGCGGGCGGCGCCCTCATCTTCGTGAAGGACACCTACGGCGCCGTCACGGACCTGGCGCGCAGCTGGCGCGCGCATCTGACGGGTACCGTCATTGCGCTCACGGGCTCCAGCGGCAAGACCACCACGAAGAATCTGGTGCGCGATGTGCTGGCAAGCAAGCTCTCCGTGGTGGCGACGCTGGCGAACCAGAACAACGAGCTGGGCGTTCCCCGCACGCTGCTGAACGCGTCCGCGGACACGCAGGCCGTGGTTGTGGAGATGGGTATGCGCGGTCGCCATCAGCTGGACCGCCTGTGCGAATTCGTGAAGCCGGACATGGCGCTGGTCACGAACGTGGGCACGAGCCATATCGAGCTGCTGGGCAGCCGCGAGAACATTGCGCGCGCGAAGAGCGAGCCGGTGGCCAGCTTGCCGGCGGGCGGCACGGCGTTCCTGAACGCCGCCGATGACTACACGGATTTCATCTGCGAAGAGGCGCAGACGGCCGAACGCGGCGTGCAGGTGGTTCGATACTGCGGCACCGGCTCCGCGAACGGCACGGCGCAGGTGTACGCGGAGGATACGGTCATGGATGCGGAGGGGCATCCTTCCTTCACGCTGCATACGCCGGCGGGCATGGCGCCCGTTTCGCTGAACCTGCGCGGCCTGCATAACGTCCATAACGCCTGCGCGGCGGCGGCGGTTGCCTGGAAGCTGGGCTTCACGCCCCGGGAAACAGCCGCGGCGCTGGCGAGCGCCCAGGCGGAATCCGGCCGTCAGGATGTGCTGCACACCGCCGACGGCGTGACCGTCATAGACGACTCGTACAATGCGAACCCGGATTCCATGGCGGCCTCGCTTGCCATGTTCGCGGCGTTCGCTGTGGACGGCCGTCGCATCGCCGTGCTGGGAGATATGGGCGAGCTGGGCGATTATTCCCGCGAGGGGCATCGCCAAGTGGGGCGCAACGCCGCGGAAAGCGGCTTGGACCGCCTGATCTGCGTGGGGCCGCTGTCCCGCGATATCGCCGATGCCGCCCGAGAGGCGGGGCTTGCCGCGGACCGCATTTCGTGCGTCGCGGATGCGCAAGAGGCGCTGGACGCCCTGCAGGGCACGCTAGCAGGGGGAGATGCCGTGCTGGTCAAGGCCTCCCACTCCACGGGCTTGGATAACGTTGTCAAAGGATTGGTTCGCTGATGTCCCATTTTGCTATGTACCCGACGTTCGTGATGTTCATGGGCATGGTGGTCGCCGTTGTGCTCACCATGATCCTGACGCCGCTGTTCATCCGCTTCCTGCAGAAGAAACATATCGGGCAGCAGGTGCGCGCAGACGGTCCGCAGAGCCACCTGGTGAAGCAGGGCACGCCCACCATGGGCGGTGTCATGATGCTGATCGCGGCCACGGTGGCTGTGCTCATCATGTGCAAGGTCACGCCGGCGCTGATCGCGCTGATCGCGGCCACGCTGCTTACCGGCGCGCTGGGCTTCGTGGACGATGCCGCGAAGGTCATCAACAAGCGCTCGCTGGGGCTGACGCCGCATGCGAAGCTGATCGGCCAGTTCACCATCGCGACGGCATTCGTGCTGGTTGCCGTGAACGCGCTGGGCGTTCCGCCTACTATCGACATCCCGTTCATCACGACGCTCGACTTGGGCGCGCTCACCACGACGCTGACGTTCGGCGACACGCAGATCATCATTCCCTGGCTGTACCTGATCATCATCGACATCCTGATCGCCGGCATGAGCAACGCCACGAACCTGACGGACGGCCTGGACGGCTTGGCAGCGGGCACGGTCATGGTGGTCATGCTGGTCATGGCCGCTATCGCATACCGCTACGACATGCTGGACGCGTCCGTGTTCGCCGCGGCGCTGGCCGGGTCGTGCATCGGTTTCCTGTGGTTCAACTGCTATCCCGCCGATATCTTCATGGGCGACACCGGGTCGCTGGCCTTGGGATGCGCGCTTGCGTGCCTGTCCGTGCTTACGAAGACGGAGTTCGTGGTTCTGATCATCGGCATGCTGTTCATTGCCGAGGCCGTGTCCGTCATCATCCAGGTTCTGCATTACAAAAGGACGAAGAAGCGCGTGTTCCTGATGGCGCCGCTGCACCACCACTTCGAGCGCAAGGGCTGGAGCGAGACGAAGGTGGTCATCCGTTTCTGGATCGTGTCCGCCGCCTTCGCCGCATTCGGCTTCTGCATTTACTTCGCCGAGTCGCTGCTGGTTGCAGCCTAGGAGGAAGTCATGCCCGTGAACGGAGAGAACATTCTGCCCGGATCGCACGCGGCGGCCGCCCGGTTGGGCGACGTGCTGGTGCTGGGCCTGGGCAAGAGCGGCTGCGCGGCGGCCGATTACCTGCTGGACCGCTTGGGCGGGCGCGTGTCGTCCGTGGCGATTGCGGCCGGCCCGGATAACGACTACAGCCGGGAGCGCGGTGCCGCATTCGAGGCGCGCGGCGCTCGCGTGCTGTTCGACCATTACCGCATCGAGGGCCGCTACGACCTGTGCATCGCCAGCCCCGGCATCTCGCAGTTCGAGGATTTCTACCGCAGCGCCCAGGCGGCGTGCGGCGAAATCATCAGCGAAGTGGAGTTCGCCTGGCGCGAAAGCGCGCTTGCGGACCGCTGGGTGGGCATCACCGGCACGAACGGCAAGACGACCACGACGTCGCTTGCAGCGCATCTGCTTCGCACGGCGGGCGTCGAGGCGCTGCCGGTGGGCAACATCGGCGACACGTGGCGCAGAACGCCGCGGACGGCGCGCAGCCGGCAAAGCCGCGCGTGCTGGTGGCCGAGGTCTCCAGCTTCCAGTTGGCATCCACACGCCTGTTCGCGCCGCAGGTGGCCGTGCTGCTGAACATCACGCCCGACCATGTGTCATGGCACAAGACGTTCGAGGCCTACGCGGCCGCGAAGCGGAAGGTGTATGCGAACTTGGCGTCCGTGCCGGGCTCGCTTGCCGTGTTCGATGCGGCGGACGACCAGGCTCGCGCCTTCGCCAGCTGAAGGCGCAGGGTGCGGAACGCGGGTTCGACTACCTGCCCATCGGCGCTGCGGCCGGCCTGTCCGCGAACATGCACGAGGTGTGCGGTTCGGAGAACGCGGCGTATCTGCGCGAAGACGGCATGCTGTGCGTGCAGCACGGCGAAGAGGTGACGCCGCTGGTTCCCGCGGACGACCTGCAGATCAAGGGCTTGCACAACGTGGCGAATGCGCTGGCGGCCTCTGCTGTGGCGCTTGCCTTGGGCACGCCGGTGGAGAAGGTGCGCGAAGGGCTCCGCTCGTTCGCGCCGTTGGAGCACCGCATAGAGCCATGCGGATTCATCGGTGGCGTGGAGTGCTACAACGATTCGAAGGCCACGAACGTGGACGCCACGCTGAAGGCGCTTGCGGCGTTCGGCGACAAGAAGCCCATTGCGCTGCTGGGCGGCTTCGACAAGGGCACGGACCTGACCGAGCTGGTGCAGACGGCCCAGCGCCATTGCAAGGCCGTCGTATGCTTCGGTGCCGCCGCGCCGCGCTTCGAGGAGGCGTTCGAGGGGGCGTGCATTCCCGTCATAGCCGCGCAGGGCATGGAATCTGCGTTGGATGCCGCGCTGTCCGCAGCGGAGGACGGCGATATCGTGCTGCTGAGCCCGGCATGCGCATCGTTCGACGAATACCACGGATTCGAGGCGCGCGGCCGCGCCTTCAAGGACATGGTCGCACAGCGCGCGGCGGCAAGGGGACATGCCCATGGCGAGTAGCGCCCGGCAGGCATCCCGCGGCGAGCGCAGCACCCGCGCGAAGCGCACGGACGGCTCTGCGCGCGGCCGGTTCAGGCTGTTGACGCCGTTCAGCGGCGAAGGCGTTCCCGCCCAGATCATGGGCCCGCGCCTACTGGTCGTGGTCAGCGCGATGGCACTGACCATCCTGGGGTTGGTCATGGTGTATTCCGCCTCGTCCATCGAGGCCATCACGGAAAACGGCGATTCCACGTATTACCTGGTCCGTCAGGTGGGCTTCGCGGCCGTCGGCCTTGCGGCCATATTCCTGTGCGTGAAATTCGTCCCGTACCATGAATGGCTGAACAGAGTAGGCATCTTCTACTACCTCATCTGCATGGTCTTGGTAGTGCTGACGGCTGTCATGGGCCTGGTCGGTTTGGGCGCCCAGCGCTGGGTGTCCATCGCCGGCATCACACTGCAGCCCTCGGAGTTCGCGAAGATTGCGCTCCTGCTGGCAACGACGCGGTTCATGCTGGAATGGCAGAGCGGCGAGACGGATACGAAATCGTTCGTCATTCGCATGGCGCTGTTCGTGCTGGTGCCGCTGGCGTTCATATTCAAGATGCAGAGCGACTTGGGCACGACGGCCATCTGCCTGGTGGGAATCCTGACCATCCTGTGGGTAGGGGAGCTCCCGCTGCGCGCATTCGGCGGTCTGCTGCTGCTTGTGGTGGTGTTCGGGGCCCTTGCCTCCACGGTGGGGTATCGCCAGGACCGCTTCATCTTCATGGATCCCTGGTCGGACTATTACGGATCCGGCTTCCAGATCATCCACTCGTTCTATGCGTTCGCGCAGGGCGGCCTGTTCGGCACCGGGCTGGGCAATTCCGCCGAGAAGTACCTGTATCTCCCCGAAGCGGAGACGGACTTCATCTTCAGCATCATCGGCGAGGAGCTGGGCATGGTCGGCGCATTGGCCGTTGTGGCGCTGTTCCTGGCGTTCCTTATCGGCGGATTGCGCATGGCGCAGACGGCGTCCGACGAGGCGGGGCGGCTGATGTGCTCGTCCATGACCGTCATGCTGGTGTTTCAGGCATTCCTGAACATGGGTATGTGCGTGGGCTTGCTGCCCACGACGGGCAAGCCACTGCCGTTCATCTCGGCGGGCGGCTCGTCGCTCATCGCCTCGCTGCTTATCGTGGGCATCATGTTGAGCGTGTCGTATTCTACGGACGATTCCGCCTATGCGCGCAAACGCGAGAACCTGCGTCTGCTGCATGTCGAGGACGATGACGGCAGGGCCGTCCGCGGCAGCGCTCCGGCAGCTTGCTGGACGGCATTTCGCTGTCCGTGGGCGAGCGCGCGGATTCCGTTCGTTCGTCCGCTTCGGCGCGCAGCCGTTCGAATCGGGGCGGAAGCCGCTCGGGGCGTGCCGATGGGGAACGCCGCACGGGACGTTCGTCCCGTTCGTCCGACGAGGACCGTGCCGAACGACGCTCCGCGCGTTCGCGGAGCAACAGCCGTTCTGTGCGCGATCGCGATGCCCGCGAAGGGCGCAGCCGCAGCGCCGCCGACCGCAGCGGGCGCAGTGCACGCAGGGAGGACGGCCTCAGCGCCGGCGATCGCAATCGGTCCGGCCGCAGCGGCGACCTGCATATCGTAAACGACTATCATGTCCCGGACCGGAGACGCTCGGCGGGCAGCGGCTCGCAGCGCCGCCGTCCCGGGCAAAGGATGTGATTGCATGCTGTTCGTGCTTTCCGGCGGCGGAACCGCCGGCCATATCAACCCTGCCCTGGCGCTTGCGGAGGTGCTGAAGGAACGCGGCCATGACGTGGTGTTTGCGGGTACGCCGCAGGGCATCGAGGCGCGCTTGGTACCGGAGGCGGGCCTGCCGTTCAAGCCGTTCGAGGCCGCCGGGTTCAACCGGCGCCATCCGAAGACGCTGCCGCATGCGCTGCGCCTGATCAACGCCAGCACGAAGAAGGCCGAGGCCTGGTTCGACGAGATCCATCCGGATTGCGTCGTGGGGTTCGGCGGCTACGTGTGCATACCCGTGGCGCGCGCGGCCGAGAAGAAGGGCATCCCCGTGGTGGTGCACGAGCAGAACTCCGTCATGGGCGTGGCGAACAAGTACCTGGCGAAGAAGGCTGCCGCCGTAGCGCTGACGTACCAGGTTGCCGGACAGGCCGTGGCGGACAAGTCGAAGCTGGTCGTGACCGGCAACCCGGTCCGCGCTTCCATCTTCGATTCGACGCGCGGACAGGGCCGCGCCATGCTGGGCATTCCGGATGACGCGCTGATGCTGCTCGTGTTCGGCGGCAGCCTGGGCGCCCGCCACATCAATGCGGCCATATGCGAGCTGAAGGATCGACTGCTGGCGGTGGAGAACCTCTACCTGGTGCACATCACCGGCCCGAAGGAGCTGGAGACCGTCGAGCATGACCTGGCCCTGACGCCGGAGCAGCGCAAGCGCTGGCAGGTCATGGGGTACCAGAACCGCATGGGCGAGACCATGGCCGCAGCGGATATGGTCGTGTCCCGCGCGGGAGCCACGTCGCTGGCCGAGATCTCCGGCCGTCAGATTCCCGCGCTGTTGGTGCCGTTCCCGTATGCCACTGCGGACCATCAGACCGTGAACGCGCGCGAATACGTTGAGGCCGGCGCGGCGTACATGGTCCCCGACGATAAGGTGGAGGGTCCGGAGTTCGCCGACAAGCTATTCCGCATGATCCAGGACCCGGACGTGCGCCGCAGCATGCACGAGGCCGGCGCGAAGTTCGGCACGCGCGATGCAGCGGGCAATTTGGCAGATGTTGTGTTAGGCGCGGCATCCCGCAAGTAATGCCTATACAATGTTCTGATTTGGATACTGAAGAGGAAGCCAGGGTGGTTATGAGCACGGGAAAAATCCGGAAGGTGCATTTCATCGGCATCGGCGGCGTGGGCATGAGCGGCATCGCGCATGTTGCGCATGATCAGGGGCTTCAGGTCAGCGGATCGGACCTCCGGTCCAGCCGCTACACGGACCAGCTGAAGGATGCGGGCGTGACGGTCTACATCGGCCAGTCCGCCGACAATCTGCCGGACGACAACGACGCCGTGGTCGTGGTGTCCACGGCCATCCTGGACAACAACCCGGAGCTGAAAGCGGCGAAGGAGCGCGGCATGACCATCTGGCACCGCGCGCAGATGCTGGCCTACCTGGGCGTGGGCAAGAAGACGCTGGCCGTTGCGGGCACGCACGGCAAGACCACGTCGTCGTCCATGCTCGCCTCCACGCTGGACGCCATGGGCTATGACCCCAGCTTCCTGATCGGCGGCATCGTGCGCTCGTATGGCACGAACGCGCATTCCGGCTCCGGCGACTACTACGTGGTGGAGGCCGACGAGAGCGACAAGTCGTTCACGTACCTGGATCCCGCCGCCGTCATGGTCACGAACATCGAGGCGGACCATCTGGACCACTATGCGAACCTGGATGAGATTTACCAGCTGTTCTCGCAGTTCATGTCCTCCGTTCCGGAAGACGGCGTCATCGTGGCGTGCGGCGACCGGCCCCGGCTCGCGCAGCTTGCGAAGAGCCTGGATCGCACTGCGTACACGTACGGTTTCGACGAATCGTGCGATGCCCGCGTGACGTCTTGGGAGCCGAAGGGCATCGGCAGCGTGTTCACGCTGGTGCTGCCGGACGACACGCGGGTGAATGGCTCCGTGAAGCAGAACCCCGGCAAGCACAACGTCTCGAACGCCGCCGGCGTGCTGACGCTCATCTGGGCGCTGGGCCTGCCTGTGGACAAGGCCGCCCTTGCGCTGGGAGAGTTTGCGGGCGTTGCGCGCCGCTTCGACCTGACGGGCGAAGCGGATGGCGTCACGGTCGTGGACGACTACGCCCACCATCCCACGGAGATCGCCGCCACCATCAACGCCGCCGCGAAGCTGCCGTTCAAGCATGTATACGTGCTGTTCCAGCCGCACCGCTATTCGCGCGTGAAGCTGTTCACGGAAGTGCTGCATGACGAATTCGGCGCCGCATTCGATGCTGCGGACGGTGTGGTGTTCATGAACGTGTACCCGGCCGGCGAGATGCCCGTGCCCGGCGTGTCCGGCCGGACGTTCATGAATGTGGTGCTGGAGCACGAGGGCCATCCGGCCGTGCAGTACGTGCCGCATCGCATGGACGTGGTGCCGGCGCTCATGAAGATGCTGGAGCCCGGCGACCTGGTGTTCACCATGGGCGCCGGCGACGTGACGGCCATCGGCCCGCAGCTGCTGGATGCGCTGCGCCAGCGCGAGGCCGCACGCTCCGCGCACAAGGGGGACGCCGTCCGATGAGCGCAGCCGAAGGGCGGGTATCCGCGCTGCCGTTCGCATACGGGCCCAACTTCAAGGGTACCGTGCGCCGCGACGAACCCATGAGCCGTCATACCACGTATCGCATCGGCGGGCCCGCGTTGTACTTCATCGAGGTGGAGGACCTGCCTTCGCTGGCGCGCGTCATGGAGGATTGCGCGCGCTTCCGCGTGCCCTGGGCCATTGTGGGGCAGGGCAGCAACCTGCTGGTTTCCGACAACGGCTTCGCCGGCGCCGTCATCGTGCTGAAGGGGCAGTTCCGCACGTGGACGTTCGACCAGGAGCGCATGCGCTATTCCGTGGGCGCCGGCATGATGCTGTCGCGCATCGTGCAGGAGGCGTACCACCAGGGCTTCTCCGGCCTTGAGTTCGCCGTGGGAACGCCGGGCACCGTCGGCGGCGCCGTACGCATGAACGCCGGCACACGCACGCAGTGGATCGGCCAGCGCGTGGTCTCCGTGACCACGTACAGCGTGGTCCGCGGGCTGCAGCGCCATCCGGGAAGCCGAATTGAATGGACGTACCGCCATTCGTCGCTTCCCGCAGACGAAGTGGTGGTGGAATGCGAGCTGGCCGTGGAGAAAGGCGCCGAGATCCTGATCCGCAGCCGTATGGACGGCGCATTGAACCGCCGGAAGAAATCGCAGCCCATGGGCATGCCGTCCTGTGGCAGCGTATTCCGCAACCCGGAAGGGAACAGCGCCGGCAAGCTGATCGAGCAGGCCGGCTTGAAGGGCGCCTCCGTTGGGGGTGCGCAGATCAGCACGGTGCATGCTAATTTCATCGTGAACAAGGGCGGCGCAACCGCCGTCGACGTGCTCGAGCTCATGCATCTGGCACAGGACAAAGTGAAAGAGACCTATGGCATCGAACTACAACCGGAAGTCCGCTTCCTCGGGTTCGCGTAGCGGCCGGCCCACGCGCCGCCAGCGCCCGGCATCGGGGCGTTCGTCCGCCCGTCAGGTTCGCA
>USAB01000019.1 GCA_900552585.1 uncultured Coriobacteriaceae bacterium
GGCTCCCAGCTCCCCCAGGGCCAGGCACACGCCGTTCACGGCGATACTGTCGCCGATCTGCGAGCCCTCCAGCACGACGGAGGCGCCGATGGTCAGCTTACCGGCACGGGACCCGGGCAGCACACGACGTACGGAACCCACTTCCTCAACGATACCCGTGAACATCACAGCCCCCTTTCAAGCACATACGTTAGTTTCACGTCGCCATCCAGCACGTCGACGCGCGGCGTGCCCAGCTCTATGGCATCCGCCATGAGCGGGATACCCACCCCGCCGACGGGCGTCTTCGCCGTGGCGCCGCCGATAACCTTCGGGGCCACGTACACCACCACCCGGTCGACTAGGTCCTCGGCGAACAGCTGTGCGTGCAGCGTGCCGCCGCCTTCCACCAGCAGCGAGTCGATCTGGCGCTTACCCAGCTCCGTCATCAGCGCATTCAAGTCAACCCGGCCGTCGGCACCCGGCACGCGAACCACGGAAACGCCCGCTTGTGCCAGCGCCTTCGCCTTCTGCGTTGCCGCGCCGGATTCCGTATCGCAAGCGCATGCCACGATAACGGGCGTCTCCTTTGCCGTGGCAACGAGCGTGCAATCCAGCGGAATGCGCAGCTGCGAGTCGCACACGATGCGCGTGGGGTTGTTGCTCGGGACGGCGCGGCGGCATGTCAGCTCCGGGTTGTCGGCCAGCACTGTGTTGATGCCCACCATGATGCCCGCCAGACGCTGACGCAGCTCGTGAGTATTGGCGCGCGATGCCTCGTTCGAGACCCAGCGCGCATCGCCCGTTGCGGCGGCGATCTTGCCGTCGGCCGTCATGGCCCATTTCGAGACCACGTACGGGCGCTTCGTGGTGATGTAGTGGAAGAAAATGGGGTTCAGCGCATCGCATTCGTCTCGAAGGAAGTCCTCCTCCACTTCGATGCCGGCGGCGCGCAGGCGCGCATTGCCCTTGCCCGATACCAGCGGATTCGGGTCGCGCGAACCCACCACCACCTTCGCGATGCCAGCCTCTATCAGCGCATCCACGCACGGCGGCTGATGGCCGGTGTGGTTGCAAGGCTCCAACGTGACGTAGATCGTCGCACCCGCGGGATCCTCTTTGCACGACTTCAGCGCATTGCGCTCGGCATGCAGCTGTCCGAAGCGCTCGTGACAGCCCTGTCCGATAACGCGCCCATCCTTCACCACCACCGCTCCGACAAGCGGATTCGGATTCGTCCACCCGGCTGCCGTGCGCGCAAGCGCGATGGCGCGGCGCATGATGGCTTCGTCGCTCAATGGTGCGTTCCTTTCCTTCTCGTGATGCGCAAAACCTTCCCCGCGCATCTGCCAGCCGACTGGTCCGGAGCAATCTCTCCGGAACGGTATCGGTCGCATGGTCTATTTCGGGCATAAAAAACGCCCGCTTGATCTGCGGGCGAAGAGCACATCATGAAAGGCGGCGCACAACGGTGCCGTCTTCACAATTACTGTTCTTTCATCCGGACTGTACCGTTGGTTCCGGATTCGCACCGGATCAGCCTCCCCTGCGGGAGGGTCGCGGACTTTCGGCTTTACACCGTTACCGCCAGTGAGGAATTGCGCCTCGCCCTGAACAGATATCGGTTGGAAGTATACGCATGCCCCCTAACACATGCAACCCGGTACACCGCTTATGCGCATTTCGCGCCATTGGGCATCTGCCGCCCGCTCCATGGCCGCCAAAACAATCGGGTGTGTTATCATCACGGCGAAAAATACGACGAGAAGGAGATTCCTATGGTAGAAGAAGACGACGTCAAAGCCGTTCTGGACCTTATCCGACCGAACCTGCAGATGGATGGCGGCGACATCCAGTTCGTCGACGTGAATGAAGACGGCGTGGTTTCCGTGGAGCTGCAAGGCGCCTGCAACGGCTGCCCGCTGTCCCAGATGACGCTGGCGAACGGCGTGGAGCGCATCCTGAAGGAGCGCGTGCCCGGCGTAACGCGCGTTGTGCCCGCAATGCGATAAGCCGCTCATCGGAGACACCATTCGAAGACGGGAAATCAGGCGAATACATCATGGGTACATTCTGTTGGGAACGGCGCGGGTGCGAAGGACCCGATAACAACTGGGACCATTGCCCCCACTATATGAAGGGCTCCATCTGCCCGAAGGACTGCCAGTTCAGCTGGTGCCAGCGTGACACCCACAAGTATACGGACGATATCATGTTGATACTCGACCCAACCGTCGATCGCCGTGCAGCTGCGAAGGAATACTGCTTCACCTGCGAATTCTTCTTGAAGCATGCCCCGCGCATGGACGAAGGCGAAACCGTCGATAGCGGCGAATTCCACCATGGCATCCGTCCGAAGCTGGTGGAAGAGGAGCAGCAAACAGCGCTGTAATTTACCTATCATCCGTAGAGACTGCTGATTTCGAAACAAAGGGGCGGAGCATCATCGCGAACTGCACTCCAGTTCATCGATGCCCCGCTCCTCGTTTGTTCATTTCCGAGTATGCGTCGGTATTTCCGGCACAATACCGACCAAACGCACTATCTGCGAAAGCGCCTACTGGGACACGTCCCCGCCCCAATCGGAGCCCACAATAACCTCGATATCCGAACTGAAGCTGTAATAGATGCTGGCAGACACGGCACGCCCGGTGCCCAGCGTGCTGGCAATGGCTTCGGCAACGGCCTTGTTCTTCGCCTTCTTGTAGATGACAAGCGTCTCCGTGTACACGTACTGATCGGCATTTCCCGTATCGCTGATGGTGTAGCCGGCCTTCTTCAACTTGCTCGCCGCCTCATCGGCGCTGCCGGTCGCACCCGATCCGTTCTTCACGATAACGGTGTATTTCGAAGGATCAACGGATGCCACTTCCTGCGCGGCAATTTGCGCGGGGTCCTGGCCGGATTCGAACGCCTCCTTCGTCTTCTTCCAAGACGACGAAGTGCTGTAGAAGCTGATGGTGCCGTCGTCATTCGACGAATCGGAACCAGGAACCACGCATGAGATGGATGAACTCACATCGTAATCCTTGAATTGGTCCATCAAGCTGGACAAATCGCTTGCCGTATAGTCCGTCTTGATCTGGCCGGCAAACGAATCGACCGCCGACAGCTGGCCCACACCGCTTTGTTGCAGCGACTTCGCCGCAAGCGCCTCCAACAGGGCAATGTCGTTCTCCGCCCGTTTCGTGCTTCCCGTGGAATAATTGCGCGCCGAGGCGAACGCCAGCGCCTGCTCGCCGGAAAGCGTCTGCTGGCCGGCGGACAGGTAGATATCGCTAACATCGGGGTCGTCCACCTCTTCGGAGACGTTCACATCCACGCCTCCCAGCGTATCCACCATGGACCTCAAGCCGCTGGCATCCGTTTTCACATAGTGCGCGATGTCAATGCCGGCGAAATCAGCTACATCCTTGATGAGGGCAGAATCCCCTCCAATGGATTGCTCGCTTCCCAAAGCACCGCTGCTGCCGTTCGACAACGTCACCACCATGTTCGCAGGTATGGCGAGAATGGATGCCTTCGTGTTCGCCGGATCCAGACGAATCAGCATCAGCACATCGGCGCCGTCGAATCCCGAGACTTTGCTGTCCTCCAAATCCGCGGCAATCAGCACATAGTAGGCGTCGGTACCATTCGCGGGAGCAACAAGTGCATCGCTTGTGCTGCTGTCGTTCAACGCCATCTTCGATGACACGGAGTTCGCGAACACCAACGACGAAACCAGTCCGGCAGCAGCAAGCGCAGCGACTACAATAAGAGCGATGATGGCAATGCGCCTCGCATCCGTCTTGCGAGTGGTGCCCATGCTGTACGAATGCGCCTCGCGCCGCGAGCGGCGGGCGTACTGCGCATCCGTTTCACGGCTACGCGTCTGTGGAATAACATGGCTGATCTCGCCGCGATCCACGCTCTTGCCGTTGCCGCGCTTGCGCGGATCCGCCATGCGGTTGTTCGCCCGCGCCTGGGCAGCGCCGGGCGCACGGCGCCCTTGGCGCTTTGTACCGCCCGTCGTGCTGACCAGAGAATCAACCGATGCGCTGCGATAGTCCCCTTTATGCCGCCTTTTCCTGCTCGGCGAAGAGAATATGTCGTTTTTCCGCCCAAGCGCCATGGAGGCCCCGCCGCCTTCCTGTCAGATCCCAGGTCTCTGCACTACTGCAGGGCGACGAGGCTGCCGTCGTCGTTCATCAGGCATCGTTCGACATCGGCTCCCAAATGGCGCAGCTTACCCACGTAATCCTCGTAGCCGCGATCGATGTGGCCGATAGAGCGCACAATGGTCTCACCCTCCGCAGCAAGCCCGGCAAGCACCAAAGCTGCGCCTCCGCGCAAATCAGTGGACGAAACGGGCGCGCCCTCCAGCTTATCCACGCCCTCGACAATGGCATGATGCCCATCGATGGTGATATCGGCGCCCATGCGCATGATCTCCTCGGCAAACATGAAGCGGTTCTCGAAGACGTTCTCCGTGACCACCGAGCTACCGTCCGCAAGAGAGCACAGCAGCATGAACTGCGCCTGAAGGTCCGTGGGGAACCCGGGATGCGGCAGCGTCTGGATGTCGACGGGCTTCAGGCGACCAGTGCGCCGAATGCTGATCCAGTCATCGCCGTAATCCACGTCGCATCCCATGGCGCGCAGCTTCAGAATGGCCATGCGCAGAAACGACGGATCAATGCCCGTTACCGTCAACGGCCCGCCCAGCAGGGCACCCCCCACCAGGAACGTGCCCGCCTCGATGCGATCGCCCACGGTGGTGTGCTCGCAGGGATGTAGGCTCTCCAGCGGCACGCCCTCTATCTCGATGGTCGAATTGCCTGCACCTGACACCTTACATCCCATGCTGTTGAGCATGTTCGCCAAGTCGACAATCTCAGGTTCGCGCGCGGCATTCTCCAACGTCGTATGGCCATTCGCCACCACCGCAGTCATCATGGTGTTCTCTGTGGCCCCCACGCTGGGGAATTCCAAGCACACATCGTTGCCATGCAGACCGTCCGGGACCGAGGCCTCCAGCACGCCGTGGTCCAGATTGAATTGGACGCCCAGGGCGGACATGCCCACCAGGTGCATATCGATTTTGCGAGCGCCGATTTGGCAGCCACCGGGCATGGATACGCGCGCATGGCCGAAGCGGCCCACCATGGGGCCCAGCACCGAGATGCTCGCGCGCATCTTCGACACCAGCGCATACGGCGTCTCCTTATCCTGCACGTTCGTCGTATCGACGGTCAGCGTATGATCCGTGCGAACGACTTCGGCGCCCATGGCGCGCGCAACATCGGACATGACTTCGATATCGGAAATGAGCGGCACGTTATGGATGACGGACGCGCCCCGGCCCAGGATGGCAGCCGCAATCAACTTCAATGCGGAGTTCTTCGCACCGGACACCTTGATGGTGCCGGTCAGGTTCTCGGATTCCCGCGCAACGATTACTTCTTCAGACATGATGCATGTATCCTTCGCTTCAATCACCGGCGCGCACACGCAGCGGAACCATGAGTCCCACCAGACCATGCGGCCCGGATTTCTCCCCCTGTGTTTTCCATCCGTGATTATACAGGGAGCGCCGCACAACGATGCATCCGACGTCGAACCTACATGGACCGTAGAGAAGGCGCCCTCCGAAGAGGACGCCTTCCGTATGCGTTTTCCCGATTTTTTCGAAGGCGGAACCTAGACCGTCAAGTCCTCTTCCGTCAGTTCTTCGCGCGGCAGGATCTCGCGCTTGCTGTAAACGAACAAGCCGACTGCCATCAGGATGAACATCAGAATAAGGGCCACGCTGAACACCGCATCGTAACCGCCGAAGTTCTCGGAGATGAAGGCCCAGATGTACGAGCCGCAGGCACCGCCCAGACCCAGGGACATGCCGATGTTCGACCAGATGATGGGATAGGCTGCGCCGCTTCCGAAGACCGCGCGCACCGTCATGGGCATGACAACCAGAACCGCCGCGATGAAGCAGCCCATGAGCACGGAGCCAACGGGCAGCAGAACGGTGTTCGGGAACTGCCACATGAAGAACAGGCCCACGATGCCGCATGCGCACAAGGCGATGATCGTGTTGCGCAGGTTCAGGTCGGAGAACAGACCCAGGGCCAACTTGCCGCCAGCATTGCCAGCACTGTTGAACATCGTCAGCTCGGCACCGGTGACGAACGCCCCGGCAACCGCACCGCTGGCCACGGTTTCTTGGGCATTGAACCACACCACGTAGCTGGCGAAGAAGGCGTTGATGTTGCAGATGGTGTTGATCAGGAAACCGAACAGAATGACCAGCCAGAAGATGTAGGACTTACGGGCAACGCTGGGACGCACGCTGGGGATGACGGCATCTTCCTTACCCGCTTCTTCAGCTGCCTTTGCACGCGCCTTGGCGGTACCATAGGGCAGCATACCCTTGTCCTCGGGACGGTTGCTCATCAGGAACAGGACACCGACGACCATGATGATCAGCGAGGTGATGCCCATGGTGATGTAGCTCGTACGCCACCCGGAGGATTCAATGAGCGCCTGCCCGATGGGCGTAAAGACCACGCCGCCGATGCCCGTGAAGGCGGTGCAGATACCGATTACCAGGCCGGTGGATGACTGGAACCAGCGATTCATGATGGCGGCGACGCCGACGCCCAGCATGACGGCGTTCGTCACGCCGGCAATGCCGCCGCCCAGGTACAGCATCCACAGCTGATCGGCATTCTGGACGGAGCCGAACAGGATGAAGATCAGGGACTCGATGGCGGCAGCGAGCAGGATGACCATCTTGCTGTTCTTCTTCGCCAGCCACACGCCGGCAAACGGGGACGCGATAATGCCCGTGATGTAATCTACGGTGCGCCACATTGCAATTTGGCTGACCTGCACTCCCATGTCCTGGGCCATAGCAGGATAATAGATGCCTGCACAGCTGTTCAGAATTGCGGACGGAACTCCGCAGATCAGACAGCCGACGACAACAATCGGCAAGTAATGCACGAAGCTCTTTTCCACCAGCTCCGTATTCTCTTGTTTCTTCTCTATCGAAGCCATTTCCTATCACCTTTTCACTCGAGGCAGATACGGCATACGGTTGCAAGCCACGCGCTCTGATAATGATGATCCCTGGCGGGACCCCTGCGCCCCAGATGTCCAGCACTTGCAGGGGATCCGGCACCTTATTGGGCGGATGCGCTGCAAGTAGTGACGGAACTGCGCAGAACCCCGGTCGGATGTACTGCGTCGCCGTCCAAATCCCCCTTTCGCATCTCGATTGCAACGGGACTTTCAACCTATTCAGAGAATACGACGGGCAGAAAATCGAATGAAATACGCATTTCGTATATAGATATTCGGGTTTTCGATTGTCTGTGTGCATGAATAATTCAGCTCAAGTTTTTGAAAGAATTTTAATAATTCCTGTTAAGACTAGTGATATTTACTAATAGTATGGGAATATAAATACTCCAACCGGAAAGCCGATTGGAGTATGAGGAACAATTAAATATATCCGACTTGACGACGCGATCAATCTACTTTAGACAGCGCCGACATCACGAGCCTAGAGAACTCCCGCCGTCAAAGCACTACCTCCTTTTTGCGAAGCTCGTCTCTCACCTCTTCGATAGGAATATTAATGCCGAAACGAATGCGATCCGCAACAACTGCTTGCTGATCATTCATACCCAGTCCGCCAAGTGTTTTACACCCGATTTTCTTCGCTTCTTTCAATAACTGCGTTTCACGCGGGGTATTGATTACCTCAGCAACAATCATACCTGGCTTTATTAAGCTCGGGTTTATAGGGGTTTCCATATTTCCATTCCCCATGCCGACATTAGTGCAGTTGACGAGGATATCCGATTCGTCAATCGATGCTCGCAATGTTGCCGTATCCTCGAACGCATGGATCTCAACTGAACAGGTAGTTACACCTTCGATACGTTCCTTCAATGCAAAGGCATTCTGATAAGAACACCCGTTTTCTCGCGCAAAGACATGTACTATCTCCGCACCTTCAAGAGCGGCCTGCGCGAGAATCGCCGAACCAGCCCCTCCCGGACCTAGCAACGTAATGGTCGAATCGGCAATCTTGACGCCATTGTTCGTCAAATTGTCGATGAAGCCCGGGCCATCTGAGTTATACCCAACAATATTCCCATTCTCTTCTTTCTTTACTACATTTACTGCACCGGCAAGTTCGGCAGTAGGGCTCAACTCGTCGAGAAAGGGTATGATTGCTTGCTTACAGGGCATAGTCACAGTTGTACTGTCCCATCCGCCCATAACGCGAAACGCCGCCATCACAGCCGGCAAATCCTCAACCTGTATATCGAAAACTAAAAAGACCGCATTAATGCCCATTTTCTTATATGCCAGAGAATGAGTAGCGGGAGATACGGAATGTCTGACGGGGCTACCTATCATAGAAATGAGACGCGTATTCCCATCGATCGGTACGGAAAGCGACATTTGGCCACGCTCCATTCATTGCAAGGCTGATTCGATACATGTTTCTTCTTTATATCCGAGTAGTGTAAAAGGCGGACCCCAAAACGGGGTCCGCCCCATGTCGTCACGCAGAAATCGAGTTCGTTTATGACAGAACCTCATGCAACTCGTCCATGATATGACGGGCCAATTGAACATCTACCTGACCAGGCGCGGACGATTTAGCCAGAGAGCAGAAAGTGATAGAATTGCCGAAGTATTCACCCGCCAAGCGACTAATGCTCCCTTCGCGACCCATCGCCATCGTAAGCAACGGACCTTCCGTATGGAGACGATGCACTTCTTCAGTTGCAGCAAGCAACTTCAGCGCGTCATGCGCGTCCTTCGCCATGACCGCGCACTTGGGAATATCAGCGCCCATATCTAGCATATGGGTCATCAGGTTCACCATCCATTCCACAGAAGGCGTACCAGCGAAATTATGGTAGGACACGAGCGCCTTTACTCCGTGCGCATGGGCATCTTGAACCAGCTCCATCACTGCTTCATCGCCAATCCATGTCTCGATATCAACGATATCGAGGATTTCCGCCTCGATTAGAGCCTTATTCAATGCGACGTATTGAGGCACGGTTAACGTATCATTGCCACCTTGGCTAACGCTGCGGAACGTGAAGAGAAACGGGTGTTCAGAAAGGGCTGGGGCAATCGTGCGACCTATTTCTAGCATTTTTTCCACATCGTAACGGTCGTCATTGAAATCGCCACGCCATTCGAAGCATTCGACACCCGCCTTTTTTCCATCCTCGATAATATGGAGGCATTCCTCCGCATTTGCCCCCATTACCGAAATGATGGTTTTTGGCGAACCGTCGCCAAGTGCGGTTCCCTTAATAACAATCGGCTTCATAGCAAACCTCCCAGCCTCTTTCGGAAATTCCGAACACGCCGACCACATTATCGATTTTCCTTTGGGGGATCATCAGAAATGGCCATGCATCTACTATGATGATAGAGACTGGAGAAAACGCTTGTTATTCAAAAGAAAACAAATCCGCATGCAGATATTGAATGGAGCTGCTATCGCTCCGGTATCGAACACGTTGCGCCATAAGTTATAGAGAAGTAATTTATCATGTAATCTCTAAATTTTAGAGTAGCGTAATTCATGATGGTATCTTCGGGCCATTTTAGGTATATATACCGTTTGCGGTGAACATCAGTGATGGGAATAGGAACGACGCGGCTTTTCCAGTTACCAAACCAGGTGATGGCAGGGGCTATGGTAAAACCGATTCCCGCTGAAACATACGTCATCACGCGATCGTAATCCTGGTCGGCGACAGCAATGTTTGGCCTCGCGCCGAGTTCCAGAAACATGTGAAGAACCGTATCGTATAACGTACTAGGAAGCAGGCTTACAAAGGGCCCCTCTACCAAACTCGCCAATGCTATCTCATCGCGCCCGGCATATGGGCTATTGGGAGAAACAGCAACGATAAGATCTTCTTCACCGAGCATCAGATAATTCGGCTCCTTATGTAATATGGGACTGGCGAAGAACGTGATATCAGGTCTAAGCTGCTCTAAACGATCAGAATAGGTAGTTCCCATTGATCCCATGCGTAAATACACATTGGGGTTCTCTTTGCTGAAGCCTTTGATGATATCGCCGTAGTTCCCCATAGGAACTGGCGAATATACATTCACGGTAAGGTTCTTCTCATGCATAAACGAAGAGACATCATCTTTGAGCGTGTTAACGGTATCAAGAACGGCAAGGGCGTCATGCACCGCAACATAACCAACACTGTTTAGGACGATATTACGCCCAACGCGATCGAAGAGAGCGGTCCCCAACTCGTCTTCGAGAGAATGCAGGTACCTACTGAGACTGGGCTGTGAGACATGCAGCTTTCGCGCAGCCTTAGTAAGATTCTGGCATTCGGCAATGACACACAGATATTTCAATTGCTGTAATTCCATATTGGTAATTATACTTATTATTAAATATAATCAGCAATTTATTTGTTCCCTGAATGGAGCAGCTATCCGTGCAACTCCATTCAAAACAATAGAATACCAATGAGCATTTGGAAAGAATCAACAATATGTTTTCGAAGCGATATATTTCCCCATCATTACCGCAGATCAACGCTAACGACATACCTGCACAGCGCGAACTGGCGAAATCCGCTGCCGCTGAAGGCAATTCGGCAGTCGTAATCGAGTCATGCAACAATATTATTGCAGTTAATTCGGACGACGCCGATGCTTGGCAACTTCTTGCAAAATTTGATGGATGGAATTCAAAAACATACCAGCTCGATCAAACCCGTGCATTCCAGGCGATTTTACATGCATCGGGACTCTCTTCCGAAAAGGATAAGTATGCCATAGCAACCGAAATATATAGCGAGAGAAAAAAGCAGATCGCTTTATTATTGGAATCTGAATTATCCATGCCCTCGCATACTAGCGTAAAGCGACTTCAGGAAACAATGATGCTTTGGAAGGAACTGCTAGTACGAATCCCCAACCTAAATGCTGACCTTCTCGAAGATGAAATTAATTTGGTCGCAAACCTCTGCATGCGCTCGCGAATGGGAATTATGCCGAATGACCGCATGATCCGTACGGCCTACAAAACATTTAATAACAAAGAAAGCTATGACGACACATTCCGCAAGGCGCTTTCACCTCGCATCGAATCCGAAGAGGAAAAGAAAATCGCGACGTGCAATCGCATACTCGTAGAAGCAGATAACCGTCAAGCCATGTACAATGCCTGGTCAAACACAATGAATCCAAGTTGTGAAGAGATAATTGAACGCTTGCGAGAGGAGCGGATTTTTCTTTCCACAGGAATAGAAGAACTAGAAAGCATGACAAACAAGTTGTTGTATGTCAGACAAATTCAGGAACTGGAACGCCAACTTTCAAATACGAAACCGTACAAGCTAATGCAACGCAATGAGATACAGACACAAATCGATGCATTGCGCACAGAGATTAAAAAGGTTGAAAAAAGAATGGAACCGATTTCCGCTCCACTTCAGGCAAAGATCGACAATATCGATACGAAGCTAAAGAAGCTTTCCGCGGAAGGCTAGCATTTTTCAGCGACGATGACAGCCAACGGCATGAAATAGGATTGCAATATATGATGAAGGGGCTAGGCAGAATGCCTGGCCCCTTCTCCGTAACAGGCTTTAGCTGGCTTTAGCTTGCTTTCAGCCAGCTTCGATAATTATTTCTTCGTCTTCTCCAAAAGATCAATCATGGTATCGCTCAAGCCGTCAGTCTGCTTGCTAACGTCGGAGTACACCTTCTTCACACCATCGAGAGCCAGAACCTGGTCAAAGAAGCCATCGTCATAGTCAATAACCTTCATGCCTGCGTCGGTCATTGTCTTGATGCTCGACTTATCCAGTTCAGTGATCTGAGGCTGAATCTCGTCAGTAGCTTCTTGGACAGCCTTGTTGATGGCATCCTGATAAGCCGGATCCAGGGAATCCCACGTATCTTTATTGATGCTGATGTTGTTTACGTACAGTGTGTGCTTTGTATTGCACAGATACTTCTGAACCTCCTGGAAACTGGAGCCGACGCACGTATCAGTTGCGTTCTCCTGGCCGTCGACAGTTCCATTCTGCAATGCGAAGTAAACCTCGCTGAATGCCAGCGGCGTGGGCTCAGCACCCAAAGCGCTCCAGAATGCCATATTGTTGGAGTTTTCCATGGTGCGGATCTGGAAGCCCTTGAAATCAGACAACTTGGAGAGGTCCTTGTTGGAAGTAGTTACGCGGTACGTGCCGGCCTGCAGCCAACCCAAATTATGGAAACCAGCATCCTCGAATGCACTCTGCAGTTTCTTGGTGAACTTATTATCTCCGTTCAGCACCTGATCGATTTGATCAGCATCATAATTGGCAAATGCCATCGGCGCATCGAACACAGCCAAGTCGTCAATAAAGGAAACCTCTGTTGCGGGCTGAGTCACAACCATCTGAATATCATTGCTCTGTTCTTGTCGCAGCAGATCTGTATCGCCGCCAAGCTCACCATTCGGGTGATATTCAACAGTAATCTTTCCGCCCGTGTCATCACTCACATGCTGAGCAAAAGACTGGCCCCACAACTGACCTGCAGCACCCTTGCCAGTACTATCAGCGGCGATAAGAGTAACAGAATCCAAATCCTTGTAGGCATCAGGAACGCTAGATTCTGATGACTCGCTATTTCCGCCTGAACAACCAGACAGCCCGATTACCACGAAGAATACTAAGGCGAAAACGCCGGCAATCCAAACCGCCTTCCTGCTTCCCTGTGATCTTGCAAGAGTTTTCATTTCCCTACCCCTTCCTCACTAGCAGATACCAGTGACGATCTCCAATACTTAGCCGAGGAACGCAAGCGAGAACCAAGGCACATACACGATAAGAACAAGCGCGACAAGAAATGCCGCAATGAACGGAAGCGCACGCCGTGCAATAGACATCGGTTGGTCTTGCGAGATATTCGCCACGACGAACAAATTCAATCCGAACGGAGGAGTTGCAAGCCCGATCGCCAAGCAGCACACCAACATTACACCGAAATGCACCGGATCGACGCCCAATACCTGCATGCCGGGAAGCAGGATTGGAGCAAGAATAATAATGGCGGGTCCAGTGTCCATAACCATGCCCAACACCAGAAACAGTAGCACGCAAACCGTAACAGCCGCCCACATACTCGAACCGAATGAAGTGGTGATAAACGTGGTGATAGCAGAAGCCGCACCGGTCAGAGACAAGACACGACCGAACGCTGTAGCAAAAGCCAGTACAAATGCCAGACCTGCATACGTTCGAACCGAGGTAGACATGATTCCCCAGATATCTTTAACACTGATGGTCTTATACACACATAGCGATACAATCAGAGCATAGAATACGCTGATGCAAGCAGCCTCTGTAGGAGTAACAATGCCGCTGTAGATTCCGCCCAGCACGATCACTGGGCACAACAAAGCAGGCAGGCTGTCCAAGAACAGATGACCGAAACCCTGGCCCTTCAATTCGCCCATTGCCTGTTTGATTAAGGCCTGATCTTCACCGTTGCGCCGACAATAAATCACACTATAAATCATCAAACAGATTGCGACCAAGATGCCCGGAAGAATGCCGGCAAGGAACAGTGAGCCTGTAGAGACCCCTGTCGCCAGGGAATATAGCACGAATGGAATGGACGGCGGAATGATTACACCTAAGCTGCCGGCAACAACAATCAGCCCGGCGCTCCACTTGCGATCATAGCCAAGACCAACAAGGAAAGGCACGCACATAGCGCCGACAGCGGCTGCTGTTGCGGGGCCAGATCCGGAGATAGCTCCGTAGAACAAGCAGGTCAAAATGACTGCACAAGGAACACCACCATGAAAGTGGCCAACGAAATAAGCAAAGAAGCTGAATAGCTTCTTCGAAATGCCGCCCTCAGCCATGATAATGCCGCTGAAGATAAACAGTGGCACGGCAAGAATTGGGGTCGAATTAGCACCTGAGAATGCGTTTGTCACCAGCTGAGTGATGTTTCCGCCTGACCCAGTGAACATGATAGGAGAGAGCGTGCCAGCAACCATCGCAAAACCAATGGGGACGGAAAGCGCGATTGCTGCAAGGAATACGATAAACAAAATTACTGCTGGCATTATGCCCCTCCCTTCTCACTGGCCTTTGAGGTTTCCTCTTCCTTTGCAGCATTGCGCATCTCGGCAGAAAGCTCGAACTGTGCTTGCTGCTCCATCGTATCCGCTGGCGGCTCGTTGAAATGCTTGATATGGATGATGCACATCTCAACACTGCGCAGCGCTGCTCCTACGAATCCGATAAAAACAACCAGATACATAATCCACATCGGCCAGAGCATGGCAGGCGAAACCTCACCACTCGCGATGATGCGCTGAAGGACTACGAAGGCCGCATAGGATAGAATCGCCATAAGAACAACCGTTATCACATCAACAATGATGTTCATCAGATTGCGAAGCTTCCAAGGAAATGTATCGATAAGAGCGGTAACCCTCAACGGCGTCTCCGTGCGAATCGTATATGGAAGAGACAAAAACACCGTTGCAATCCATGCGAATCTACAAAGTTCCTCTGCCCAGGTCAGCGATGGAAACATCGGAACATTACGGCAGATTACCTGCAGTAATTCCACTACGGAAATCACGATTAAAAAGAAGATTAGAATAACTTCCTCGAAGTGCTCGTCCAACCATTTTACGGCTTTCACCTCTACCCCACCTCCCTTTCTCATTAATCATTCGACGAATTCATTCTTCCGGATTCATTGGGCATCGCGATACTCACCGGCTTCATTCACCTAACTCCAGCGCGTTCCCATCAGAACCACACGGCAGAAAAGGTGATTTGAAGAACGAAATAAGTATATTGAACAATGGTGAGGTGATTTATTTCAATACCGAACGATGTTTATTTGCTTGTCGTATCAATGACATATATCGTTCTTCCGCTGCTAAATGCGTGTTTTCTATACGTCAAGAGAATCAGAGTACACATACCGCCACTATTGGAATCGTGACAAGGGAGAACAGAGTCGTCAGGAACATGCATTGGGAGACAGCAAGCAAATCGCCACCATACATGATGCACATCACTGTCCCCATCATGGCAGCAGGCATGGCGGTGATTAACGTTAACGTACCTAGCAGATAGGAATCCGCTATGAAAAAGCTCCCGAATGAATATACGATGGCCGGCGTAACAATAAGCCTAATAAACGCCGTTAAGTACGCCCATCCGCTCGAGAGCATTACCTTAACTTCATATTTAGCCAACGTCGATCCAATGACCAACATTGCCGCAGGTGCGGTCATGGCGCCAAGAAATGAGCAGGTTTGACCAATAAATCCGGAATCGTTCACACGCCATAGCGCCAAACACAAGGCAACAATACAGGAGATCATGGCGGGACTAAATAGATTCTTTACCACATAGAGTAGTTGCTCTTTTTGCGAAAGCTTGATAGACCCAGAGCGCGAAATCATCCACGCTCCGACGCTATATAAAACTAACGAGCTGATGATGTTGTAGATGCTGGAGTACAAAACGGCTTGGCTACCCATGATAGCGCCTACAACAGCGAAGCCGACAAACGCTGTGTTGCCCATGGTGATGGTGAACTCATGTCCGCCGCGTTGATTCTCAGGTATTCGATACAATCGAGGAACTATCAGCGCAAGCACAATGATGGGAATAAACGTTAGAGCAGATACAAATAGAATGTTCCAAATGACAGATTCGTCCGGCAGATTTTGATTGCTGAGAACAGAATTCAATACTGTCGCAGGACAGGTAATGTACATGATTATTTTCGAAAGAGAGCCATCGAATGGCTCTCCTACCCATTTCAGCTTTCGGGCAATATAACCAGCTGCAACTGTTACGAATAGAATGCCCATTGTGGCCCCGGCGTTCATCAACGTATCCATGGCCGTTCCTTCCACAAAGACTCACATTGCTTGCTTGTGGGCAATTAGTAAGCAATCCGTTCCTATTGATAGACCTTTGTTACTGTCTCTATGACGAATCCAATCAGATTGGAAGTGTCGTAATAAGTAAATTTTCCTCCAGGATTCGTAATGGATTTTCCCTCCTGGTAAACACTGACTCCGCGCTCTATCAGCACCTTCGATAACGCATCATTGTCCTCAACGTCATTGAAACGAATATGGTGCAGGATAAACTTCTTGCCTGGATTTTCTTTAAGACAATCCGTCCAAATAGTATCGCCCGTGCTGGTGGGCTGGATGAATTCTAGCTGAACACCAAATCTGTTATAGCAAGCAATACGAACCGACGCAGGAATAGGCTTGTCGCGGTACCGTACGCCCTGGTAGATGAAATTCTCGGCGTAATCCGGATCAATATTGAAAATCTGTCGCATGTTTTCTATAAGTTCGTCCAGATCCGATACCACCAATCCAATTTGGATGATGGTTTTCAGCTCATCTACATTGCATTGATTGTCATCCACAAGAACCCCATTTTTTGAAATACTCATTGCTTTTTCTGTATTGCTTTATTTAATCATCATCCTGTATTTCTATAAATTCGCATTCCGTACCTGATATTTTCGCGACCGGAATAGATAGAACGAAGCACAGCCTCTCCAACGCTTACTTGAATTAATAGCAGCACTGCAAAACCTGAACATGATTAGAGCACAGAGAAGGCCTGCCCCTTATGCGAGACAAGCCTTCCAGAAAGACAATTTATGTACTGTAGCGCTTACAGGATGCGCAGATTGACTTCCTTCAGCTGGCGGGCCGTAACCTCGTTCGGAGAGCCGGTCATGGGGTCGGCGGCGCTGGATGTCTTCGGGAATGCGATGACGTCGCGGATGGAATCCTTTCCGGCCAGCAGCATGACCAGACGGTCCAAGCCCAGGGCGATGCCGCCATGGGGAGGCGCGCCCAGCTCCAGCGCATGCAGCAGGTGACCGAACTTCTTCTCCATGTCCTCATCGGCCACGCCGCAGCGACGCAGGACGCGTTTCTGCAGCTCGGCATTGTGGATACGGATGGAACCGCCGCCCATCTCGAAGCCATCCATGACAATGTCGTAGCTGTAGCTTCCGCAGGCCAGCGGATCCGTCTCGATCTTGTCCCAATCGGCCTCGGGGATCATCGTGAACGGATGGTGCTCGGCCGCATACTTCTTCTCGTCCTCGTCGTACTTGAACATGGGGAAATCCACAACCCACAACAGCTTGTGACCGCTACGCTCGATGCCCAGCAGGTCGGCCATATGCAGGCGCAGGGCTGCCAGAACGGCGTTCGCGACGTTGAACGTATCGGCAGCGAACAGCAGCAGGTCGCCAGGCTCGACGCCCATGACCTCCTTGATCTTGCCGTGGACCTCGTCGCCCAAGAACTTGATGATGGGGCTCTTGCCCTTCAGGTCGGTGTCTTTCGAGGTGTAGGCAATCCACGCCATGCCCTTTGCGCCGTTCGCGGCGGCAACGTCGGCCAGCTTCTCGATGTCGCCGCGGCTCCAGTCGCCAGCGCCCTTCGCATTGATGGCCTTCACGATGTTGCCGGCATCCACGGCCTTAGAGAACACGCCGAAGCCGCAGCCGCGAACAATCTCCGTCAGATCCTGCAGCTCCATGCCGAAGCGCACGTCCGGGCGGTCGCAGCCGAACCGATCCATGGCCTCTTTCCAGGGCATGCGCTGCAGCGGGAACTCGTGCTCCACGCCGGCAGCTTCCAGGACCTCCTGGAACACGCCCTCCATCAGGTCCATGACATCCGTTTCCTGTACGAAGCTCATCTCGATGTCCACCTGCGTGAACTCGGGCTGGCGATCGGCACGCAGGTCCTCGTCGCGGAAGCAGCGGGCAATCTGGTAGTAGCGCTCGATGCCGCCCACCATCAGCATCTGCTTGAACTGCTGCGGGCTCTGCGGCAGGGCGTAGAACTTGCCGGGGTTCGGACGGCTGGGCACCAGGTAATCGCGGGCGCCCTCGGGCGTGGAGTTCGCCAGGATGGGCGTCTCGACCTCCAGGAAGCCGCGCTCGTTCAGCGCCTTACGCACCGCCTGGGCCACCACATGGCGCAGTTTCAGGTTCGCATACATCTCGGGACGGCGCAGGTCCATGTAGCGCCATTTCATACGCGTGGTCTCATCCGTCTCGATGCCGTCCTCGATGGCGAACGGCGGGGTGACGCTGGTGTTCAGCACCTTCAGGCTGCGCGCCAGGATCTCGATCTCGCCCGTAGCCATGTTCGGGTTGACGCTCTCGGGGCCGCGCTTGCGCACCGTGCCCGTGATCAGGATGACGTATTCGCGCCCCAGATGCTCGGCAGCGTGGAACTCGTCTTCGGTCACGCAGTCGGGGTCGAAGACGCACTGCGTGTATCCCTCGCGATCGCGCAGGTCGACGAAGATCAAGCCGCCATGGTCACGGTTGTGCCACACCCAGCCGGTCAGGGTGACTTCGGCCCCTTCGTCCGCTGCACGCAGCTGACCACATGTGGCGGAATGCATGCAGTGCTCGTTCAAAACGTCGCTCATTGCCTATTCTTTCTCCTTCTATCCGTTCGGCGCGGACCGCCCGCAGCCAACGGGCCGCGGGCGGTCTTCCAACGCACGTATTACCTACCGCTTCCCTGCGGTTACGCCTGCGGGTTCGCCCCGCCGTTGATACTCTTCAGCATAGTCGAGATCTCACTGTCCGAGACTCCCTGCATAAGGAATCCGTTCAGCGCCTTGGCCGCTTTGTCCAGCGGGATAGTGTACTCCGAATGCGAGGCCATGTTGCGCATCTTGATGCAGTTCTGCGCCAGCTCGTCCGGACCCAGCACCACCACAAAGCTCGCATGCAGCTTGTTCGCCTGCTTGAACTGGCTCTTCAGGCTGCGATGTTGATGGTCCATGTCGCCCACCAAACCCGCATCGCGCAGCGTCTGCAGGATGGCGAACGCCTGCGGGCGAACGCTGTCGTCCACGCAAGCGATGTAGAAATCGTACGTCAGCGCCGGCTTGAACTCCAAGCCATGAGCCTTCAGCGCCAGCAGGCAGCGCTCGTAGCCCAGCGCGAACCCGAACCCGGGGGCGGGCTGGCCGCCGATCTCCTCCATCAGTTTGTCGTAGCGGCCGCCGCCGCCGATGGCGTTCTGAGAACCCATGCCCTCAGCGACCTGTACCTCGAACACCGTGCGGGTGTAGTAGTCAAGGCCGCGAACCAGCGTATAGTCTTCCTCGTACTGCAGGCCGGATGCCTTCAGCAGGTCAAGGACCTTATGGTAATGGTCGCTGCATTCCTGACACAGATGGTCCGTGATACGCGGCGCCTGCGCCATGACGGCGCGGCAGCCTTCCTTCTTGCAGTCGAATGCGCGCAGCGGGTTCGTGTCCGCGCGGCCGACGCATTCCTCGCACAGGCGGTCGGCATTCGCCAGGATGAACGAGCGCACGCTTTCGCGATATGCCGGACGGCAGTTCTCGCATCCCATTGAATTCACCAGAAGGTGCATGGCGTCCGTGGGAATGCCCAGCTTCGCGTAGAAGCGCATGAGCATGACGATGCCCTCAGCGTCGATGGTGGGGTCCTCCGCGCCCAGGCATTCCACACCCACCTGGTTGAACTGGCGCTGGCGCCCCGCCTGCACATTCTCCGCACGAAACATAGGGCCCGCGTACATGAGCTTCACGGGCAGGCCGCCGGGCTGCAGCAGCCGGTTCTCCGCAACAGCGCGCACGACGCCGGCCGTGCCCTCGGGGCGCAGGCTGAAGCGGCTGCTCTGCTTCACGTGCGCACCCGCGATAAGCTTCGACAGGTTGTCGCCGGAAAGCGCCTCGTACATCTCCTTCGATACCACGTCCGTGCTGGTGCCGATGCCGCGCACGAACAGGTCGGTGCGCTCGAAAATCGGCGTCTCCAGGAACTGGTAGCCGTAGCGTCCGAAGATGTCGCGCGCGGTTTCTTTGAAGTACAGCCAGAACCGTGCCTCATCGGGCAGGATGTCCTGGGTGCCTTTGGGTCGCTGGATAATGGCCATTACAGGTATTCGACCACCTTATCGCCCATGGCGACGGTACCCAGGATCATGTCCTTCGGGGTGTCAGCGTTCGCCAAATCGCCCGTGCGGTAGCCGTCGGCCAGAACCTTCTCAACCGCATTCGCGATGTCGTCGGCCGCATCCTGCATGTCGAAGCTGTAGCGCAGCATCATCTCTACGGACAGGATCTGGGCCAGCGGGTTCGCAATGCCCTTGCCCGCGATGTCGGGAGCGCTGCCGTGGCTGGGCTCGTACAGCGACGTGCTCTCGCCCAGGCTGGCGGAAGCCAGCATGCCCAGCGAGCCGGTCAGCATGGATGCCTCGTCGGACAGGATGTCACCGAACGTGTTCTCCGTCACCACGACGTCGAATTGGCGCGGGTTGTTGATCAGCTGCATGGCGGCGTTGTCCACCAGCATGTCCACGACCTCGACCTCCGGGTAATCCTTCGCCACGCGGTGCACGATCTCGCGCCACATGCGACTGGATTCCAGGACGTTCGCCTTGTCGATGTTGTGGACCTTCTTGCGGCGCTTCATGGCGGAATCGAAGGCGGTGCGGGCGATGCGTTCGACCTCGAACTCCTTGTAGTCCATGGTGTCGTAGGCGCGCTGGCCCTTGCCGCCGTTCACGCCGTAGCCTTCCACGTCGTACTCGCGATCGCGGGCGCCGAAGTACAGGCCACCGGTCAGTTCGCGGACGATGTTCAGGTCAACACCCTTGATGACCTCGGGCTTCAGCGTGGAGGAGTTGATCAGGGAATCGTACGCCTTCACGGGGCGCAGGTTCGCGTACAGGCCCAGGCCCTTGCGGATGCCCAGCAGACCCTGCTCGGGACGGGGCTTCGAGGGATCCGTGGTGTCCCATTTCGGGCCGCCGACGGCGGCCAGCAGCACAGCGTCGGAAGCCTTGGCGGTCTCCAGCGTCTCGTCCGGCATGGCGGTGCCGGTCTGGTCGATGGCGATACCGCCCAGCAGCGCCTCCACGTACGTGAACTCGGTGTTGTACTTCTTGCCGATTGCGTTCATGACCTTCACGGCCTCGGCCATGATCTCGGGGCCGATGCCGTCGCCGGGAAGCAGGCAGATCTGATAGCTGTTGCTCATTTGCTTCGTCTCTCCTTGGGTTGCTTGCTGGTTTCTTGCGTTGCAAGCGACCGGAGCGCGCCGCCCCGGCCGCGTATTGCCTATGGCAGGTAGACGGATGCGCCTACTTCCCCGCCTTCTGGTCGGCGAGGATCTTCTTCGTGCGATTCACCAGGCCGCCCTGCTCGATGATGTCCTTGATGAACGGCGGGAACGGCTCTGCCTGGAACGTCTGGCCCGTGGTCTCGTCCACGATGATGCCGGCGTCGGCGTCAACGGACACCGTGTCGCCGTCCTTGATGGCATCCACGGCTTCGGGGCACTCCAGAATAGCCAGGCCGATGTTGATGCTGTTGCGGTAGAAGATGCGCGCGAAGCTCTTCGCGATGACGGCATCCACGCCGGCGGCCTTGATGCAGATGGGTGCATGCTCGCGGGACGAGCCGCAGCCGAAGTTCTCCTCGGCCACGATGATGTCGCCGGGCTTGACCTTCTTCACGAAGTCGACGTCCAGGTCCTCCAGGCAGTGCTTCGCCAGCTCGGCGGGATCGGACGTGTTCAGATAGCGGGCCGGGATGATGACGTCGGTGTCGATGTCGCGGCCGTAGCGGTGTGCGGTTCCTTCGAATTTCATTAGTTCGCTCCTTGGCTCTTGTTCGACTAGTCGATGTCTTCCGGCAGCGCAATGTGACCGGCGATGGCGCTGGCTGCGGCAACGGCCGGGTTCGTGAGGTAGACCTCGCTTGTGGGATCGCCCATGCGGCCCACGAAGTTGCGGTTCGTGGTGGCCACGGAGCGCTCGCCGGCAGCGAGGATGCCCATGTAGCCGCCCAGGCACGGGCCGCACGTGGGGGTGGAGACGGCGCAGTTCGCATCCAGGAAGATCTCCGTCAGGCCCTCTTCGATGCACTGGCGGTACACCTGCTGCGTTGCGGGGATCACGATGCAGCGGACGTTCGGGTTCACCTTATGGCCGCGCAGCACGGCAGCGGCCTGGCGCATGTCCTCGATGCGGCCGTTCGTGCACGAGGAGCCGATGACGGACTGGTCGATGGTCACGTCGCGGGAATCCGCAACAGGGCGCGCGTTCGACGGCAGGTGCGGGAACGACACCGTGACGGGGATGTCGGCGGCGTTGATCTCGTAGACATGCTCGTACACCGCGTCGGGGTCGGAGTGGTACTCCACGTACGGACGCTCCGTGCGACCGTCCATATAGGCGCGCGTAACGTCGTCGACCTCGATGAGGCCCGCTTTGCCGCCCGCCTCGATGGCCATGTTCGAGATGGTCATGCGGCCTTCCATGGACAGGCTGCGGATGGCCGAGCCCGTGAACTCCATGGCCTTGTACAGCGCGCCGTCCACGCCGATCATACCGATGATGTACAGAATGATGTCCTTGCCCGTAACGCCGGGGTTCAGCGTGCCTTCGATGTTGAACTTCAGCGTTTCCGGCACCTTGAACCAGGCGCGGCCCGTGGCATAGCCCACAGCGGCGTCCGTAGAACCTACGCCCGTGGAGAAGGCGCCCAGCGCACCGTACGTGCAGGTGTGGCTATCGGAGCCGATGATCAGGTCGCCGGCGCCCACAACGCCCTGCTCGGGCAGCAGCGCATGCTCGACGCCCATGCAGCCGACCTCGTAATAATGGGTGATGCCCTGTTCGCGGGCGAACTCGCGAACGACCTTGGCCTGCTCGGCGCTCTTGATGTCCTTGTTCGGAACGTAATGATCGGGGACCAGGGCGATCTTCGTCGGATCGAACACCTTCTCGCAGCCGATCTTCCTGAACTCGCGAATTGCGATGGGCGCGGTGACGTCGTTGGACAGGACCAGATCCAGATCGCATTCGATCAGCTGCCCCGGTTTGACCTCATCCAGGCCCGCGTGAGCGGCGAGAATCTTCTCTGCCATAGTCATAGGACGTGCCATGTTATCTCCTTTTGCCTTCCACGTGATTCCGTAACTCCACGTATAAACTGTTTAATTGTAACGGTTTGAAGACGAACGCGGCACCCGTTTCAGCGCGGAATCGCAATCGGCAGCGCAATCCACAGATTACATGCAAACATGAATGCCGACGAATGCCTTCGTCCGGGCGGTGTAGTAGCATGGCAGCATATCGGCCGGAAGGAACTATTATGACCGACTACGCAAAGAACCCCGCTGCAGCTGAGACGGCTGCAGCAATTCGCAAGGCTGCCGGAGAGCTGGAAGACCAGATTATCTCCTGGCGCCGTCACCTGCATGCACACCCTGAAGTCGGGGCGCACGAGGTGCAGACCTCCGCATTCGTACGCGAACAGCTGGACAAGCTCGGCGTACCCTACCGCATGGTGAAGGGAGCACGGCCCGAACCTTACACCGCCGAGCGACCGGACTTCATCGGAACCGGCATCATCGCCACCATCGCCGGCGCTGCCCCGGGCGCCTATGACGAGAACGGCAACCCGGCGCGGCGCATTGCGCTGCGCACGGACATGGACGCACTGCCCATCAGGGAGCGCACGGACTTCGATTTCAAATCGCAGAACGAAGGCGTCATGCATGCCTGCGGCCACGACTGCCACATGGCCATGATGCTGGGCGCCGTCAACGTGCTATGGCAGATGCGCGACAAACTGCACGGTGAGGTGCGCATCATCTTTCAGCCCGCCGAGGAGATCTCTATCGGCGCACGCGACATGATTGCGGCCGGCGCCCTGGATGGCGTCGAGGCCATCTACGGCCAGCACATCTGGAGCGAAGTGCCCACCGGCACGTTCTCGTGCGAGGCAGGTCCGCGCATGGCGAACACGGACTGGTTCCGCATTGATGTGGAGGGCGTGTCGGCGCATGGATCCATGCCGCACAAGGGCGTGGACGCCATCGTGGTTGCCGCCGAAATCATCGATTCGCTGCAGGTGCTGGTCTCGCGCCGCACGTCGCCGTTCGAGCCCGTGGTCATCACGATCGGCGAGGTCCACGGCGGCACGGCCCGCAACATCATGGCGGGCAGCGCCTACCTTACAGGTACGCTGCGCACCTGGCATCGCGATGTGCGCGAGCGCATCATCGACGCCATGGAGCGCATCGCCGGCAAGACATCGCACGCATTCGGAGCGGACATCAACTTCAGCTTCGAGCCGGGCAACCCCGCCGTGGTGAACGACGAGGCCTGCAGCGTGGCGGCGAAGCAAGCGGTAGAGGAAGTGCTGGGCGAAGAATACCTCGGCACGTACGAGGGAACGCTTGCCGGCGAGGATTTCGCCGAATACCTGCAGCGCGTGCCCGGCGTCTTCGTATTCGTGGGTACGAAGAATCCGGAAATCGGCGCCGTGCACCCGCAGCACAGCTGCTTCTATACGATCGATGAAAAAATGCTGGCAAAAGGTTCCATGGTCGCCGCCCAATGGGCATGCGACATGCTATCCTGAGCCATCGCAACAAACCTGCGGCCCTCTGCCGCAGGTTTTGCAAATCGCATCCGATACGAAATCCTAACAGCAGACTCCCCCGCTAAGGAGGTACGCATGACCCATCTGGACTGGAAGAACGTCGGAAAGAACGAACCCGGCATGCCGACGCCCAACTTCGCCGGCGACGAATCGGACCTGGAGGGCGGCATCCCTCCCATCGAGTCGCGCCTGCGCCATAACATCCTGCGCGTGCCGAAGGTGATCAAGCAGGCATCGGGCATCGTGGTGTACGGACGAAAGATCCAAAGCCTGTTGTTCTCCACGGACATCGCCATCATCAAGAACTGCGACGCCGACGCCGTGTTCTGCGTCTACCCGTTCACGGCGCAGCGCGCCATCAGCGCGGCCGTGCTGCGCGTGGCCGCCGTGCCCGTGTTCGTGGGCGTGGGCGGCGGCACCACGCAGGGCATGCGCGCCACGTACCTGGCCATGGATGCGGAGAACCAGGGCGCCATGGGCGTGGTGGTGAACGACCCGCTGCCGAACAAGGATCTGCGCCTGATGGCGCGCACCGTGGACATCCCCATTGTGGTCACGGTGGCTTCAGAGAACCGCGATGCGGGCAAGCGTCTGGACAGCGGCGCCGCCATCCTGAATGTGGCAGCCGGCGCGAAGACGGCCGACGTCGTGGCGAAGATCCGCAAGGAATATCCGCGCGCACCCATCATCGCATCGGGCGGCAGGTCGGACGAATCCATTGCCCGTACCATCGATGCCGGCGCGAACGCCATCGTATGGACGCCGCCCAGCTCGGGCCAGCTGTTCTCCACCATGATGGACGACTATCGCGCCCGTTAACCTGTTAAGAGGAAAGGCCGCTGCATATCGCGCTATTGAACGCGCCGGCGAATTACCCGCTGGCGCGTTCTTTGCGTATCCGGCGTCTTATGGGCGCGCCAACGCGGCGAGAAAGCCTACTCGGCTTGCATCTGCGCCTGGCGCACGAGCGCTTCCGCCACACGCAGCCCGTCAACGGCCGCGGACATGATGCCGCCGGCATAGCCCGCGCCTTCGCCGCAGGGATATACGCCCGATGCGGGCGCATCCGGCCCGCCGACGTGCGCCTGCAGGTCCTGCCTGCCGCGCACGATGCGCACCGGCGACGACGAGCGTGTCTCGGGCGCCGTCATCACGGCGCGCGCATCCGCGAACCCGTGGATGCGCCGGTCGAGCAGCGGCAGCGCCTGCTCCAACGCCTGCGTCATGAACGCCGGCAGCACGTCATGCAGATCGCACCATGCCACACCGCGCGCATACGTGGGTTGCACGGGCGCATCGCCGTGCCTACCCGCCTTGCCGGACTTCGCATGGGAAGGAGCATCGGCGCCCAGGAAGTCACCCACATGCTGCGCCGGCGCCTGGTACGGCGCGCCGCCCGCCGCCCGAGCCGCCTGGAACGCGCGCTGCTCGATGGCCCGCTGCAGCTTCGCGCCCGCCAGCACGTCGTCCGAATCGCCGCCGAAATCCGCCGGGTCCACGTTCACCAGCAGCGCGGCATTCGAGTTCTTCCCGTCACGGGCAAAATCGCTCATGCCGTTCACCACCACGCCGCCCGGCTCGCTCGCCGCGCACGTCACGCGGCCACCCGGGCACATGCAGAACGTGTGCACGGTGCGCCCGCCGCCCACATGGACGGCCGCCTTGTATTCCGCAGCGCCCAGCGCCGGGCTCTTCGCCGCATGGCCCCACTGGCTCCGGTTCATATCCGCCTGCGAATGCTCGATGCGCACTCCCATAGCGAAGGGCTTGCGCTCCATCTCGAACCCGTTGGCACGCAGCATCTCGAACGTGTCGCGCGCGGAATGGCCGGTGGCCAGCACCAACGCCTCCGCCGGCTCTTCATATTCCGTGCCGTCCGCGCCGCGCAGCGTCACGGCGGCCAGGCGGCCCGCCTGAAGGCGAAGACCCGTCAGGCGCGTGCCGAACCGCACCTGGCCCCCGCGCGCGGCGATCTCGTTGCGCAGCGTCCGCACGGCCTGCGGCAGGCGGTCGCT
>USAB01000020.1 GCA_900552585.1 uncultured Coriobacteriaceae bacterium
CTGCTTCACGCATCTGCCGCAGATTGCCGTGGCGGGCGATACGCATTACTTGGTGCAGAAAGAGGCGGATTCGGACGACGGCGTGCCCAGCACCAGCCTGCAGCGGCTTTCGGGGGACAATCGCGTGGACGAGATTGCCCGCATGCTGGCGGGAGAAATCACGGAGGCATCCCGTTCGCATGCTGCGCAGCTACTCTCTCAGTCTGCATCTGAAACAAAAGCGTAAAGCAGAATCGCAAGATAGATGGTGGGTTTATCGAACTGCGTGCGAAAGACCGGTCCCAGCCCCTTTATCTGGTAGACTGGGAAAAGTTTCTTCTGGGTCTGTAGTTGCGGAGAAATCCAAGTTCATGGCAGATGCGGTCTAAAGAATCCACGTAAGCCGGGAGCGCTTTTCGGCGGCCCGACGAGCATGGCGTATCCTAGAAGTAAGACGCACCGTCCGTCCATTGCGGCAAAATGGCCGCCGGGCGAGAGGGTAAGCGGCGGAAGCTGCTCCCCAGTGCGCGAGTGTGGGGGCAAAGACTAGGTCAGCCAGAAGAATCTCTTAGTTAGAGACGAGAGAGGCAAAAGGTTATGAAGCGTTCGGTAAAGGCGATACTTGCCATGTGCCTTGCTTCCGTTATGGCGTTTGCGCTATGCGGATGCTCCAGCAACTCGTATACGCCCACCTTGAAGGATTCCACCATCGACTCTTCGGCTTTGGTGACCGAAGGTACGTTGACGGTCGGCGTCAATGCCTCCAATGCGCCGTTCGCCTTCCAGCAGGACGGCAAGATCGTCGGCCTGGATGTCGACGTGGCAGCGGCCCTGGCAGACCAGATGGGCCTGAAGCTCCAGATCACGGATGTGGGTTCCGACCCGAACACGGCTATCAAGAACGGAACGGTCGACATCGTCATGGGCATCCAGAAAACGGATACGAGCGTGGATGCCTGGCTGTCCGATTCATACCTGAACACGGCCACAGCGTTGTTCTCCACGGATGAGAATGCCGGCCTGCCCAGCAAGAGTTCCTCCACGACCATTGCCGCACAGACGTCGTCCGTCAGCGCGAACGAGGTCGTGAGCCAGTTCGGCTCCGATTACCTGACGTCCACGCAAGACCTGCAAACGGCCTTCTCGAACCTCGAGGGAGGCACCGTGAAGTACGTTGCCTGCGATGCCGTCGCCGGCTCGTACATTGTGAACCAGTCTCACTACAGCGCGAAGATCGTGGGCCTGATGGAGAAGCCGACGGGCTATTGCGTTGGTGTCGCCAGCTCGAACACCACCTTGAAGACGGAGATTGCAAATGCGATGGCGAACATCTCCGACCAGGGCATCCTGAGTGTTATCCAGCAGAGCTGGCTCGGTTCCGCGCTTGACCTGAGCTCGTACCAGCTGACCAGCGATGCGAAGTCTGCGAAGGCGACCAGCACCTCCTCTTCCTCTTCGTCCTCCGCCACGTCCGCAGAGTCGGTGCTCTCCAGCGCAAGCACCAGCTCCTCGTCCGGCTCCGGCAATGTGTCGAACGTCGGTGCAAATGCAGCGAGCATCGGGTAGCTCCGGTAACAGCTGAACATCGATTGCAGGGCGGGCCGAATCGGGTCCGCCCTCTCTGTATACTGATACAGATACACAGCGCGTTTTCGGGCCGGCGGGCCCGGTACGGACCTTCGGGAAGGGTGGATGGCCATGGCTGAAAAGCAGGATGGATACAAGCTGATCTCCGTCGACAGCAATGAGGAGGACGAGGTCGTCTTCCATGCGGGCACGCACCATGAGCAGAATCGACCGGCATCGGAAGAGTCCGCTTCGCAACCCGCTCGGAGCGAAGCGACGCCAGCCTCTGCCACCTCCTTCGAGGACGAAGGTGAATCAGGGCAGAAGCGGCAGGGTGCCTCCGCCTCTTCGTCTGCTCAGGATGGCAAGGATTGCCGGGCGCCGAAAACGGCGCAGGAACGCCAACGCGAACGCGAACGCGCGCAACGTCGTCAACTTGCCGAGGAGATTGCTACTACGGAAGCGGATCTGAACAAGGCCGGCAAGATGTCCAAGCCCCAAGTTGCGATTATCATCGTCTGCATTGTGCTTTTGATAGTTACGGTAGTCTACGTGGTATCGAGCTTCATTTCGTAGCGTACTATTGAACAGAGTGCCAATATCGATAACTTCCAATGCTATGTGGAGGAGAGCATGTTCAATAAACGGAAGAAGGACAAGCGCACACCTGAGTCGCGTACGGCCTATCTGACGACGATCGACGGCGCCTTTGCGGGCGATGAAGAAGAAAACGAGATTGTAGACGGCTCGCTGGACAATCGGAATGAAGACGAACGGTATAAGAACGTTCGTCCCCAGGGCGTTCACGATGCTGCCGGGAAAGCCGGTGCTCCGAAGGGCAGCGTCCGGTTCGGTGAGGGCGATGCCGCCCAGCCCCGCTATTTCAGCATGGATCCGAAAAGCGGCAACCATATGGGTCCTGCCGCACAGCGTCCCGCGCAACCGCCGGCGAATTTCGACATGGTTGACGACGTGGAGCAGGCCATTATCGATGCGGCCGGCAGCCGCACCCCCGATGGAGCGGCGCACGAGGACCGCGCCATCAGGGCGAAGGGTTCGCTGATCGTCGCCGTTGTTCTGGCAATCGTCCTCATAATCGCGCTTTGCGTTGTCAGCATGCTGGCACTGAACGAGGCAGCTCAGGCCGAAACGCAGCAGACGCAGACCGGCGGAACGGCTGCGCAGGTATCCAGCGACCTCGAAGTCTCTTCCAGCTCTTCTACCACGAAGAAGACTGCCACGGTTCCCTCGTTGACGACGCTGATCGGGTCGGATTCCGATCAGGCCGTCGACAAGCTTGGTCATGGTGCGCAGATTGCGAAGACGGCGGATTACTCGGATGATGCCATCGGCGCCGTCCAGCGCATCACGGTCGTGCTGACATCCGAGCCGTCTTCCAGTGAATATGACGCTCCGACTGTCTATCTTGATCTGAATGGCAAGGGAGCGGTCGTCGCGGCTTCGTATCGGGTTGCCATGTCCAGCCTGGGCTATGGTCCCATAAGCTTCAAGCAGGCGGTGGGGAAAAGCAAAGTCATTCAGCATGCCTTGGATGATGCTGGCCTGACCATCCCGGCGAACACGAAGCTCACGCTGCCTTCGGACCGGAAGAGCTACAGCGTATACCAAAGCGACGGGAAGACACTTACGAAGCAGAAGCGCACGTTCACGGGCCAGGGTTCCGCAGCGGGTATGACGTACCATTGGAACGGCACCATTACGTACGATTATTCGAAAGCGAACGCGTCCGGCGACTTGGCGAACACGAAGCGCGCCGTCCAGATCGGCGTGACGGTATAGCGATGATGCTTCCACGTTTGTGGAGATTGCTTGCATTGGCATCAGCTGTGGTATAGTTCCACAGGTGTGATAAGAAGCGAGATGCGAATCTCCACCTATTTCGGCGCTTGCAAGCAGCTGATGGGTCCTTTGAATAGACGTTGTCATGGAACGAAGTTCGCTTCGTGACATTATTGCGTGAGCGATAAGGGCCTGTGGTGGAATGCCGCAGGTCCTTTTTATATTGCACTCGCAACCGTTTTCGGTTGCAGACACGGCCCGCAAGGGCAAAGCAAAGCGCATGCGTGCGCAGAAGGAGGTGGGCAAGATAGCTGCTCAAGGTTTCCGGCTCAACGAGAACATCCGAATTCCCGAGTGCCGTCTGATCAGCTACAATGGCGACCAGTTGGGAATCTATCCCATCGAGAAGGCTCGCCAGATCGCCAGAGATGCAGGGTTGGACCTGGTGGAGATCGCACCGAATTCCAATCCTCCCGTTTGCCGCATCATGGATTACGGCAAATACAAGTACGAGCAGGACATCAAGGCCAAGCAGGCGCGTAAGAAGCAGACGCGGGTGGACATCAAGGAAATGAAGTTCCGTCCGAAAATCGACGTCGGCGATTACAACACCAAGAAGAAGCACGTCGAGCGCTTCCTGAAGGGTGGCAGCAAGGTCAAGATCACCATCATGTTCCGCGGTCGCGAGATGGCTCATCCCGAACAGGGCCTGAGCATTCTGGAGCGTCTTGCCGACGACCTGAAGGACGAGGCAGTCATCGAAAGCCAGCCCAAGATGGAAGGCCGTAACATGCATATGCTCATTGCTCCTTTGCCCGCAAACGTGAAGAAGAAGCAGCAGGCTGACAAGTCTGCCGAAAGGAAGGAAAACTAATGCCTAAGATGAAGACCCATCGCGGTACCGCTAAGCGCTTCCGCGTGACCGGCTCCGGTAAGATCATGCGCAGCAAGGCTTACAAGAGCCACATCATGACGAAGAAGTCCCAGAAGCGTAAGCGCAACTTCCGCCATGAGACCGAAGTTGCCTCTTCCGACCAGAAGGTCATCGCCCGTAACCTCGGCCTTCGCTAAGCAATCAGTTTTTCTTTAATACAAAGGAGTTTTCATGCCTCGTGTAAAGCGCGCAGTCAATGCGAAGAAGAAGCGTCGTACCACGCTCAAGCGTGCCAAGGGTTACTATGGCGCAAAGTCCCGTTCCTATCGTGCGGCAAAAGAGCAGGTGCAGCACTCCCTGCAGTACCAGTACCGTGATCGCCGCAACAAGAAGCGCGAGATCCGTCGTCTTTGGATTCAGCGTATTAACGCTGGTGCCCGTCAGAACGGCCTGAGCTACTCTGTCTTCATCAATGGCCTGAAGAAGGCCGGCGTGGAACTGGACCGCAAGGTTCTGGCCGACATGGCTGTCAATGATCCCCAGGCATTCTCCGCTCTGGTGGAAGTTGCGAAGAAGGCCGTGGCCTAAGTTCGCTTTCCTTTGCATGCGTATTTCCAGCGTTTGCCGATGAAAGAGCCCGTCTGATATTCAGGCGGGCTCTTTTTGTGTGTGGGGGAATCAGTTGCGATGTGAACGTGTGCTCAGGTGCGCGAGCGGGACGGCAGGCGAATGGGTGTGCGAGCGTGGCAACAGGCGAATAGATACCCGGAAAGGCGGTGTGTGCATGGGTGTGCTGGGTCAGGGCGGCAGGCGAATGGGCCAAGCAAATAGAAAAGCCATCGGATAACCGATGGCTTCATGTTTCGTGGTGCCCCCACCGAGAATCGAACTCGGGTCTCAGCCTTGAAAGGGCCGCGTCCTGACCTCTAGACTATGGGGACTATTTCAATTGTCGCATTTGCAGCCCGTCCATTATGGCAAAGACGATTTTGAAACGCAAGGGGTTTTCAAAATCTTATGTGTGCAGAATGAAGGATTTCTTGCACTTCGGGCAGGTAACGCGGATCGTGCCCTTGCCGCGAGGCACACGCAGGCTCTGACCGCATTCCGGGCAATGTTCCGTCATGGAGTCGGGATGCTCCTGCGCTTCGCGTTCGGCTGCTTCTTCCTTCTTGTGGGCAGCTTCCTCGTCGCGGCGGTTCTTCTCGCGCTCGCGTTTGCGGGCGGCCGCATGTTCTTTAGAATCCTGGCGCTTTTCCGCGCGCTCTTTCTTCAAGCGCTCCTTCTCCTCTTTGTCCACCGTGCCCTTGAAGCGGCGGGAGAGCGCCTGGTTTTCCTTCGCGCGGGCGGCCAGGTCCGTGGATGTTGCGCGATAGGCTTCGTAGATCACCAGAACGACGCCCACGATAAACGGAAGCGTGAACAGCATCGGATCCACGCCGGCTCCGAAGAAGCTCAACACGATGCAGATAAGGCCTGCGACCAAGATAACGGCACCCAGGCCGTCCATGCCGTAGCGGGTCGTGCCGCGAGGCTCGTCGTCGTATTGGTTTTTCTTGTTCGGCATGTTCGATGCTCCTTATATACGCTGGTGAATCATGTCTGTTCGGCAGTGTAGCACAGGGATGCGGATGGATTGCTTGCCGCTGACGGCCCTGCATACACCGCCTGCCGCAGCGCTTCGCCGCGTGCGTCGAATTACTTCCCGTTTGCAGAAACCATAGAAAAAGAGCACCGCTATTTCGATATTTTATAGACGCTGTGGAAAGGATGGGGTGATTTGCAAAGTGCGTAACGATCTTGACATTACTGCGGCATGGCCCCATTTGGTGGTTGTCGCAAGCGAGGGGCTGGACGTTTCGAGCCGTACGGGCTATTGCACGAACTACAACTACTATCGGGTGGAGAACGGCCAGTTGGCGGATTCCCAGAACCTTCCCGCGAAGGGCAAGGTCGATGAGAAGTACGCTAGAATCTTCTCGCAATTCGGCGTCGACGTGGTTGTTGTCAGCGATATCGGCGACCATGCGTGCCGATCATTCACGGACCGGGGTATCACCATCGCGCGGGGAGCGAAGGGCCGGGCAATCGAAGCGGCCCAGGATTTCCTGGATGGCAAGCTGGACGTCACGACGCCCACTCCTCCGACGGAGACGGTTGCCTAGTAGTTTCGCGTTTCGATTCTCGATTCCCGCAAGTTTCTTATGGTGCACGTCGCGATAGCGGCGTTTTTTCATGTCCCGGAAAGTCTCGGGCGTGTGCGATGAGCGGTCCCGCTCAGTCGCCGTACGCAGCGCGCAGGCGGGCAATTTCGTCGGCGTACCCCTGCAGGCTGTCATGCGGCGTTTCCAGGATGAACGGCACATTCCGCAGCGCCGGATGGCGGATGATGGCGGACAGCGCTTCGAACCCCAGGTATCCGTCGCCGATGGCGGCATGGCGGTCCTTATGAGTGCCGCACGGGTTCTTGCTGTCGTTCAGGTGAATGGCCTTCAGGCGGTCCAGTCCCACGATGCGGTCGAATTCCTCCAGCACGCCATCGAGATTCTCTGCCAGGTTGTAGCCGGCATCCCAGGCGTGGCACGTGTCCAGGCACACGCCCACATGGTCCGAAAGATCCACGCGCCGGATGATCTCTGCCAGCTCCTGAAACGACCGGCCGATCTCCGTCCCTTTGCCGGCCATCGTCTCCAACAGGAGCGTGGTGGTCTGCTGCGGCTGCAGCACGGCGTTCAAGGCGGCTGCAATCTTCTCTATACCCGTCTCGACGCCCTGCTTCACATGCGCACCGGGATGCATGTTGTACAGCTGATGCGGCGTGTTTTCCATGCGCAACAGGTCATCGGCGAGAATCGTTCGGGCGAATTCTGCTGTCGACGGTTTAGCAGATGCGGGGTTGAGTGTGTAGGGGGCATGAGCCATGATTGTTGCGATGCCATGTTCCGACGCGTAGTCTTTGAAAGCGGCCACGTCGTCCGGGTCTATATCCTTCGCCTTGCCGCCGCGTGGATTGCGCGTGAAGAACTGGAGCGTGTTCGCGTTGATGGACACGGCATCTTCTGCCATGTGCAAATACCCCTTCGAGCTGGATAGATGGCATCCGATGGTGAACATGGGCGGGCTCCTTTCCGTTTGCGCCCATGGTATCACGCCCTATCCTGACACCTGCTTTTGCGGTGTACGAGCACGGTGAGGTATAATATCGTTTCAGCTCCGCAGGGGCTTGAATCTACTACCGAAATATGTCATTCGCGCAGGTGGGAATGACAAATCTGCGCAGGCGACAGGACGTCATGGCGAAAATCGTTCAACAATTCATGAAATTCGGCGTGGTCGGCGTCATCGCATTCGTCATCGACTACGGTCTGATGGTGTTTCTGACCGAGGTATTCGGCATCAACTACCTCATCAGCGCCACCATATCGTTCAGCGTATCGACGGTGTTCAACTACTTCGCCAGCATGCGCTACGTGTTCCAGCATAAAGAGGGCATGAGCCGCCATCGTGAATTCGTCATCTTCGTGGCGCTTTCCGTGGTGGGCCTGCTGCTGAACAACGTGTGCATGTGGGCGGGCGTGGAACTGCTGCATATCCATTACATGATCACGAAGATCGGTGCCACGGCCATTGTGAGCGTCTTCAATTTCGTCACTCGCAAGATCTTCCTGGATGCCGGCGATGCGCCGCAGGAAGGGTAGGCCGAGTAACATGGCTCAGGCGAATACAGCCGCCGCAGAACCGCTGCCGTCTCTGACCGGCTCGCGCTCCGGCGATGTCGCCGCAGTAGTGGTGACGTACAACCGCCGCGCGTTGCTGATGCAGTGCATCCATTGCCTGAAGTCCTCGCACGTGGATCCCGCGCTGGGGCATTCCCTCGATATCCTGATTATCGACAATGCCAGCACGGACGGCACGCATGAGGCGCTTGCGCCGCTTATCGCGAACGGGGATGTCCGCTATCTGAATACGGGTGCGAATTTGGGCGGCGCCGGCGGCTTCAACCGCGGAATCCGCGCTGCCGTGGAAGACGGCTACGATTTCCTGTGGATCATGGATGATGACTGCCTGCCCCGGTCCGATGCGCTTCAGGCGCTCCTGTTCGCCGACAGCCAGTTGGGGGGCACGTATGGCTATCTTTCCAGCGTGGTGCGCTGGACGGATGGAAGCATCTGCCGCATGAACGTGCAGCGCCATCCGCTGACGCATGACATTCAGGATTTCACGCCGGAGCTGCAGCGATGCACGCTTGCCTCGTTCGTCAGCCTGTTCGTGCCGGCACGCGTGGTCCGCCAGTTGGGATTGCCCATTGCGGAATTCTTCATCTGGACGGACGACTGGGAGTTCACGCGCCGCATATCGCGCCGGTATCCGTGCTATGTGGCGGGGAAGAGCGTCGTCACGCACGCTTCGAAGAACAACGGCGCCGGCACCATCGCCACGGATACTCCCGACCGCCTGGACCGCTACCGCTATATCTACCGCAACGACATCGTGCTGTATCGGCGCGAAGGCGTACGCGGCATGGCGTTCGTGGCGGCAAGGGACCTGTACCATATGGCGCAGGTGATATCCCATCCGTCAGGCGACACGCTGAAGAAGCTCGGCATCATCCTCAAGGGAAACTTCGATGGACTGCGGTTCCATCCTCGCATAGAATACGTCGACGGACCCGACCACGGGAATGCGTAATACAAGGAACGCGAAGGAACAATGAAAACGACCACCACTATCATGAAGCGCTTCAAATTGGCAAGCGTGCTGTTCGAAGTGGATGATTTCCTGCGAGATCATCCCGATATCGTGTATCGGGCGAAGCAGCCCACTTCGTATGCCCCCAATACCGGCGTGTTCACGTTCACCGGGAAGGTCGATTTCTGCACGTATTTCAATGCCATCTCCGTTGGCAAGTGGCGGCAGTACACGGATATCCTGACCGTGCGCCTGCATTTGGAACTTGCGGGCGATGCCTGCCGCATCGAGACCCGCGGACTGTCGTTGGGGCCGGATGACCTTGTGCGCGTGTCGACGGGCGATGTTTCCGAGGTGGAGGCGTCGAACGACTTCGCCCGCGTCGAGATTGATGTGCCGTTCGCGGATGCGGAGATTGCGGGTTTCGTGCTGTCCAGCCAGGGCACCACGATGGTGCGCAATGCCTACTATTACACGTTGGCCGAATTCGAGCATATCCGCCCTGTGGATATCGCCTTGTGCACGACCACGTTCAAGAAAGAGGATTACATCATTCCGAACATACAGCGCATCAAGCGCGATGTGCTGGGATGCGACGATCCGATTGCCGAGCACTTCCACATGTATGTCATCGACAACGGCAGAACCCTGGATGCCCAGGCGCTGAGCGACGAGGGCGTCACGGTCTGTCCGAACGACAATGCGGGCGGCTCCGGCGGCTTCGCCCGCGGCATGTTGGAGGCCATCAACGCGGACGAGGATTTCACGCATGTCATCTTGATGGACGACGACGTGCGCGTGTCGCCGGAGAGCCTCAAGCGCGTGTTCGCACTGCTTTCGCTGGCGAATTCCCAGTATGCGCGTGCGTTTGTGAATGGCGCGATGCTGGAACTCGAGCGCCCGAATATCCAGTTCGAGGACGTATCGTATGTGCGCGATTCCGGTGGTTACGCGAAGATCAAGCCCGATCTGCTGGTGGACGACCCGCATGATGTGGTGCTGAACGAGACCATCAGCGTCGAGCATGACAAGGCGTACGGCGCATGGTGGTTCAGCTGCATCCCGCTGTCGTCCATCAAGGAGAATGGCCTGCCGCTGCCGTTCTTCGTACGGTGCGACGACGTGGAGTACGGTATGCGCTGCCAGCCCACGTACATGACCATGAACGGCATCTGCGTGTGGCATTCGCGTTTCGTGGGCCGCTTCCGCGCGTCCGTGGACTGCTACCAATACGTGCGCAACATGCTGATCACCATCGCGGTGGACAACTGCAGCTCCGAAAGCGCATTCATGCTGCGCTTTTGGCGCGTGTTCCATATCTACCTGCGTACGCTCAACTACTCATCCGCCGAACTCTGGCTGGACGGCCTGGAGGACTATCTGAAGGGCCCGGAGTGGCTCATGGAGGCGGACGGATCGAAGATCATGCAGGAGAAAGGCGCGAAGAACGAGAAGCTCGCTCCGGTCAGCCAGATGGACCCCGAGCTGATGCAGAACCTGTCCTGGGAGCCCGAATGGCTGGAAGGCGAGGACGCTCGTCCCGCTTTCCTGAAAGTGCTGGAGACCATCCCGCATGACCGGCATCACTTCCCGGATTGGATGCTGCGCAAGAAGCCGACCGTCGTTGCCCCGAACGGATCCTTGGCGCCGTGGACGAAGACCGCCATGCGGAAGAACCTGGTGGTGCTGAACGCCGGCGGCAAAGAGGGCACGGTGCGCCATATGGACCGTGAACGCTACAAGCAGCTCATGAACCGGTACCGGGAACTCCATTTCGCCTACCGCAACAAGGGCAAGATGGTTGCGGAGCAGTACCGCGATGCGTTCCGCGAGATGACGTCGAAGGCATTCTGGGAGCGCTACCTGCATTTGAAATAGTTCAGCGGATATGCTCCTGCCGTCCGGCGTGCGCGGGTCGGCGGATGCTCCGGCAGCCGGGCGTGCGTTCGCAGGCGCGTCCGTGGATGCGGCCGGCCGTGTTCGAACATATATGAGAAAAGGGAAGGCTCCCGAGGGGGCCTTCCCTTTGTCTTTGATCTTTGCGTACGAAGCCGTTTGAGACGGCGGCGCGTCTAGCGCTTGCTTGCCCGGCGTTTGCGCCAACGGCCGGTGCGCCGATGCGTCGTCGGCGTTTCAGGCGGGATGACGGGCTGCGCCATGCGCTGCTGCAGCAGGGCGATATCGTAATGCCAGAATTCGTACATGCCGGAAATCATGTCGCGGTCGACGATGATGCGCAGCATGCGCGCCTGGCCTTCGTCCGTGGGCATGACGGCATCGTTGCCGGTGAATCCTAGATCCGCCACGCCGCGGATGTGCAGGAACTCGAACGCGCGGATGAACGCATGGCTTGTCTTCGCGCCCAGCAGCCCATTCACAATATGGGCCGCCGAGATGTTCGCGTACGTCTGGCGGTACGTGCCGAATATGCCGCGGTATTCCAGGTATGCCCTTAGCAGGCGGCAGCTTTCATGGAAGTCGAGCGGGGACAGGTTCGGATCTAAGTCGTTCTCGGATGCCTGACGGTGCTGGTACAGCGCCCGCGGCAGACGGACGATCAGGTTCGCCGTGGCAAGCGCCGAGCAGGTGAACAGGATGGTCTCGTCATGCGGGATGCTGGGGAACATGATCTGCGCTTCTATGAGGAACTCGCGGCGGAAGGCCATGGAGTTCAGATCGAAGCCCCAATCCTCGAACAGCGTTGCCGTGTGGTCTTCCGGCTTGAACACGGCGGGATACGATGATTTCCGTTGACGGTAGTCCGGCGTCTGGTCTTCCGAGTAGATGGGCGTCGAGTCGAATATGACGATATCGGCATCATGTTCCCGGGCGCTTTCATAAGCGCTTGTCGCCATGTCCGGTTCGAACAGGTCCGTGGGGTCGGCAAAAATCACGTATTCGCCCAACGCATTGTGCAGAGCCAGGTTGCGTGCGGCGCCCGGGCCCTGGCGGTCGGGCGCGTCGATGATGCGGATGCGGCCATAGAGGCGCTTCAGTTCCTCGGCAACGTCACGCGAGCCGTCCGTGGAGCCGTCGTTGACCACGATGACCTCGTAATTGCGCATATCCTGCGCCAAGACGCTCTCCATGGTCTGGCGGAAGAACGAGATGCTGTTGCGGACGGGGATGATGATGGAGATGTCGGGTGCGGTGAGCGCCATGGTTATTCTGCCTCCGTTTCCTTTGCTTCGGTTGCTGCGGCATCGGCGCTTTCCATGGCGGCAAGCTCCTCTGCTTTCTTCTGCTCCTGTTCGGCCAGATAGGCATCGCACACCGGGCGGACGTCTCCCACCTGGCGCATGACACCGTGGTCCAGCCACAGCGCGCGGTTGCACACGCGCTCCACCTGTTCGATGGAATGTGACACGAACAGCAGGGTGGTGCCGTTCTCTTCTACGAGCTCATGGATGCGCGCCTCGCACTTCGCCTGGAAGTTGATGTCGCCTACTGACAGCGCTTCGTCCACGACCAGGATGTCGGGGATGGTTGCCGTGGCAATGGAGAACGCGATGCGCGTGACCATGCCGGACGAGTAGTTCTTCAGCGGCATGTCCACGAATTTCTCTACTTCGGCGAATTCTACGATCTCGTCCATGTGCTCGTCGATGAATTGGCGGCTGTAGCCTAGCAGCGCACCGTTCAGGTAGATGTTCTCGCGGCCGGTGAGCTCCATGTCGAAGCCCGCGCCCAGCTCGATGATGGGTGCGATGGATCCGTGCGTGATGCACGTGCCGGTGGTGGGTTCCAGCACGCCGGCGATGATCTTCAGCAGCGTGGACTTGCCGGAGCCGTTCACGCCGATGAAGCCGTAGCGCTCGCCCGGGTAGATGTTCAGGTTCACGTCGTCCAGCGCCACGAACTCGCGGTAGAACAGCTCGTGCTTCAGGATCTTGATGAAGTATTCCTTCAGGTTCGTGAGCTTCTCGTTCGCGATGTTGAAGGCCATGTGCACATGGTTCAGCTCGATGATGGGTTCCGGGGAGGATTGCGTTTCATTCGTCATGTTGCACCCCCTACACGAATAGGACGAACTTGCGTTCGGTCTTGCGGAATACGATCAGGCCCACCAGGAACGTGATGGCGGCCATGCCCAGGCAGACCAGGTTCGTGGTCAGGTCGGGGGTGATGTTCCACATCAGGATGTCGCGGAAGTACGTGACGTATTGGTACATGGGATTCCAGGGCATAGCGGCCTGCATCCAGTCCGGTGTCAGCGACAGCGGATAGAACAGCGGCGTCGCGTATGTCCAGGCGGTGCAGACGACCGTCCACAGATGCACCATGTCGCGGAAGAACACGGACAACGACGAGAGCAGCAGGCCCAGGCCGGTGCAGAACAGCAGCATGTAGAACATCAGCACGGGAAGCAGCAGGGCGTTCCACGTGGGCATGATGCGGAACCAGAGCATGACCAGCACCACGGCAATCAGCGAGATGGCGAAATTCAGCAGCTCGAAGACGACCTTCTCAAGCGGGAAGAGCATCTTCTCCACTTTCACCTTCTTGATCAAGGGCGCCGACTCGATGATGGACCTCATGGCGTCCGTGGTGGAGTTCTGCATCATGGTGAACAACGTGGTGCCCAGGATCAGGTACATGGGGAAGTTGTCGATGTCGAAGCGGAACATGTAGGAGAACACCGCCGCAAGGACGATCATCATCAACAGCGGGTTCAGAACGGACCAGGCCACACCCAGGATGCTGCGACGGTATTTCAGCTTGAAGTCGCGTGAGACAAGCGTGGAGAGCACGAATCGGTTATGGGTGAATTCCGATACCGGCGTCTTACGGCCCAGTGATTTTCCTTTTTTCGCAGTGGTGGTTGCCATGCATTACCTCGTGGCGCCGCATAACCCGGCGCATTGCGTTCCCGTACGAATAGTGCGTGCCCATAAGGCACGCGTGCATCCGAATATTCTACCGACAACGTTTCGCAAGTTGAAGCGCCGTAGGCTGTTCGTTTCTTGAAGATTGCCTTTATGTATTTCTGGCCTGCGCGAACGCATTGAGCAGACTTTGTGGGGTAGAAACGGCTTTCAATTTCCGCTCAGGTTTCATTGCTATACTTTCGTGCGATTAAGTAAGCGTATTACGGGGAAGAATTCAGGAGTCGACGAACATGGCGAACAAGAACAAGGGCGCCAAAGGAAAGCACGCTGCGCAGAAGCCCTCGAAGGAGAAGTTCAACTCCAAGAAGGGCGGGAAGGGATTGGCCTCTTCGCAGTCCGGTGCTTCCGGCAGTGCGGCGAAGACCAGCGCCTGGTCCGGTAAGTCGTGGGGCACGAACAGCGCCGGCACCGTCCAATACGGCGGCACGGCTGCGGCATACGATGCCTCTGCCGTGGAAGCATACCGGCAGAAGCGAAACCAGAAGAAGCGCACGAAGAAGATCGCCGGCGTGGTCGTCGGCGTCATCGTGGCGGTGCTTGCGGTCGTCTACATTGCCGGGGCGGTTTTCTTCAGCAGCCATTTTCTGCCGAATACGACCATCGGCGATGACGACATCTCGTTGATGACGGCGGATGCCGTTGCTTCCGACCTTGAGGCTGAATCGAAGAGCTATACGATGCAGGTGACTGGCGAAAGGCTGGACCTGACCATCAACGCCACGGACTCCGGCGTGAACATCGACGCGACATCCGTTGCGGGCAACGCCATGAACTCCTTTTCCGCTTGGGAGTGGCCCGTCCTGATCTTCCAATCGCACGATTACAGCAACCTGCTGCAGTATGCCTATGACGGAAGCACGCTGGGGAAGACCATCAAGCAGGCGGTGAACAAGGTCAACAAGACCGCCACGGCTCCCACCAATGCGACCATAGCCTACGATTCCGATGAGGGCAAATTCGTGGTGCAGAAGGAGAAGGCCGGAACGAAGCTGGATTACAACAAGGTCATGGACAAGGTCACGGATTCTGTCCTGTCCATGACGGAGAAGGTCACCATCACAGAAGACGAGCTGCAGCAGCCGTCCGTTACCAGCACGGATTCGCGCTTGGCAACGGCCGCCGACAATGCGAATGCCTACCTCAAGGCTAATTTCAAATTGACAATCGACGGCACGAAGGTGGCCACGGTCGATGCCGACCAGATTTCCGAATGGGTAACGCTGGACAAGAACCTTAACCCTTCGTTCAATAACGATGCCCTGAAAACCTGGGTTGCGAATCTGGCGTCCGAGGTGGATACCGTCGGCGCCAAGCGCACGCTGACGACGTCGAACGGCGGTACGTACACCGTTTCCGGCGGTGATTACGGTTGGAGCATCAATCAGGATTCTCTGGTCACAAAGATCGAGAACGCCGTCAAGGATGGGAAGACGGGTACGGTGAAGATTCCCTGCTCATCCGAGGGCAAGGCCTATAGCACGAGCGGCAACGATATCGGCAAGCGCTATGTGGATGTGAACCTCAGCACGCAGCATGCCGTCATGTATGTGAACGGCAAGAAGGTTTGGGAAGCCGATGTCGTCACGGGCAAGCCGGACGGCGAGCACAACACCCCGACCGGCGTCTACTACATCAAGAACAAGGAGAGCCCGTCCACGCTGATTGGCCAGATGATCTCCGGCACGAACACCCCGTCGTACCGTACAAAGGTGCAGTACTGGATGCCGTTCGTGGAGAATTACATCGGATTCCATGATGCTACGTGGCAATCCGCCTTCGGCGGCACGCGCTATAAGGATGGCTACGGTTCCCATGGCTGCGTGAACCTGTCGCTTTCCAAGGCGGGTGCCCTGTACGATGTCATCCAGATTGGCGACCCCGTTATCGTGCATAAGTAGCGTTCGGTTCCAACAGGCGCCGTTGCCGCAGAGGCAGCGGCGCTTTCCCTTTCGAGAGGAGCGCCTGATGAAGCAGGTCGTTATCGCAAGCAACAATGCCCATAAAGTCCAGGAAATCGAGAATGCGTTGGATTTCCCCGGTTGGTCGTTCGCCACGCTACGCCAGGCAGGGCTGGAGTCCGATCCGGAAGAGGATGGCAACACATTCCTGGATAATGCCCGCATCAAGGCGCGTGCGGCATATGCCCTTGCCGGGGGCCGTGCCGTGCTGGCGGATGACTCGGGCATCGAGGTGGATGCACTCGGCGGGGCGCCGGGCGTGCATTCGTCGCGGTATGCGGGCGAACACGGCGACGATGCTGCGAACAACGCAAAGCTGCTGAGCGAGCTTGCAAACGTTCCCGACGAGAAGCGGACGGCCCGTTTCGTCTGCGTGCTGGTATTCATCGACGAAGACGGCACGGAAACCGCGGTGCGCGGAACGGTGGAGGGCCGTATCGGGCACGAGCTGCATGGTGACAACGGCTTCGGGTACGACCCGCTGTTCCTGCCGGACGAATTCGGCGGCGCCCTCACGTTTGCGGAGGTTCCGCAGGATCGGAAGAGCGCCATATCACATAGGGGCAATGCGCTGCGGCTGTTGAAGGACAAGCTTTCTCCGCATGCCTGAGCGTGTGAATATATGGAGGATGCCATTTCGCGATGCCATCAGCCTTCGTTTTTGTTATAATCGCATCTCGCGAACGACGGGACGTGGCGCAGTTTGGTAGCGCGCCTGCTTTGGGAGCAGGATGTCGCAGGTTCGAATCCTGTCGTCCCGACCATGCGGGTGTGGTTCAATGGTAGAACTTGAGCCTTCCAAGCTCATAACGCGGGTTCGATTCCCGTCACCCGCTCCATTCTGAGTGTTAAACGGGGCCGATAAGGCCCCGTTTTCTATTGTTGCGGAATGGCGTAGACAAGCGTTCTCTCGTTATCCCATTCGTAATACGAGCACGTGCAAAGCGTGAGGACCCGCTCTGCAGACGGCGGCGTTGCCTGCAGCTGCAAATCGGCCGCTTCGTACGCGCCGCGCCACCATCGGCGGAATGTCGCGTCCTCAGCAAAGCTCACGTGCTTTTCCTCCGTCGCCCCGTTCACCACCATTACGGCGCAGACGGAATACGCCCGGCGGTATTCAGGTGTCTGTACCAATACGGTCCTATGTCCCTCTGCGAATGCCCGATTCACATACTGCTCCAGGGGTCCGAACATTGAGTCGTCCCATGACATATTGTGGCCGTACAGGATGCAGTTGCGCGAATCCAATCCGTCAGGGCACACGGGGTCTGCGAATATGCATCCGAAGTAGTTGAAGTTGCCGTAGACATCGTGCTCCAAGTAGTAATCGGGGCATTTCTTCGGGGCGTAGGCAACGGGGAAGTCCACAGGCGTATCCGGGATGGTGATCCAGGCAACCACGTCGGGATTTACCCCTCGCCAGTATGCCCAGTCGATTTCCGGGTATGCAGCATCGTCTGTGTCGGCCGCTTCGGTGCCGTTTCCCATCTGTTTGCCTTGCAGCCTGTCAGTTACTTCCGATGCTGCCTGGTAACCGGCGGGTGCAGAATACACGCCCCTCATAGAGAACCAGACAAGTGCCAATGCAAGAAGGGCGGAGAGCATGGCGATGCCCGCGTACAGCGCCGCTGTTCCTCCCGGCATGCGGTGCGGTCTGCGTGTGCCGGACATCGCATCCCTCCTCTCGCTGCGATTCCGCCTTTTCCTCAATGGATACGTGCTTCACGGTCAGCGATGTCCGTTGCCTCTTCGCGAACGAACGCCCAGCACAATGGCGCCAATGGCTGCAACGGCAGCAGCGGGGAATGCCCACCAGTAATCCATGAACGGATTGCCCGTCTTCGCATATGTTCCGCCCGAGGTGTCGGCAGAGTGCGTCCCTCTGTCGGAACCGCTTCCTGCGTCAGATGCGGAGGCGGGTTCGCTATCGTCGTTCTGGTTAGTCGACGAGCTTTCCGGCTCCTCTTCGCTTTGAGACGAGGAGCTTTCATCCGATGTCGAAGAAGTGTCCGTAGAGCTGCTCGAGGGCGAATCGGCGTATTGCGCTGTCACGGTTAGATCCTGCCGGACGTCCGTGAAGTCCGTATCCCAGCCCGTGAATGTCTTGCCCTCTTTCTCGGGAGCGCCCGGATCCGTTGCATCCTGGCCGTCGATCACGGTCTGCTTGTCTATCGCTTCGCCTTCAGAATCTTGGAATATGACCGTATGCGTGATGGGCGTCCATTTCGCATAGAGCGTCAGATCGTTGCCGGGCATGGTGTCCGTCTCGAAGCTCCAGGGCTCCGATCCCTCGCGGTCCTTGTACCAACCTTCGAACACGTAGTGCTCCTCGCTCGGTTCGCTCGGTTCCGCTGTTGCGCTGCCGTATGTCAGATGCTGACTCTCGGGCGTATCCGCGCCATGTCCGTTGAGGTCGAACGAGAGCACGTATTCGATAGGGGAGAATGTCGCATGTATCGTGTGGTTGTCCGTGACTTCCGAGAACGTGTAGGTTTCCGGCGTGCCGACGCTTTCGCCGTCGACGAGGATATCCTTGATTTGATAATGCTCATCCGGCGTGATGGCATACGATTCGTCCCCGCGCCACAGGACGGCAGTGCTGCCGGCGGGGGAGATAGAGCCTCCGTCGTCTGCCGATGAATCGATGTTCCGGGTGAATGCGGAGAAGATATGCGTTGCGCAGCTACACCCGGACCAGCGGAATTGCCCGCCGTTCTTCCCTAGTGTGAAAACGACGGCGGATCTGTCTGTGGTCTCATCGGCCGCCGTTCCGCTGAACCGCGTATTGCTCTCCGTTGCCTTCAGCAACGTGTCCAAAGTGACGTACGAATTGCTCTCGTAATTCGCGAGCAGCTTCAGCGATTCGGCGAAATCGCCGCCGAAGGCATCCTCTTCACCTGTTCGATCGACGGTGTCCAAATCGCTGGTATACATGAGAAGCGGATAGCCGCACAGATTCTCGGTGCCGGATTTCAGCACCCTGACGGTGAAGTCCTGCTGCATGCCCAATTTGCCCGTTTGGCCTTCCAGCGCCCACGAGATGACCGTCAGGTTATCGGGCGTCGCCGCATTTCGCAGGACGATATAATCGCCTTCGGAGATGGTTGATTTTCCGTTGTACGGTTTCATTGTGATCTGGTCGCATTGCAGCAGCAGATCAACCCGGTCTCCGGAAGCGTCGTAGCCTGCATCGTTGAAGCGCACCGTGTACGGCGAATCAATGGTCGTGCTGCTTCCCTCTTTCACGTGCAGCACGAGCGAGTTGCGGGTGCGTTCCTCGTTCGTGTGGGCCACCGTTTTCCGTGAGATGTTCTTGTTCGCGCTGACAATTTGGGCATTCTCAAGATCGAGGTTGTCGAACACGATTTTCTGCGCGGGCACTTCCCCGAAGCCGTTCGCATGCAACTTCGTTCCTGCGAATGCAGGCGGTGCCGACCCAAGCAGGAAGAGCAGCATCAACAGTAGAGCGATAACCGGCGTTGCCGGGGCAATGGCGGTCGCGGTGCGCGCGATTGCGTTCATGGCGGTGTCCTTTCTCCCTTTGCGTTGCGCCGTGTTGCCGGACAACGGCGCCTATCGGCAGAAAGGCTAGCCAACACCGCTCACGTGGCGTTACCAGAACATCCCCGCAGCGATAACTGGCCGCTAAACGCGCAGGTCATAAGCACGGCCGAGTTCTCTCGGCCGTTTGGGAAATCGAATTGCGTTAGATGCACGTATGCGCGTATGCGTGTTGCTCCCGGGCGCTTCAGCGCGCGAGAATGGCGCGGGCGACGGCAAGCCCGTTCGCGCTTGCCTGCTGCAGCCCGTGCGTGACGGATGCGCCATCGCCGATGGCGTACAGCCCCGGTACGCTGGTCTCGAACGAGCGGTCGACGGTCACCATACTCGAATAGAACTTCACTTCCACGCCGTAGAACAGGGTGGAGTCGTCGGCGACGCCCGGTGCAAGCCGGTCGAGCGCATCGATCATTTCCAGCAGGTCCACCATGATGCGGTGCGGAAGCACAAGCGAAAGATCGCCGGGGACAGCATCCGCCAAGGTGGGATGCACGGGGTTTTCGGAAATGCGCTCAACGGTGCTCCGGCGTCCGCGTCGCAGATCGCCGAGGGACTGTACCATGATCTTCCCGTCGCAGAGCATGTTCGCAAGGCGGGCGATAGATCGTCCGTACGAGATGGGGGATTTGAACGGCTTCGTGAAACGTTGCGATACCAGCAGTGCGAAGTTCGTGTTCTCCGTCTTTTTCGCGGCGGATTTGTAGGCATGCCCGTTCACCGTGGTCAGATTGCCGTCGTAGACCTCACCCGTAACCTGTCCGCCCGGGTTCGTGCAGAACGTGCGCACCTTGTCCCGGTACGTGGGCGTGAGGTATTTCAGCTTCGCTTCGTAGAGCTCCCTGTTCAGGAAATCGACGGTCGTATTCGGCAGCTCCACGCGGACGCCCACGTCGACGGTGCCCACTTCGGTATCGATTCCGTGCGCGCTGCAGACACCGGAAAGCCATGCGGAGCCTACGCGCCCGACGCCGGCAACAATGGCGGGCGCATAATAGCGATCGCCCGATCCCGTGACCACGCCGACGGCTTTCCCGTCTTCGACGAGGATATCCGTGACGGCCGTGTCGAACAGGAACGACACGCCGGCTCCCCTGAGATGATTCTCCATGCGCCGGTACAGCTTTCCGCCCTCTTCCGTACCCAAGTGCCGGATAGGACATTCCACCAGCTCCAAGCCCGCAGCTGCGGCTTTACTTCGGATGGATTCCAGCTGTTGGGGATTGCCCACGCCGTATACGTGCGGGTCGGCGCCGAACGAGAGGTAGATCTTGTCGGATTCGCTGATTAGCTTGCTTGCCTCGTCACGGCCCAATATATCCGGCAGGTAGCCTCCGACGCTCGGCGAGAGCGACAGTTTCCCGTCCGAGAACGCGCCTGCGCCGGCGAAGCCCGACGTGATGGAGCAGGGGTTGCAGTGCACGCACACGCCTGTCCTGCGTTTCGGACAGACGCGGTGCTCGATGGCATGGCCCCGTTCTATGACCAGCACGCGCAGGGAGGGAGCTTTGCGCAACAGCTCGTATGCGCAGAAAATCCCGGAAGGGCCTGCGCCGATAATGACCGCATCGAAATCGCTTCGCATGTTCAAGCTGTCTCCCTCGTTGCGTGCCGACAATTCACATTTCCTCCATAGTATAGCAATGTTGGGGGAAGCAGGCATGATATATGCTCGTGAACTGGGCAAATGGCAAAAACACACTCAATTATTCGTATAAAAGCAGACGTAAGAAACCTCAGGATAAAAATAAGAAGAAATCTAAGTCAGATACTGTAGATTTTCTTACAAAACGTGCTATAGTAGGACACGTAAAGAAAAGGGATCCGAAAAAGGGATCCGCCCAAGAACCTGCGGAATGGCCGCAGGGACGCGGGCAGTTACCAAGGGAGTGATTATTTATGATGTCTTTGGTTCCTCGCAGCTACATGCACAACTCTCCGGTCGACCTGTACAACATGCTCGATGATTTCTTCAACACCCCGGCGAACGCAACGGTTGCCGGCGGCTTCAAGATGGACGTTTCGGAGAACGATAGCGCCTATACCGTCGAAGCCGATTTGCCCGGCGTTTCGAAAGATGATATCGATATCGAGCACAACGGCGATACGTTGACCATCGGTGTCGATTACAAGGATGAGGACGACGAGAAGAACGAAAACGGCGATTACGTCTATCGCGAGCGCAAGCATGTTTCCATGAAGCGCAGCGTTGTACTGAAGGACGGTGATGAGGACGCTATTCAGGCCAAGTACGAGAACGGCGTGCTGACCGTCACCGTGCCGAAGAAGCAGCGCAACGACGGTGCCCGTAAGATCGCCATCGACTAAGTTCTGAGAGCGCAAGCGGTCCATCGGCGCGCATTCGCAGCGAATGCCGCAATTCAGGCAGGGATTCCCTTTCGGGGTCCCTGCCTTTTTTGTTACCCGTGCTTTCGAGGTCGTTTCGATGTCTTTTTCATCTGCCCGCGCCCATCTGAGATGCCGAGCGGAGAATCCCGCGTAATATGAGGGCAAATCTTACCTACGAAAGGACCCATCGTCTTTATGGGATCTCACGGAACATCTGAATCGAGGCGCGCGTTCGACGAAGACGGCGCGTTGAAGACGCATATCGGCGGCCAGGCGCTTATCGAGGGTGTCATGATGCGCGGCCGCTACAATTGGGCGGCGGCGGTGCGCGAGCCCGACGGCAGCATCTATGTCGAGGAGCACGATCTGGCTTCGGGCAAGGATAAGAACCGTTGGCTCTACTGGCCCATCATCCGCGGGTGCACGGCATTCGTCGAATCGCTTGCGCTGGGCTACAAGGCGCTGTCCATTGCCAGCCAGCATGCCTTCTCCGAAGAAGGGGAGGACGGTGAGGACGATTTCGAGTTCGGATCGGGCGCCATGGCCGTATCCATGATCGTGGGCATGGTGCTGGGCATTGCATTGTTCATCGTAGTTCCGGCGGTTCTGACGAACGTCATGGTGGGCGAGTACGACGACCGCACCGTGCTGTGGAACATCATCGACGGCGTACTGCGTGTGGGAATCTTCGTGTTCTACATCTGGCTCATAGGCCAGATGAGCGACATCAAGCGCATGTTCGGTTTCCACGGGGCGGAGCATAAGACGATCCACTGCTATGAGCACGGCCTTCCGCTGACGCCCGAGAACGCACGCAGCTTCCCGCGTCTCCATGTGCGCTGCGGAACGGCGTTCCTGATCATGGTCATGATCATTGCCATCATCGTCTATACGGTGACGCCGCTGAACGCGCTCATCGATGCCTGGGGCATCCACGATACCGTGCCTAAGCTTGTCTTGGTCATGGTTGTGCGTGTGCTGCTGATGCCCGTTATCGCCGGCATATCGTACGAAGTCACGGTGAAATGGGCGGGCAGCCATCCGGAAAACAAGCTGGTGCGCATCGTGCTGTGGCCGGGCCTGCAGATGCAGCGTCTTACTACGAAGGAGCCCGACGACGAGCAGATCGCCTGCGCCATCGCCGCCATGAAGCCCGTGCTGGAGCGCGAGCAGGCCGTTGCAGAGCATAAGGCCGCGCAGGCTGCTGCGCTTGCCGCCGCCCGCGCCGAAAGCGCCGCATAGCACCCCTGCTTTGTAAAAGATTTGGCAGAAGCTTGTTTTATTCTCTATAGCGCCTGTTCACACGCTTACGCACCACGCATCTTTCGGTAATTTGCCGTTCCGGTTTCCTTGTCATGCCTCAGAAGTACGGTATGATAGCGGCGTTTTTATCCCCTCGCACGTTAAATCTGGGAAAGGGGTACCGTGTGAAACTCATCGTTACCGAGAAGAATATCGCCGGCCAGAAGATATCCGAGCTTCTGGGCGTCGGCAAACCGAAGAATGACAAAGTCTATTCCACGCCCGTCTACCGGTTCAAGGACCGCGAAGGCGAAGAATGCGTGGTTATCGGCCTGCGCGGCCATATCCTCGAGCCCGATTTCGTGAAGCGGCTCGAATACAAGAAGAGCCGCGGCTGGAAGGGAATCGATGCGGATGGGAACAAGCTCGATGCCCATATTCCCTCGTCGCTGGAGAAGCCGCCCTACAAAACGAAGCGCAAGCCGTTCCTGAAGGACGGCATCGACCTCAGCAGCTGGAAGATGGATGCGCTGCCGTATCTGGTGTATTCGCCCATCGAGAAGCTGCCGAAGGAAAAAGACCTCATCCGCGCCATGAAGAATCTGGCGAAGAAGGCCGACACGCTCGTCATCGCCACGGACTACGACCGCGAAGGCGAGCTGATCGGCATGGACGCGCTCAGCATGATGCGCGAAGTGAACGAGACGGCTCCCGTGTATCGCGCGCGCTACTCCGCCATCACGAAGGAAGAGATCACGCACGCGTTCGACAACCTGGTGGACGTGGACTTCAACCTTGCGAATGCCGGCGAGTCCCGCCAGGAGATCGACCTTATCTGGGGCGCCGTGCTCACGCGTTATCTGACGCTGGTGAAATTCGGTGGCTACGGCAACGTCCGCTCTGCCGGCCGCGTCCAAACGCCCACGCTTGCATTGGTCGTCGCCCGCGAACGCGAGCGCCTTGCATTCAAGCCTGAGGATTACTGGGTGGTCGCAGGCGATTTCGCAAAGGGCGAAGAGGCGTTCACCGCCGGCCATGCCACATCGCGCTTCAAGGTGGAGAAAGAGGCGCAGGACGTCATGGCCCATGTCGAAGGCCAGACGCAGGGCACGGTGTCCGCCATAGACAAGAAGCGCCGCAAGGTGAATCCGCCGGTGCCCTTCAACACCACATCGCTGATGGCGGCGGCAAGCTCCATCGGCATCACGCCGGCGCGGACCATGCGCCTGGCCGAGAGCCTGTATATGGACGGCTACATCTCGTATCCCCGTGTAGACAACACGGTGTATCCCGCCTCCCTGGACCTGGAGGCCACGGTGAAGCGCCTTGCGGGCAACCCTGCGTACGAACCGTACTGCCGCCAGCTGCTGGGCAAGGGCCCGCTGACCGCCACGCGCGGAAAGCAGGAGACCACGGACCATCCGCCCATCTGCCCTACGAATGCCGCAACGCCCGAGAACCTGGGTCCGGCAGAATACAAGCTGTACAACCTTATCGCGCGCCGCTTCCTGGCAACGCTGTCCGAGCCGGCATTCATCGAGGGCACGAAGGTGACTATCGACGTGAATGGGGAGCCGTTCGCCGTGCGCGGCGACGTGCTTGCCGTTGCCGGTTTCCGCGGCATCTATCCGTACGGTCTGAAGAAGGACGAGCAGCTTCCCTCGCTGGAGCAGGGCGAGCAGGTTTCGTTCAACGGTGCCACGCTCACGAAGAAGCAGACCGAGCCTCCTGCCCGCTATTCGCAGGGCAAGCTGATTCAGGAGATGGAGAAGCGCGGGTTGGGCACGAAGTCCACGCGCCATTCCATCATCGAGCGCCTGTATACCGTAAAGTACGTGCAGAACAACCCCATCGAGCCCAGCGCGCTGGGCATGGCGGTCTGCGACGCCCTGGGAACGTATGCGCCGCATGTGACCAGCAGCGATATGACCGCTGATCTGGAGCGCCAGATGACGCGCATCGCGGAAGGCGAGGAAGGCAAGGAGGAGGTTGTCGACTCTTCCCGCAATATGCTCTCCGAGCAGCTGAACGAGTTGATGCCGCGACAGGAAGAGGTGAAGGAGGCGCTGGCGGATGCCGTGGCAGCAGACGCGTACGTGGGCAAGTGCCCGAAGTGCGGCAAGGACCTGCAGCTGCGTGCCAGCCAGAAGAACCGCTCCATGTTCATCGGCTGTGCGGGATGGCCCGAATGCGACCAGACGTATCCGCTTCCCAGCGGCCGTATCGAGGCCCTTCCGGACCTGTGCCCCACGTGCGGCATGCCGCAGGTGAAGGTATCTGCGTTCCGCCAGAAGCCGCGCACGTTGTGCATTGACCCGAACTGCCCCACGAACGCGGAGCCCGATGTGGTCGTTGGCACGTGCCATGTTTGCGCCGAGCAGGGCAAGGACTTCAAGCTCATTGCCCACAAGAACCCGCGCACGCTGAAGCGCTCTATCACCTGCGAGAACTTCGACGAGTGTCAGACGCGCTACCCGCTGCCCCAGTACGGCGACATCATTCCCACCGAGGAGGTGTGCGAGCACTGCGGCGCGCCCATGGTGGTCATCAAGACGGCCCGCGGGCCCTGGAAGCT
>USAB01000021.1 GCA_900552585.1 uncultured Coriobacteriaceae bacterium
CCGCCCTCGGCGGCGGCCTCACTGCATCCGGCCATGATGGTTTGCAGCTTGGAATACTGGTTCGTGCCAGCGATGGTCTTGGCAAGGTTGGCCTGCTCTTGGTCGGTCAGGTCGCCCCAGACCCCGGCAATCCCGGTAAGGATGCTGGACAGGGACTGCATATTGCCCTGTGCATCGTAGATGTTCACGCCATAGTTCGCCAGTTCGTCACCGCACTTTTTCGTGTTGGTGGCAAGGCGGGTAAAGATGGCGTTCAGGGCTGTGCCAGCCTCGCCACCCTTAACGCCGGCATTGGCCATGGTAGCCAGAACTGCGGTGGTTTCCTCGACAGAGTAACCGAGGGAGGTTGCGGTGGATGCACACGCCTTGTATGCCTCGCCCAGCTGGATCACATCCGTGTTGGAGTGAGCCATGGCGTAGGCCATCACATCGACAAAATGCGTGGTGTCGGAGGCTTTCAGGCCAAAGGCGGTCAGATAGTCGGTGACAATATCCGATGCCTGCGCCAAGTCCATGTTGGCAGCGGCGGCTAGATTCAGCACCGGGCTGATGCCCTCCAGCATAGACTGGGTGTTCCAGCCTGCCAGAGCCATGTAAGACAAAGCGTCCGCCGATTCACCAGCTGTGAACTTGGTGGTTGCGCCCATCTCCTTGGCCTTGTCGGACAGAGATTCCAGTTCATCGCCGGATGCGCCGGACAGGGCTTCGACGTTGCTCATGGATGCTTCAAAATCACCTGCGGTGTTGATGCAGTCCATGTATGCGTCTTTGATTTCGTCGAGGGCTTTTGCGATGCCGGCCGTGGCAAGCACAGATTCAACGGTATCGAGGGCTTCGACAGATTTCTCGCCGAAGCCCTTTGCGCCCTCTCCAGCCTCGTCCATGGTCTTTTTGAGGTCAACCTGCTGGTCTTTCAGCTTATCGACCTCAGTTTCCAGCCGGACGCTTTCTGCTGTCAGCTGCGTGGTATCCACGCCGGCCTCGTGCAGGGCGTTCCCGGTGGCAGCTAAACGCTGCTCATAAGTGTTCAGGGAGGCCGCAGTCTTGTCGATCTGCGCTTGTTTGGAAATCAGCTTGTTTTCCAGTGCAGAGGAATAGCCCTCGGTCTCCTGAATCTCTTTCTGGATGTTATCGTACTGCTGCTGCAAGACGGCCAGCCGCTGCTTGGTGGAGTCAACGGCCTGCTGCTGCTTCTGGTACGCGGTTATGTCGGACTGTACCTTGTTCAGTTGCTGGATGCGGTTCTGTGTCTCCACAAGAGCCGACTGCGCAGCCTTGAAGGTGCTGGAGAAGTTGCTGTTCTGTTTGGCGGACAGGTTGAACAGCAGCTCCCACTCTTTACGAGCCACTACTTACCGTCCTTTCTCGCTCTCTGGCGCTCGGCAATGAGGTCATTGCTGCTGCGGATCCATTGCCGGAACTGATACAGGGGCATTTCCAGCCAGTAGGGCGCGGGCGTACAGTTGACCTGTGCCATTGCGAGCACCTGTCGCCGCAGCCACACGCCGCCATCACCAGTTACAAGTCCGACCTCAGCAAAAAATTTCTCGCTTTGGTGCGGATGGTGTTGTAGTCCCGGATGCTCATAGCACCGATGACATCAACACCGATAGGCTCGGTACACGCCCGGCAGGCCATGCGGATGAGGTAGCCCGCACTCATCGAGGGGATGAGCACAGGCTGATTCAGAGCCGTAAGCTCGGCCTCAATGGCGAGGGAGTCATTGCCGGTCAGCTTGCCCCAGTCGAACGTGAGGGATTCGTAGTGCTTGCCCTCATAGTCAAGGGGCTTCTGGAGCTTGTGGGTGTAGGTGTACGGGTCAGCAGCGGCAGCAGCCTTTGCGGGCTCGGCACCGGCAGCCAGAACAGCGGTGGGCTGCTCGAACTCGAAGATTGCCGGGCCAGTCAGGTTGTTGGCGGGCAGCAGACCCACGATGTGAGCAGCCTTTTCAGCAGCCTCTGCGGCATCGGTAGCCACGATGGAAGCTACGCCTGCCTTGGCGGCAGCAGCGGCGCTGCCTGCGTCGGCGACCTTATCGCCCTTGGCAGCGGAGGTAAACGGAGCGGTGAAGAACAGCTCTGCGCCCTCGGCCATGATGCAGACATCTGCGTTGGCAGCGCTCAGAGCACTGGTGCCGCCGCAGACACCCAGAACAACGGCCACCTGCGGAACAACACCGGAGACCTTTGCGATCTGTGCATTCAGCTTTGCGCTGGCGGTCAGCACGTCCAGACCCTCGGCCAGCTTTGCGCCAACCGAGTTATAGAAGGTGACCACCGGGCAGCCGGTCTGTGCAGCCATTTCCAGAACCTTGATGTTCTTTTCAACATCCTTTACGGTGACAGCCTCGCCATTCTGATAAACGGCGTAAGCCTGCTGACCTGCAGCATAGCCGCAGGCAGCGCTCACTGCACCATCAGCAAACAGCGCAGTGTACTCCCCGTCATCGAAGAACTTGGCGAGGATTTCTCCCTTATTGATCTTTGAAGCCATAATTAGACCTCCTGGTTGTCTGTGTGAGCTTTCAAAATTATATTCATTATACAGAAGCTGGCAAAAAAATGCAAGGGATTCTATAAAATTCCATGCGATTCAACATCCGTCACTTATAGATACTCAAATTTTTAACGATTCATCGTTTTGCACGTTTTATCTGGACAAATGCTATCACACGCCCATTTTGTGGATGTAGAAATTTTCCCGGTTTTTTTGGCAAAACTGCACCCGTCTGCTGCGTTTTCTTTCCGTTGCGTTTATGTTACACTATATTAAAAAATCATATATTTCCGGGCAATCTGCCAAACTGTACCTATATAGCGCACACGAAATGCCCGGCAAATATGCAAAAGAGGTTGAAGCTATCTTGAAGCGAATTTCCGTAAAGTTCCAGCAGCAGGAGCAGACCTACCGCTCCCTGCACGCTGCCGCTCGTTCCCTGCTTTTGTCAAAGGGGCGGGTGTTTCTGCTTTTTCTGTTGTTTTATAAGGTGCTGACAAACTTCTTGTTCGTACCGGCGCTGCAGCTGATCTGGGCGCTGACACTGCGCTTTGCGCCCATACAATACCTCAACAACAAGACCGCTTCCCGCATCTTTGCCTCCCCTGCCATCATCGGGTGCATCGTCGTGCTGGCGGTGCTGGCAGCCTTTTGGAGCCTGTACGAGGTTGCCGCGATGCTGCAGCTATTGACGCGGGTGCGGCACGGTGAGCCGCTGCGGGTGGGTGCGGTGTTCCGGGATGCCTTTTGCAGCCTTGTGCGGGTGTTTCTGCCGCAGAATCTTCCACTGCTGCTGTATGGCGTTGCCCTGATCCCGTTGACGAACTTTTTTCTGGCAGCAAACCATCTGACCCAGTTTGCCGTGCCGGAATATCTCTGGGGGCTGCTGAAGGCGCGCGCTGCCAACCGTTTTCTATTTGCTCTGGCAGTGCTTTGTGTGCTGGCGCTGCTGCTGGACGGGCTTGTAGTGCTGCCAAAGTTCCTGCTGGAACGTAAAAGCTTTGGCTGTGCATTTGCGGAGAGTCTGCGGGTTTTGCGCAGCCGCACCGGGCAACTGCTTGCACTGGCACTGCGCTGGATGCTGACCGCTACCGTGCGCACCGGGCTGATGCTGCTGTGCGGGGCTTTGCTGTTCTATTGTGTCATTCTTGGTGTCGGCTTTGCCAGCACTGCTGCCCTGCTGGCGCTTTCTCGCGCGGCACTGCTGATCGAACTGCCGTTCCTTTGTCTGCTCATGGACTGCGCCATGACGGCGGCGCAAAGCACCCTTACAGAGGCACTGTATGAAGTGACCAGACAGTCCGATGCAGCGCAGCCGACCATTTCCGGAATGCTCCCTGCCCTGCCCCGTGAGCAGACGGTGTTGGCCGGGATGATGGCCTGCGCCGCACTGGTCACCTGCGGCGTAGCAGCGGTATATCTGCTTTTCCCGCAAACACAGCCGCTGCAAAGCGTGCTGGGTCTTTCTGACCCGGTGATCACCTACCACCGGGGCTATTCTTCCCGTGCGCCGGAAAATACCATGGCTGCCTTCGAGGCCGCGCTGGAAGATGGCAGTCCCCGCATTGAGCTGGACGTGCAGATGACTGCTGACGGCGTAGCCGTGGTGACCCACGATACCAGCCTGCGCCGGTGTACCGGCTGCAACGCCAACATCTATGACCTGCCCTATGCACAGGTGCAGCAGCTGGATGCCGGGCGCTGGTTCCATCGGCAGTTTGCAGGTGCCTATATTCCCACACTGGAGGAGGTTCTGGCGCTGTGCAAGGGCAAGGCAGAGTTGAACATTGAAATCAAGCCCAGCACCTTTACGCCGACATTGGAGGCCGAAACGGTGCGGCTGATCCACGCATACGACTACGACGCGGACTGCGTGGTCACCTCTCAAAGCTACGAGACCCTGTGCAAGGTGAAGGAGCTGGACCCGGACATTACCACAGGGTATATTCTGGCGCTGGGCGTGGGCACCTACTACGACCTGCCTGCCGCAGACTTTTTCAGCGTAGAATCCACCTTTATCACCGCCGGTATGGTGCAGCAGATCCATCTGCGCGGCAAGACCATCTCGGCGTGGACCATCAACCGCCAGCAGGATGCCGAAAAGCTGTTGCAGTTGGGTGTGGATGACCTGATCACCGACAAGCCCGAGATCATTGCGCCGCTGCTGGCACGGGATAAGGCTTTGGACAACCGCCTGCTCTGGCTGCGGGATCAAATCCAAGAGCTGTTTGCCGCCCCCGATGCTGAAGAAACGATGGAGGTGGAGGAAACCATCGAGGATGCTATTGAGGATCCCGAAGAGGTTTTGGACGAAGCATAAGCGGAAGATTTTTACAGCAATACCGGGCAGCCCGCAGGCTGCCCGGTATTGCATTTTCACAAACAAAAAGGAGCCGCAGCACCCTGTTACAGGTACTGCGGCTCCCCTTTTGTCTTTGGAAGTTTAAATTACTTCACCATGCTTGCAACTTCAGATGCGAAGTCGTCAGCACGCTTCTCCAGACCCTCGCCCTTGACAAAGCGGGCGAACTTGACGATCTTGATCTCGCCGCCCAGATCCTTAGCGACCTTAGCGGTGTACTGAGCAACGGTCATGTCGCCGTCCTTGACGAACTCCTGATCGACCAGGCAGTTCTCCTTGAAGAACTTCTTGATCTTGCCCTGGATCATCTTCTCCTTCACAGCCTCAGGCTTGTTAGCGGTCTTGGGATCCTGAGCCATCTGAGCCAGCATGATCTCCTTCTCCTTAGCCACAACCTCGGCGGGGACAGAAGCCTCGTCGACGTAGCCGGGGTTAGCAGCAGCGACCTGCATAGCGATGTCCTTGCCGTAAGCAACGAACTCGTCCTTTGCATCGATGTCGTTGGTGGTCTCGAAGTTGACCAGAATGCCGTGGGTGCCGCCGCCGTGGACGTATGCAGAGCAGACGCCCTCGTAACGGGTGAAGCGGCGAACCTTGATGTTCTCCTTGATGACCAGGATCAGGTTCTTCAGAGCCTCGTCAACAGTCTCACCAGCCTCGGTCTTGCATGCCATCAGAGCCTCGACATCAGCGGGGTTCTGCTTCATGATGACCTTGGTGGCCTCCTTGACGAAGTCAACGAACTTGTCGTTCTTGGCAACGAAGTCGGTCTCAGCGTTGACCTCGATGACAACACCGACCTTGCAGGCGGGGCAGTAGTCAGCGTAGACCATACCCTCGGCAGCAACGCGGCTTGCCTTCTTGGCGGCGGTAGCCAGACCACGCTCGCGCAGGATCTCGATTGCCTTCTCGAAGTTGCCGTCAGCCTCGGTCAGAGCCTTCTTGCACTCCATCATGCCGCAGTCGGTCTGCTTGCGCAGTTCCATAACGTCCTTTGCAGAAATAGCCATTTTTGTTTTCTCCCTTACACGTTATTTGATTGGTTGCGGAATGGGAAATCAGGCGTTTGCTGCGTCCTCGGCGGGAGCGGCCTCCTGGTTGCCCTGCTTGCCTTCCAGCACCGCGTCCGCCATCTTGCCCGCGATGAGCTTCACCGCGCGGATCGCATCGTCGTTGCCCACCATGGCGTGCGCGAAGGCTATCTGTTCCAGCGCGTACTGGGCTGGGAATAGCCGGCGCGCTTCGTCCTCCTTTCATTCGGCAGGCACACGGACGCTCCGCTGCTGACATCCGACACGTCAACCATCATCATTTCGACATTGTGGCTATAATGTGGGGAATATGTGAGCAGGAAGGAGGTAACGCCGTGGCGGATGAAGACGACCAGGATGCGCGCGAGATTATCGAGGGCATGCTCGACGGCGTGGAGCAGGAAGCTCCCGAATTCAAGAACGATCTGCGGGAGCTGGTTATCGAGCGATTGGGGAAGCCGAAAGCGGTGGATACCGCGGCTTGTCGTGCGAAGCTGCCCGGTACGGGCAATTACGCCCGGGCGTTCCTAGATGCATTGGATGGCTTCGGCTTGGAGAGCGTGGCGGATTGGTACGACAACCTGTCGTGGGATGACACCGTGCTCTGCGACCGCCTGTCCGTGGAGCGGTTCCTGGGTCCCCTGAAAGAACGGAGCACCGACGAGGACGTGAAGGTGGAATACCTTGTTCGGGGTGAAGACTGAGCGTTGTGGCTAAGCGGGCGGCGCGCGGGCGTTTCTCCGGATATTTCGCAAAAGGGGAATGATGCGGTGAATGGAGTGCTCGGGCATGTTTCGACCGTCGGTATCGGCACGGTGCCCGTTTGCGGTGGCTGTGTGCAGACGCTGCTTGCGGCGCGTGCGTTCTGATATACTGCATTTCACGGGCGATTGGCGCAGCGGGAGCGCGGGTGCCTTACAAGCACTAGGTCGGGGGTTCAAATCCCTCATCGCCCACCATTGAATTATAACGGCGGACTCGTTCAGGGTTCGCCGTTTTTACTGTTGCCGCTGAGCATGGAAGGTGACGCATGAAGACGAGCGACTTCGATTACGATCTGCCGGAAGAGCGCATCGCGCAAGAGCCGGCGGCCGATCGCGACGGATGCCGGATGCTGGTCATGGACCGGAAGACGGGCGCTTTGGAGGATCGCATCTTTCGGGACATCATCGAGTACCTGGAGCCGGGGGATGTGCTAGTTGCGAACGAGACGCGCGTCATGCCGGCTCGCCTGCTGGGCGCGAAGCACGGCACGGGCGGCCAGGCGGAGGTGTTCCTGCTGCGCGAGGTCTTCGGTCGTCCCGGATCGCGCGACGACGCCTCGCTGGCGGCGAACGGCGAATCGAATCGTAGCGCCACCTGGGAGGTCCTCGTGCGCCCCGGCAAGCGTTTGAAGCCGGGCGCCGTTGTGGACTTTGCCGACAAAGATGGCAATACGGTGCTGTCTGCCGAGATTGTGGACTGGTCGGACGACGAGGGCAAGGGGGAGCGCGTTGCGCGCTTGACCACGCAGGCATACGACACGTTGGACGAGGCGCTGCATGCCGTCGGCCATACGCCGTTGCCGCCCTATATCAAGAACTACACGGGCGATGAAGAGCTGTACCAGACCGTGTATTCGCGCGAAGAAACGTCCGCAGCTGCTCCGACGGCGGGCCTGCATTTCACGGAAGACCTGATTCGGCGCCTGAAAGATAAGGGCGTCGACTGGCATACGGTAGAACTGCAGGTGGGCTTGGATACGTTCCGCATCGTGGATGAGGAGGACCCGACGGCCCATACCATGCATACGGAAACGTATTCCGTATCCCAGGGCACCGTCGACGCCATCAATGCCGCGCATGCGGCAGGGCATCGCGTGATTGCGGTGGGCACTACCAGCGTCCGCAGCTTGGAAAGCGCCTGGGATGATGAGGCAGGCTGCCTGAAGGCGCGCGACCATGCGCGCACGAATCTATTCCTGCTGCCCGGCAGCACGTTCCACGTAGTGGATTGCCTGATCACGAACTTCCATGTGCCGCGCAGCACGTTAATGATGCTGGTCAGTGCTTTCAGCAGCCGCGACAACATCATGCACGCATACAAGCACGCCATCGACAACGAATACCGTATGCTGTCGTTCGGCGATGCGATGTTCATCCATTGATTCCGATACCGGTGCGTGCCGGGCGGGACTGCTCTGTGCGGGGCCCGGATCTTTCTTTTCGATAACCGATTGAGCACGGTGGTCCAAGGGGCCGCCGTGTGCTTTTTTGCGCGCCGTTCTGCCGATATCTTTTTCCGTTGATAGCCGATATGTTGCACGTGCGTGCAGATGATATATGCTTTACTCGAGTAAGATGATGGGGACTGGGGTGAATACATCCGCAGACGCAACGGCGGTATACCTACACCGCGTTCTGGTTTCTATCCTCATATGTTAGAGTTCAAGTACCAATGAGGAACCTTGCCGGTAGAAGGGAAGCTGTCGGTAAGGGCAATAGACCAAGGGGGATTCGGCCATGTATCAAGGCACCAATCCGAAAGCGCTGCAATCCATGAAGCGCATCGAGGACGCTTTGGTGAAGCTGATGCAGGAAACGCCGTACGAAAACGTGTCGGTGACAGCCATCTGCAAAGAAGCCGGCATTTCGAGGCCGACGTTCTACAAGAACTTCAACGACAAAGATGAGGTCATCAGCAGTATCTTCAAAAAGACGTTCGAGCGGGCGAAGGAGCAGTTCCGGGGCGAAGGGAATTCGGAGGTCTCCGATGCCGTGAGGTTGTTCATCGCCCAATTCGAGGGCAAAGAGGCCTTCGTGCGCATGATGGCCGACAATCGGCTGTTCGGCCTGTTCCAGATGCGCCTGCTGGAGTCCTTGAAAGACACGACCAGCGTCGTTGCGAGCGAGGAATGGCCGGAGGAGCGCCTGGCGTATCTCCATGCGTTCTATAGCGGCGGCCTTGCCTGCCTGCTGCTGCATTGGAGCGGACAGGAAAGCCCCATTTCCATCGATGAGCTGGGAGATTTTGCGGCCGGATTGGTGGATGGAACGGTGTACGAAGCCCTGCAATAACGGAGCGTTCGCCGGTTCTTCGACGCCGGTAAGTGGGCGCCTGCGCATTCGGCTGCAAGTGATAACGGCCCTCCGCATCTCGGGTAACGAGATGCGGAGGGCTTTTTCGTGCTTTGAGTTCGCGGGTGCCCCGTGCTCTTGCGTGGTGTTTGCGATCTTGCGCGGAGGCCGTGCCCTTCCGGTGGCGTTTGCGCCCCCGCGATGCTAATGCGTTGCACATTTCCTGCAGCGCGACTCGATTTCCGCTGCGTTTCCCTATGGCTGGTTTTCGACCAATTCCTGTCCTGTGACAAGGGGTTTTAGTGCTGCGGTGCGCGTGCGCTAGCCCTGCACGATGCTGGCGGGGGAAACCTCGTAACGGCGCGCGAGCGCCTTCCTTCACGATGGCGGTAACCGGAAGGGAGGACGGTCATGGGAGATAAGCGAATGGTTGTAGCCGGGATTATCTCGGGGATTGTGTGCGCAGCAGCGGTATTCGCCTACACGCAGTCGGTTACCGCGCAAGCGGATCAGGAGCGTGCAGAGGCGCTTTCGCGCTATGGCGGCGAGCGAGTGGAAGTGGTCGTTTCGAAGCGCACCATCTTGCCCGGCGAGACGATTTCCCAATCGGATGTGGAAACAAAGCAATGGCTGACCGACCTCCTTCCGGAAAACGCTATGGAGGACGAGAAGGACGTGGTCGGCAAGCAGGTTGCCTCCACGGTCGTATCGGGCGAGGTGATCACCTCGACGAGGTTCGAGCAGAGCAGCGCGAAGGTCGAGGTACCCCGGGGCATGGTTGCTGTCAGCCTTCCCACGGAAGAAGTGAAGGCCGTCGGCGGCGCCATCTCGTCGGGCACGAGCATCGACATCTATCTGACCGGCAACAGCGGCACGAAGCTGCTGGGCAAGGGGGTGTTGGTGCTGGCCACCAGTGCCGGGGAATCCGAGGATGCTGCCGGGAAATCCGTTTCCTGGGTAACGGTGGCAGTGAAGCCAAATGCGGTCGAGGAGTATGTCTCATCTGCGGAAACGGGGAACCTGTACTTCGCCATACCGGGAGAGGAGGAGAAGTGAGCATGCAAAGAGTGGTCCTGTGCGCCGACGGGCAGAGCCTCCAGCATCCCGACCTATTGGGTCTGGAGGGTGAGAGCCTTCCGCGGCAGGAATGGCTGAAGCCCATCTCCCATGCGGAGGAGGCGCGTCGCTACCTGCATCGGGACAGCGCCATCGAAGAGGTGTGGGTTGCTTCGAGCGACGAAATGGATCCGATAAACCTTGCCGCAGCGCTGAAGCGGGATTCCAGCAGCCGTCCCGTGTACTTGCTTACGCATCAGGGAAACGGCTCTCTGCGGAGCCGCGCCAGCGCGGCAGGTATCGATGGCGTCATCGATGCCAAAGAACTGGCGAATCGCTATGCGCGCCGCAAGGCGGCCCAACGCCGTGCGGTGACGGCATCTTCCGATTCCGTTGGGACGGCATCGGGGGAACGGCTTGGCACGTCTGTGCCGACCGCGTCAAGCGACTGCGGCAATGGGGCGATGCAGACGGCGCGGTTGCAGCGCATCGATCCCGAGGCTGCGCAAGGCCGGCGGAGTCCTGCGCCTGATGCTGCGGAGCGTCCTGCGGTATTCAGGGGCTCCGGCACGCGGCAGGGCCGGGCGCGGAGGGAGCGGAGGGCAGCAGGCGGCGTGAGCGCAACGGCGCAGCCGAAACGCGAACGCGTGCAGGCGGCCGATTTGTTCGGACAATCGGGAACGCGTCCGGCGGTAAGCCGGGTGGACGGCGCCTATATCCTGACGGTCGCCAGTGCCGGCGGCGGGGTGGGCAAAAGCACTGTTGCCGTGCTCTCAGCGCTGATAGCGCAGGCTTTGGGGTATCGCACGCTGCTGCTGGATGCAGATCTGCAGTTCGGCGATGCTGCGCAGCTGCTGTCCGCCCGCAATCCGCTGCGCATCGACCAGGCGCTGCGCGATCCGCTGCGCTTAGAGCAGCTTGTGCCGCAGGAGGGAAGGCCTGCGCTGTTGGCGGCTCCGACGGGCGTGGAGGATTCGGAGATGGTCGGCGAGCAGCTGGAGGCGCTGATGGACCGGCTCCGCCGCGCGTTCGACGTGATCATCGTGAACACCGGGTCGTTCTGGATGGAGCAGCATATCAGGCTGCTCGAACTCAGCTCGAACACGCTGTTCCTGGTAGATCAACGTCCCACTTCGCTAAAGGCCATCAAGCGTGCGCTTGAACTCTGTGCCCGCTGCGGCGTGGCATCCACGCCGTTCCTGTTCGCGGTGAACCGTTGCTCGCGAAACGGCATGCTGACGTCGTTGGATATCTCGTGTGCGCTGAACGGGGCGAAGGTGGTCGAACTCAAGGACGGCGGGCGCGAGGTGGAGGAGCTCATGGGTGCCGGCATGGCGCCCGAACTGCTGAAGACGCGAAACGACTTCTGCCAAAGCCTGCAGGCGTTCCTGGTGGATATCCTGCCTGAGGCGTCTCGGCGGGAGCGGCAGGTGGCCCGTCCCGTGCAGACTCCAAGGCACGTGATGCCGTTCCGGCGGAGAAGGAGGGCATGATGACGCTGAATGATTGCATCCGAGCGGCGGGGAATACGGTCGAGGCATACGGTTCGGATCTGCACAGCATGCAGCTTGATGCCCTGAAGCAGCAGCTGTGGCTGCATATTCCCAGCGACAAGCTTGCGCGGATGGTCACAGACAATCCTCTGCGCGCTGAGAACGAGATTCGCAGCATATGCCGCCAGGTCTTCGCGCAAAACGCTATTCCCCGAAGCGGCATGCTGGATGAAGAGGACCGTGAGGCGCTGGTTCGGGCGCTGCTGGACGCCCTCTTCGGCCTGGGGCCGCTCGAGGCGATGCTCGCGGATCCGGAGATCACGGAGATCATGGTGAACGGCACGCATTCCGTTTACTGCGAACGTCGCGGTAAGTTGTTCGCCTGCGGACAGTCGTTCGCCTCCGACGAGGAGGTCCGGGCGTTGATAGATCGGATTATCAGTCCTTTGGGGAGGCGCATCGACGAATCGTTGCCCATGGTGAATGCGCGTTTGCCGGAAGGCCATCGCGTGCATGCCGTGATCCCGCCGCTTTCGTTGGACGGCCCCGTGCTGACCATCCGAAAATTTGCGGAGCATGTAATCACGTTGGACGAGATGGTGGACATGAACTCGCTGGACGGGGAAACGGCGCAGTTCCTGAGATGGGCGGTTGCGGCAAGGGTGAGCATCGCCGTTTCCGGGGGCACGGGTACCGGTAAAACCACTCTGCTCAATGCCCTTTCGTGCGAGATTCCGTTCGAGGAGCGCATTCTGACCATCGAGGATTCGGCTGAGCTGAGGTTCCTGGAACATCCGCATGTCGTTCGCCTGGAGGCGCGGCCTGCGAATGCGGAAGGCACGGGGGAGGTCACCATCCGAGATCTGGTGGTCAATGCATTGCGCATGCGTCCCGATCGGATAGTGGTGGGCGAATGCCGCGGTGCGGAGGCGCTGGATATGCTGCAGGCAATGAACACGGGTCACGACGGGTCGCTGACCACGCTTCATGCGAATTCTCCGGCGGATGCCGTGTCGCGCCTGGCGGTTATGGTGCGCTATGCGGCCGACCTCCCGGCGGATGTCGTCGAACGGCAAATCGCCTCTGCCATTGACGTGGTGCTGCAACTTGCCCGCGCGCCTTCCGGCGACCGCTACCTCTCGCAGATCGTCGCGCTCTCATACGACGACGAGAAGCACACCGTGCGCGTGACGCCCCTGTTCGAACGCGAGTATTTCCAGAGCGAAGGGGTCTGGTCTGCTGTGCCGGATTGGATGGATAGGTTGGAAGTCCGCGGTCTTGCCCGGGGAGAGGAGGTTGCCGAATGGAAACGGCGAGTTGGCTTGCTTGCACCGCCTTCGTGACGGCGTTTTTCGCAGGATGCTGTTTGTGCATGCAAGTTGTCCGATTCGCGCGCTCGGTGGGCCATTCTGTGCTGTCGCTCCGCGGGCAGGGCGACGAAGCATCGCGTCGCGCCGGCCGGACCAGGTTGCTGCGCAACGGCGTGCCGTTCCTTGTACCGCTTGCGGAACGCCTGCTGCGCATGGAGAGGATGGACGGGCTTGCCGAGCTGCTGGTGCGCGGTTGTCGCCTCCATGGGTGGGATGCCACGAAAACGGGCCTGCTGAGCATATTGGGTCTGGGTTCGGCAGTGCTGTTCGCGGCAGGATGTGCGTTCGGGTCTGCACTGCTGGGCATTGCCTTAGCGATCATCTTCGTGTTCGCGATGGTGGTTGCCGCAAAGCGGGCCATCGAGACAGCGCATGACCAGCTGCGTGATGGCATTCCCGGCGTTCTACGTTCGATGAATGCCTGTTTCCATGCGGGGTACACGTTGCTTCAGACGTTTCGCCAGATTGCCACGGAAACGGATGACGAGATTGCGGGGTATTTCGATCGGGCGGCATCTGGCCTGGAGACGGGCAAAACCACCCATCGGGTGCTTGAGGAATTAAGGCGCGATGCCGATTTGCCGGAATTGGGATTCGTGATCGTCGCGCTGGAAGTGCAGCATCGGACCGGCGGGAGCATGCGGCAGATCATCGATTCGGCATGCGATGCGGTGAACCAGGAGCTTGCCCTGCGCAGGTCGCTGCGCGTCCAGACGGCACAGGCGCGGCTTTCCGCTCAGGTGGTGACCATCATGCCGTTTGTGCTCATCGCGCTGTTGTCCACATTCACGCAGGATTTCCTGGCGCCGTTCTTCTCATCGGCATCGGGCATTGCGGTGTTGACGGTGGCGCTTGCCATGCAGGCGGCGGGTGTTGCGGCGGTTCGGAAGCTGTTGGAGGTGAGGGATGAATGATCGGGGATCGAACGGCATTGGCCATCGCCGTGGCATGCGCTGCGGCATGCGGCTCGCTGCTGTTCTCGGCGTTCATGCGCAGCAGACGCGTTGCGCAAAGGAAGCGGACGGCGCGGGAGCTGGCCGCGCAGTCCGGGGAAGAGGCGCTGTTTTCGCTGCCGGAATCAACCGGGTTGGCACATCGCGTGCTGCTAACGGTGCAGCGGGAAAGCCGAGCGGAACAGGGCGGCGCCAGCATGATGCGCCTGCCGTTTTCGGACAGGTTCGACCCCGGAGAGCGGCTGCTGATGCATGTGGGCATGAGCGGATCTGTTACCGTGCGTGGCGTCCGGTTGTCCCGCATGAAGCTTGCCGTGGGAGGAACCGCGGTAGGCGGCGTGACGGGCGCGGTGTTCACGGCGGAGCTGGCCGTGCTCGGCATGCTGGCCGGCGCTTGCATCGGATTCGCATTGCCTGGTTGGGCGCTCAAACGAGAGGCGCGCACGCGAAGCGAGGACGCTGAGCGGCATCTCTCGGAGATGATCGAGGTCGTCATGCTGGGTATGCACAGTGGGCTTTCACTGGAGAAGTCGTTCGCGTTGTATCCCCGGTACTTCGATACGGCGTTGGCGCATAGCGTGGCGAAGACGGTGAGCCAGTGGGAGACCGGCTTGGTGCAGCGGGAAGAGGCCCTGCGAAACCTGGCGGCGCAGTACGATTCCGTGCTCCTTGACCGGGTGGTGGAGAGCGCGATCCGGTCGCTTCGCTTCGGAAGCCCGCTTGCGGATGCACTCGAGGCATCGGCGGTGGAATCGCGCGCCCTGCATCGGGCGCGCATGGAGGAGCGTATTGCGAAGGCCCCGGTGAAGATGATGCTTCCCGTGGGAACGTTGATACTGCCAGCCATGTTGCTGCTGGTCATGGGGCCGGTGATTCTGGAATTGATGACGGAGTTTTAGGAGGTATGCCATGGAAAGGGTTTGGAATTGGTGGACGTGCCTGTGGGTGCGGATGGCGGCGTTGTTTCGGGACAGGAGGGGGCAGGGAACAACGGAATACGCCATTCTCGTGGGCGTGCTGGTGGTTATCGCCATTTTGGCCATCACGCTATTCAAGCCGAAGATTCAAGAGCTGTGGAATGCAATCGCCGCAGGCATCAACGGGTTGTAGCGGGTGGCGCTGCGGGCAGTGGCGGTGCAGCGGCCAGGGGACGGTGGAATATGCTGTTGTCCTAGCAGCACTTCTCGCCATGGTCGTGGGGTTCGGCGCACTCTGGCATTTCTTCGACATGGGCGCGCCGATCCTGCATGCCCTGCAAAGCGCATCTCATCATCTGCAGTCGGCAGCGGCGGGGGCGATCGGCGATGTCTTCATGTACTGATGCCGTTCGCGGTGTCTTGGCGGACTGCGCGCAACGGCTGCGCAGGGGAGCGAACGGCCAGGCTACAGTCGAGGCGGCGTTCTTGATCCCCCTGATATTCCTGGGACTGCTTCTCTTGCTGCAGCCGGGCATCTTGCTCTACGACCGGGTGGTCATGGAGTCTGCGGCATCGGATGCCTGCCGCATGCTCGTCATGCGCACCGCTTCGCAGGGGTTGTCCGACAAGGTGTACGAGGAGGCCGTCATCCGCCATTTGGGAGCCATACCGCCGCAGGAGAACTTCCATGTGCATGAGGGCGGATGCTCGTGGGAAATCCAGCTGCAGGGAAACGAGAGCAGCCAGACGGTCAGCGCGACCATCTCGCAGCAAGTGAAGCCGCTGCCGCTGCTGGATGTCGGATGCAAGTTGATAGGTCTTGCAAATGCGTCGGGGAATTTGGAGGTGTCCGTGACGCGAACCATGCAAACGCAGCCGGAATGGGTGGCTGCAAGCAAGTACGGATTGCATGCAGGTGCGTGGGCAGGTAACTGGGGCTGATAGGGAAAGGAGGCGGGTTCGATGAGCGTGCATGACGTGTGCTTCGATGATGAGGGGTTCTCGACGGTCGGCGTGGTGCTGGCGTTGCTGGTCTCCCTATCGCTGATCTTTGCGTCGGCGCAGGTGTACCGCATCAACAGCGCTGCAACCATCCAGGAGACGGCGGATGCCGCCGCGCTTGCGGCGGAGGATGTCGTTGCGGAATTCTATATCGCAGTGCGCGTCTGCGACGCTCTGGTGCTTTCCATGACTCTGACCGGGGCCGTTGTCATGGGTGCGGGGATCGCAGCGCTCTGCATTCCCCAATCGGCGCCGGTAGGCGGAAAACTGATTGCCATTGCGGAGAAGGTGTTCAAAGCGCGCAACTCGTTTGCCGAAAAGGCCGTCGAGGGGCTGAACAACGTACAGAAATCCCTGACGTTCTTGGCAGCCGCGGATTCGGCTGCGGTCGTATCGGCGAACGCCCAGGCGGATGGCGATGCGGGGTATTTCGGTTTCGCGCTCCTGCTGCCGGTGAAGGGCAAGGACATACAGATCGGCGGAGCCGATAAAGCGCAAGCGGCGATGGCGGATGTCCAGGAGAATCGGGACGAGCTGGAAGAGGCTGCGGAGAAAGCGGATAAGGCGGCGCGGGAGGCGAACGAGGCGAAGGAAGAGGGGTATCGGGCGGATTGCGGCGACAACCCGGGCTATTGCCTCTACGAGCGCGCGAAGACGCTTGCCTCGCTCTCCGATGATAAAAACCCCTACTACGCTACAGCGGACGCGTGGAGTTTTGCCGTTGCCCTCCGCCGTGCTCAGGCCTACTATCCGGCCCGGCTTGCCGCGGAGAGCCCAGAAGGCTCCTCCATATCTGCGCAAGCGGATTCCGAGCTGCGGAAACGCTTCTACCGCTATGCATCGAAGACCGTGGCGAAGGGGTTCGTGAAAGAGAGTGACGATTCGTTCTCCGCGAATTTCCCCCTGCTTCCCAGGAACACGTCGGAGATGAAGGAGACGGAGCTCTATACGGAATCCGTGTATCCCATTACGGAAAACGGCAAGAAGAAGACCATGCACGCATTCAGCGGTTGCCCGCAGGCGGCGTCCGCGGTCGGCACCGGTTCCATCAAGGACCTCGATGAAGGGGGTTTCGAAACGTGCCCCGATTGCGAGTTCACCGTTTCCAGTCTGGGGAAGGTGGCAGCGGCGTCTTCGACCATAGACAACGGTTTCGAATACCACTATCGGAAGGTTGCCGAGGCGGCACAGCGCTATCAGAAGGCGCGCGAGGAGCAGAAGCCGGAATCGGACAAGGCCAAGCATATTGTGCGGCAAGCATTCGAAGAGCTGAGCGCTGCCATGACGCAGGCGGCCTCGCAGCGGATAGATGCGAAGCCGCCGGGACGGTACGGATCCGTTGCAATCGTGGCGACGACGAAGTCCCTTCCGGCAGACAGCGGCTTCGAGAACTCGTTCGTCAGCACGGGCGTTTCGCTGGGCACGCGGGCGGCGATATCGTCGGCGGTGCTGGCAAGCGACAAACCGCAGGAAACGGCCTCGGTGCTCTCGTCTCTCCTGGATGGATTTAAGGGGCAGGGGGAGACGCTGGGCGTGACCGGAGCGGGTATGGTGCTTGATGCCTGGTCCTCCCTGTTGTTCGCATACACGCAAGGGGAATCGGCGGTGGAGAACGGCTTGCGCTCCCTTCTCAACCGTCTGCCCCTGGTGGGTCCGAGCGGGCTGGGGACATGGGCATCGGGAAAGTTCAAGGAAACCGTTGAGGGCCTGGGATTGAAACCGGCGAAACTGGACGCGCCGAAGCCCATCCTTGCGAATTCGTATCACGCATTGTCGCGAGATGGAAGCGAGGCGTCCGCCCGATTCCTGTCCGTGAAGAAGGCGGCGGCGCAAATGACCGGCCAGGACCTGTTCTCGGGTGCGGTGTCCGTTGCGGAGACCTATGCCGTGAAGAAGGTGCGCTCCATCAACGACGAGATTGTCATAGCCACCATCCAGCCGTTCGGCGATGCAGGACCTTCCCTGCCGGTGACCATCACGTTGCCGCCGGCGGTCAAGAATACCGGCGAAGGCCTGATATCCGAGCTGGCGGCGCGGCTCCGCTCCATACGCGCAACGATGACGGATGTCGTGCAATGGAGGTGACGAACATGCTTGCAATCGCGTCGGCAAGGTATTCGAAGGGCCAGATGACCATGGAGTTCATGGCGATGTTCCCAATCATGGTCATTATTGCCTGCATTGCGGTGAATGCGGCCCTCTTCTTCTCCGAGTGCGCGGGATTCGACGTGCAGGCGAAAAATGCCATCCGCACCTATGCGGCATCGCCGGGATACGGCGAAACGGGTGCGGCGGCCGGACCGCGTATCCAATCGGCCTTGGAAGCGGAATTCTCAAGCGATACGACGTCGGTATCCGTGACTTCCTCGAACCAGGATGGGGGCATGGTGCGTTTCGATGCGACGTTGGAATATGCCCCGAATCTGTTCGGTCTGGGGCTTCGCAGTTCCATCCTGGGCGTGTCGTTGCCGCATCTGCAACATACGACATCCCTGGTGGTGAGTCCTTATAAACCAGGCGTGCTGTTCTAAGGAGGGTAGCTATGAGGAAAGAAACGGTAAGGGGAACGCTCATTGCCGTGGCGATAGTTGCAGCGCTTGCCGGATCTGACGGCATCGCCGATGCCGTTGCAGGCGATCAGGGCGATACGGGTGCCGTTACCGCTGCGCAGATGGTGCAGGCGGCAAGCCGGGGTTCGGGTATATTCGGCTCGTCGGAAGCGGGGGTGCCGGCGGATTTCGAAAGCTCCGTGTTCTCGACGGAGGGATTCGGGCAGCTGCAGCATACTCCGGATGGAAGGATAGTCGGCATGGTCTGCTCGGGCGCTCCGGAAGACACCATGGAGCTGTGCAAGGGCCGCCTGCAGGAGAACGGCTGGACGTACATCGAGAGCGGGCAGGGAAACCGGACATCTTTTCTGAAACAAGAGGGGGCTTATACCTGGGCATACGTGGATTGCACTGCCGTAGGCGACGACACCTCGGTGGTTGTGGTGTTGGATCGGGGTGATGGGAATGCTGCAAGCGAGTCTTCGCAGTAGGGAGGCCAACAGGGTGCGGTCGGGCGCGCAAGGGCGGATGCTGCCATACGCGAAGCTTCCGGTAGACGGCTTTCCCGCTTCACGGCTTGTGCTGGCAACGCGCCTGACCAGCCGATTGCGCGGACTGCTGATGTCTCCCGAAAGCGATTCCGTGCTGATGTTGGCGCCCTGCCGCGATATTCACACGTTCGGTATGGGGTACGCCATCGATGTGGCGTTTGTGGACGAACACGGCAGGATCATCCAATCATGCCGCGATGTCCTGCCGAACAGGCGCGTACGCAATGCGCAGGCAGTCGCTGTGTTGGAGCGCTTTGCCGTACCGCGCGAGGTCTGGTTCGAAGAGGGCGAATGCCTGGAATTAGGTGGATTCAGGGCGGCGGATGCGCCTGCCCATTCGAGAAAGGACGAAAGATGAAGACCTGCCCCGTCTGCAAGGCGCGATGCTTTGACGACATGGAGATCTGCTACGGGTGCCTGCATCGATTCGGAAAAGATGACGTAGGGACCGCAGGGGGAACGCCGCAGCGCGAGGTTGCACAGCAGAAACCGGACGATCCGTTCCAGGAAGGCGGTGCGGCTTTTGCATCGCGGCATGCGCCGCAGTCTGTCTCGTTGCCCGTTGCGGCACCCACTGCCCATGTCCCCGCGCCAGTCGATGCCGAGCTCGTGGTGCCAGAGCGGGCGGCTGCCCCCGTGTATCAGCAGGACGGGACGCTGTTCGATACCCTGGGGTATCGCGTGATGGTGGATGTCCGGCTGGTACCCCTGACAGAGCCGTCGCATCCTTGGCAGCAGGCAGATTCCAGAGAAGGGGGACGCGATTCGCATGCGAAGGAGCAGCCTGCTGCATGCGCAGAAGGAACGACGCCCGGCCGCCAGAAGAAACGGTCGGGTGACAGGCGGCAGCATACGCAGCCGCACAGGCATGCGGATGCGAAGCCTAAGAATGGATCAGGCGCTCCAAATGGTCGTGGTTCTCATAGAACGCATGCATCATAGCGCTTGTCATGCTGTAGCCGTTCGGCTCGTGCGGCACGTCGTGCCAGGGAACCCAGGCTGCTTCCGCCAGTTCGCTGTGATCAACGGTGATGCTGGGGCTTCCGTTGACCTCGGCGAAGAACCCCACTAGCAAAGAGGCGGAGCGCATCCAGGGCTGGTTCGTGAAGTACGTGATGTTCTTCACGTGCAGGCCCACTTCCTCCATGACCTCGCGGCGCACGGTGTCCTCCAGCGGCTCGCCGATTTCCGTGAAGCCCGCCACCAGGGCCCATGCCTTGAAGCCCCTTCCGGCATAGCGGGTCAGCAGCAGCTTGTCGCCGTCGATGATGCCCACGATGATGCCGGGGCTGATTTTCGGGTAGATCATGTTGCCGCATTCCGGGCAGCGCAGCATGCGCTCGACATGGTCGGCTTCCGTCGGTGCGCCGCATCGTCCGCAGAAGCGGTTATCCGCATACCAGTGGGAAAGCTGCCAGCCCACCTCTACGGCGAAGCGGGTATCTCTCGGCTGTATCCACTGGAAATTTTCCAGGGACTGGTATGCGTATTCGGCAGGCGCTGCATTTCGTCCGGTACCCGTTTGACCGGCATCGATGCCGTGCTGCCCCAGCAGCGTGCGGGTAGCATCGTCTTGCAAATTGCCCGGAGCACGATCCAGGAAATACGCGCAGTCGTCTATGGAGAACAGGTACGTGGCGTTGCGGTCGTCCAAATCGTATTCGGAGACGGTGGGCAACGCGATTTCCTCACCGCGACGCTTCATGAGCAGCGTCGATCCGGAAAAGGAAAGAACCCGATCGCGGGGATGCGGGTCCTTCTCCTGGTAATGGTTGGAATAGACTCCCTGAATATCGTGCAACATCATGGAGCGACTCCTTCCTATGGCAGTTATTCGCTCAGCATCTCACGAACGGCGTTCTCGATGGCGCCCGTGTTGCCATCGATGACTTCCGTGAAGCGGATGGGCAGGCTGTCCAGCTCGGCAAGGCCGGCAGGAATGGGACCGCAGCCCGTTTCGCGCTCAACCAAGCGATTGAGGTCGCATCCGCTCAGCGCGGCCACATCTTCGGGCAGCTCGTCGTGCGGGGCAAGGTCGTGAAGCGCGCGGTAGACGTTGGCGCCGAACTTCGCCCAATGCGCCGTGCTGGCAATCAGCACAGGATTGCTGCCGCGCAGGTTCTGGGCAACGCGGAAGGCCACGGCGCTGTGCGGGTCAAGCAGATACCCATAGCGGTCGTAGACGTCCTTGATCGTCTTCAGACAATCCTTGCTGTTCACGGAATCGGAGGCGAAGTCGGCATGCAGCTTCTCCAGCGTATCGCCGTCGATCTCGAAATGCTTGCGCTTGTTCAGATCTTCCATCCATCCGGCGATTGCCTTGGCATTGCGGCCGGTCAGCTCGAACAGCTGGCGCTCCAGGTTCGAAGAGACCAGGATGTCCATGGACGGCGACGGCGTCAGCACGAACTCGCGGTCGGAGATGTCGTACACGCCCGTGTTGATGAAGTCCGTCAGCACGCGGTTCTCGTTGCTGGCGCACAGCAGGCGCTCGATGGGCGTGCCCATCTGCTTCGCGTACCAGGCTGCCAGGATGTTGCCGAAGTTGCCCGTGGGAACGCACACGTCAATGGGCTTCCCGGGCTCCACTTTCCCGTCCGCAACCAGCTGGGCATAGCTGGAAACGTAGTAGACGATCTGCGGCATCAGGCGGCCCCAGTTGATGGAGTTCGCACTGGACAGGGCAATGCGGTAGTTGTTCTGCAGCTCGTTGGCGAATGCGTTGTCGTTGAACACGGCCTTTGCGCCCGTCTGGCAGTCATCGAAGTTGCCGCGAACGGCCCAGACCTTGACGTTGTTGCCCGCCTGCGTGGCCATCTGGCGATATTGGATGTCGCTAACGCCGCCGTCCGGGTACATGACGCCGATGCTCACATGGTCCTGGTCCTTGAAGCCTTCCAGCGCCGCCTTGCCGGTATCGCCGGACGTGGCAACCAGAATCAGGAAGTCGTGGTCCAGCCTGCCCTGCTCCTGCTGCTGCTTCACCGCCGCGGAGAAGCAGCGCGGCAGGCATTGCAGCGCCATGTCCTTGAATGCGCTGGTGGGGCCATGCCAAAGCTCCAGCACATGCGTGTTGTCATCAAGGGAGGTGATGGGGCAGATGCGCTCATCGTCGAAGTTCGTGCCGTAGGATCCCTCCATGATGGAGTCGATGACGGCATCGTCCAAGTCCACGTCGAATGCACGATATACGGCAGCGGCGCGCTGGCGATACGGCAGCTTCGCCAGGGACAAGATGTCGTCCAAGTCCATATGGGGAATATTCTGGGCCACGTACAGTCCGCCGCCTTCGGCCAGGCCGTCGATGACGGCCTGCGTATAGGGGACGGGCTCCGCGCAGCGTCCGCGCGTATCGATATAAAGGTTCTGCGACATCTTCTGTGTTCCCTTCGGTGGATTCGCCTCAATTCCGAAGGCCGTTCGGGCATCGGCGAGCATGTCGGCTTCGGAGGCGCCTGCTACGGCTTCGGATAACAAAAAAGTATACTATGCGCTTCTGCATGCATGATGGCGGCATTCGGCGATATCCGCCCTTTTCGCCCGCGCATCGGCGGGAGGCGGCGAAAAGCCCGTACGCGGCACGGGGCGCTGCGACTGCTTCCAAGGACGTATCGTGGATGTTCCCCATGCGCGCGGCCGTGCACATTTTTCGCTGCATTCCGTGTGCTATACTGCGAACAAATGTTTGCATTTGCAATAGCAGCATCGAAAGGAACTAAGCGTGCGAACGAATGGATCCCGGGACGTCGTGCTGGGTATTGATCCCGGTCTGGCCCATACCGGATGGGGATTGGTGGAGCGCAACGGCATGCGCTTTCGCTGCGTGGCATATGGATGCGTGGCCACGTGCAGCGACACGCCGTTGCATCGGCGCTTGCTGAAGATATACCAGCAGGTGGGTGCCGTTATCGAACGGTACCGGCCGTATGCCGTCGGAATCGAGACCGTCTGGTTCGGCAACAACACCACCAGCGCATTCGCCACGGGGCAGGCGCGCGGGGCAGCGTTGGTCGCCTGTGCCGAGCATGGGCTTGACCTGGGTGAATACGCGCCTTCCACCATCAAGCAGACGGTGGTGGGCACCGGTCAGGCGGACAAGCGCCAAGTGCAGTACATGATGCGGCAGCTATTGAATCTGGAAGAGGAACCGCATCCGGATCATGCGGCAGACGCCCTGGCGGCGGCTGTCTGCTATCTGGTGAATGCGGTGCCGTCGGGAAGGGGAGAAGGCGGACGATGATCTCCTATCTGAAGGGAACGCTTGCGGGATCGGATGCCCTGTCGGCGGTAGTGGAAGTGAACGGCATCGGCTTTCAAGTGGGCATGTCTACGAAAAGCCTGGCGAAACTGCCGCAGGCGGGGAAACCCGTGCGCATATACACCGTGCTGCAAGTTCGCGAGGACGACATGTCGCTGTACGGCTTTGCCTCTCAGGAAGAGCGCGAGACGTTTACCCAGCTCGTCAACGTGAGCGGCATCGGGCCGAAAGTGGCGCTGGCCATCCTTTCCACGTTTACGCCGACGGAGCTGGCGGACGCCATCCTGAACGAGGACGTGACGTCCATCACGCGCATCCCCGGCATCGGCAAGAAGTCCGCATCGCGTATCGTGCTGGAGCTGAAGGGGTCGCTGGAGAAGGGAATAGCCGCAGCGCAGGGAAGAGAGCCGGTTTCGAACGAGGGCTTGCGGGGCGCCGCGGAGGCGCTGATGGCCATGGGTTTCACGCCGCAGGAGGCGGAAGTGGCGCTGCAGGATGCGCCTGCAGGGGCCGACGAGGGCGCCCTGCTACAATATGCCCTGAAACGACTGGGATCCTAAGCATCCGGAAAGCTGATACGCATTGGAAGACGGCAAAGACATGCAGAAGGGCGAAGGGGTGCCCCTTGGCGGGGACTCCTCCGACATTGCCATCGAAGGCATCGGATACGAGGCCTCCGACCTGGGGAGCCCGCAAAACGCATCTTCGACGGCGACGCACGAGCGCCTGACGACATCGGAGCTGACCGTCGACGACTTGGCGCTTGACCGCAGCCTGCGTCCGAAGCGACTGGCAGACTACCAAGGCCAGGAGAAGATCAAGGAGAGCCTGTCCATCTTCATCAAGGCGGCGAAGGAACGCAACGACGTCGTGGACCACATCCTGCTCTCCGGCCCTCCGGGCTTGGGCAAGACCACGCTGGCGAACGTTGTTGCGAACGAGCTGGGCTCGAACCTGAAGACCACAAGCGGTCCGGTTATCGAGCGTGCTGGCGACCTGGCGGCGATCCTGACGAACCTCGAGGATGGCGACGTCCTCTTCATCGACGAGATTCACCGCCTGAACCATATGGTGGAAGAGGTTCTGTACCCCGCGCTCGAGGACTTCGCCTTGGATATTGTGGTGGGCAAAGGGCCGGCTGCGCGTTCTATCCGTCTGGATTTGCCGCGGTTCACGCTTGTGGGTGCTACGACGCGCAGCGGCATGCTCACCGGCCCGTTGCGCGATCGCTTCGGCATCTCGTTCCGGCTGGACTATTATTCGCCCGAAGAGCTGGCACATATCATTCTCCGCTCCGCCGCGTTGCTGGATATCGACATCACGGAAGAGGGCGCGCTGGAGATAGCCCGCCGCAGCCGCGGTACGCCGCGTTTGGCGAATCGCCTGCTGAAGCGCACGCGCGATTGGGCGCAGGTGCGCGGCAGCGGCATCATCGATCAGGAATCGGCTTCGCAGGCGCTGGATTTCTTCGAAGTGGACAAGCTGGGATTGGATGCCATCGACAACCGCATACTCCGGCTGCTGTGCGTACAATACG
>USAB01000022.1 GCA_900552585.1 uncultured Coriobacteriaceae bacterium
TGGCGGGGTCACGGGCGAAACCGCCGCCGAGCTGCGCCGCCGCATCTTCGACGGCCTGGCGCATATGGGAATGATCCTGGACCACGAGAAGAACCAGGTCAAAGGCGCTATCGGCGTGAACCGCATCGTGTCTGTTGACGATTCGCCCATCAAGATCTGCGTCGTGACCACGGACGAAGAGATGCGCATCGCGCGCGAGACGGACGCGCTCGTTTCCGGCGAGGTGGCACCGTAGCCGCGCGCTCCTTGTCCCGTTGCCCCTGCAGCCTCATGCCGCTTCCTCCGTGCGCTGCAGGGGCGTTTGCCCCTTTCGGCAGCGCAAGTGTGTGTTAGCGGCGCAGGATGCCCGCCTGCACGCGGGCCGGGTGCGGTATCATTGACCGAAACGAGAACCGAGGAGGACGACCATGGCGAAACTCTGCGTTTGCAACAGAAGGCAACTCGGCAAGGGCAAGACCGCTGCGCTTGTGGCGGGCGGCGCGGCCGTTGCGGCTGCGGCGGCAATCGCGCATAAGGCGAATGGCATCGTGACGGATGCATTCATGCGCCGTCCCGTGACGGATAACAAGGCGTTCTTCGAGAAGCTGGCGTCGGACATGCCGGGCACGACCGGGCTTGATTTCGCGGAATCCCGCGCCCAGGTTCAGCGGACCATTCGCGCGCTGCAGACGAATCTGTACGAGAATGCGGAAGTCGAGCGCGTCAGCATCCCGGGCTCGAAGCCGTCGGAGCCGGCAGTTGCCTATGTCTACCGCCCCGAGCAGGAGAGCAACCGCTGGGTCATTATGGCGCACGGCTATCGCGGCACGCACTACGATATGGACGGTTACGCCGACTACTACGTGAAGCGCGGCTACAACGTGCTTTCCCCGGATCTGCATGCAGAAGGCGAAAGCGGCGGACGGTACGTGGGCATGGGCGCCGTCGAGGCGTCCGATATCCTGCTGTGGGTTGACTATGTGCTGGTTCGTTTCGGCGAAGACTGCCAGATTGTGCTGCATGGCCAGTCTATGGGCGCCGCCGCGGTGCTTATCGCAGCAGGCGCAGGCCTGCCTTCGCAGGTCAAGGCCGTTGTTGCGGATTCCTCGTACACGTCGGCTCTGGCCATGGTGCGCAACGATGCGTTCCGGGCGAAACTGCCCGGCGACGCCATCGCCGTTGCCGTGGCGGCCATATTGAAGCTGCGCGGCGGCGTGGACCTGGCACGCGCGGACGTGCTTTCTGCCGTGAAGCGCAGCGTGACGCCCACGGTGTTCCTGCACGGCGGCAACGACCCGTGGGTCCCGTCCACCATGGCCGTGGACCTGTACACGAATGCGGCGCCCGAACTGCGCGAACTGCACGTCATCCCCGGTGCCGGCCATGTGGAGGGCTTCGCGAAGGATCCGGATGCGTATTTCGGCTTCGTGGATGCGTTCCTGGCAAAAGCCGGCGTTGAGGAATAACGGAGTCATTGAAGACCGAGGATCTGCCTGAAGGGAAAGCCGTGCGAAGCGCCGCCAATAGGTGCTGTGCGTATGCGGTGTCCCGAATGGTGGAGCATACGAAAAGGAGAACACTATGAAATGCCCCGTGTGCCATTTGGAGCCGCCTGCAGGCGTCGCATTCTGCCCGAACTGCGGGCATCCGGTGAGCAACGAAGCGGAGCCGGCCGCCCCGACGGCGGAGACGAAAGCTGCCGATAAGACGAAAGCCGCTGATCAGCCGGCGCCTGCTGCATCCGCTGCGCCCCAGCCGCCGGTAGCGCCCAAGGCCCCCGCTGCGAACACCGCTGCTGCAGACAGCGCCGCTGAGGACAAGGCGTCCGCGACCGTGGCGGCAGCTGCGGCGGGCACGGCGGGCGGAGCAACGGCAGGTGCCCCGAAGCCACCGGCATCTCCGGCAGCGGTCGATGCGCCGTCTTCCGTGCCGGTTCCCCCGACTCAGGATAAGGCAACGGGCGGAACAGACGGCTTGGCCGTCGCCTCGCTGGTGTGCTCCCTCGTGGGCATCATCTTCCTGCCCATCGTCCTGGACCTGCTGGGCATCATCTTCGGTGCCGTTGCGCTGCGCCGCAACCCGAAGGGAACTACCAGCCGGAACCTGGCAATGGCGGGCCTGATCGTCGGCATCGTCGTGCTGGTTGTCTCCCTTATCATGCTCGTCCTGCTGGGCGCGGCCGTCATGTACGGCTATAGCATGAGCTAGGAAGCGAAGCGGACAAGCGGCACTTTCTCGCTCTCGTTTTCTTAACGGCAGTTATTCACACGTAAACGAAACGGCGGTCGAACGTGGCCGCCGTTTCCCCTTTCCGTTTCCATTTCGCGCAATTGCCAGCGAGGACCCGAAGCGGCGTTTGGCGTTGGAACATTCTGCGGATATAATGAAACATCACGTATGTACTGCTATCGAGCGTGTCCGCACGCCTGCGTTTCCCGCAGACGCCTCCACGCTTCTGAAAGGGACACCGCTGCAAGAATTCCTGACATCGCCTGAGTTTGCCGAAGGGGCCATAACATTCGTTGTCGCCTTTCTGGTGACGGTCGCTATGGTACCGGTATCCCACAAGATAGCCACGCTGATCGGCGCCATCGACTATCCCAGTAACCGCCGCATCAACACGAAGCCCATCCCGCGTTGCGGCGGCATCGCCATGTTCACGGGATTCATGGCCGGCGCCCTGACCATCTACCTGGGCATCACGTTCTTCAACTGGCGCATCATCGACTACTACGTGGTGGCGAACATGAATTACCCGGTGCTACTCATCGGCTTCACGGTCATGTTCCTCACCGGCTTGATAGACGACATCGTCCAGCTGACGCCGAAGGTCAAGTTCGCCGGGCAGCTGCTGGCATCGTTGTTGGTGGCGCTTGCGGGTGTTTCCATCGACATGGTGCGTTCGCTCATCGATGACAGCTATATGTCGCTGGGCTTCATGGACATTCCCATCACAGTGCTCTACCTGGTGGCGTTCGCGAACATCATCAACCTGATCGACGGACTGGATGGCCTGGCAGCGGGCATCGTGGGCATCTCGTCCATCAGCCTGCTGATACTGGTGGCCATGCGCGGCAGCTACTCGCTCGTGCTGGTCTGCCTCATGCTGACGGCCGTTTGCGCCGCCTTCCTGATCTACAACTTCTATCCCGCCTCGATATTCATGGGCGATTCGGGAGCCCTGTTCTTAGGACTGCTGTTGGGCACCATCTCCATCGCCGGTGTCGTGCGCACGCAGAGCCTGGTGATCATGGTGGTGCCGCTGGTCATGGCCGGGGTTCCCGTATTGGACACGTTCACGGCCATCGTGCGCCGCAAACGGCAGCATAAGCGCTTCGACCAGGCGGACATGGGCCATATCCATCATCGTCTCGTGGATGCCGGATACAGCCAGCGCAAGGCGGTGCTGATACTGTATGGATGCACGGCGGCGCTGGCGGTGGTCGGCCTCATGCTCATGGGGTCCTCGGGCATCGTGCGCTGGGCAACGCTGATTGCGCTCCTGGTGGTAGTAAGTTTTATCATCTGGCGCTTCGGCCTGTTCCGGCCCGTGTTGCAACATTATTATGTGGGCCGCGGGCAGACGGGCGTGCGCAAGCCGCATTCCGCCGCCCACGCGCAGAGGATCATCAACGAGGCCATCCCCATTCCCTCCGCAGCGAAGAGGGAGGACGGCGAATCGGCGAACGAGGCAACCGATGCCGCTGCCGCGGCAGAGCCGAAGCCGGCGGCCAATGAAGCCTCCCCGCAGGAAAAGGCATAAGGAGGCGACTATGGACGCAGCAAACAATGCGAAGAGCACAGAGCATCGGCAGCACATAGCCGCCCGCGTGCTGGGTGTGATCATGGCGGCCTTGGTGGCAGTGGCATGCGTGCTGCTGGCAACGGGCTACGGCGAGGGCAGCATCGCCACGAACGGCGTGCCCGACGCCTCGTCCAGCGTCCAGACGAACAAGCCGTTTTACGTGCTGCTGATCGGGTCCGACTCCCGTAAGGGCACGGCCCTGTATACCGGCAATGCAGAGGACCACGCGCAGGTCGACCAGCATGCCGACACCGTCACGCTGGTCCGCGTGGACCCGAAGAAATACACCCTCACGCTGATCACGGTGCCGCCAGAAACGGTGATGGAGGGCGAAAGCTCGCCGATTTCCGACACGCTGCTGAACAACGACCCGAAGGAGACCGTGAAGGCTGTTGAGAGCCTGACCGGCGTCGACATCCCGTATTACCTGATGGTCGATTTCCGCGGCTTCGAGGACATCATCGAGGACCTTGACGACATCGTGGTGAACGTGGATGTCACCGTGACGTCGCAGGATCCCATCAACGCGAAGAACGTTGTGGTCAAGGCGGGTAACAATCGGGAGCTGCTGCCGTCCGGCGCGCTGGCGTATGCGCGCGCATGGGAGGAATACTCCTCGGATAATTCCGCCCATCGCCAAAGCAACATTCGCAAGATCGAAGTGGCCATGATCAAGAAGGTTCTGGGCATGGATGCGAACGCGGCCATCGGCGCAGCCGAGAGCCTCAGCGGCAATGTAATCACGAATATGAATTCCACGCTGGCCAGGAAGCTGGTCCGGAAGTTCCAGCGGCACGGTTCGAAGCGCGTGACCATATACGAGTGCACGGGCCCGGACAAGATGACGGATAAGGCGAAGGGCACTATGGCGGAGGACAAGACCGCCTGGAAGCATTTGATGTACGTCGTTGACCTGGGCGAGGATCCGCATCGCTCGTACAAGGAAGTGAAGGCGGAACAGGATGCGCTGGCGGCCGAGGAAGAAGCCCAGCAGCAACAGCAGCAGGCGCAGGAGCAGGGCGGCCAGTACTCGTACCAGAACGATACGTGGTACGGCCAGCAACAGCAGAACGGCGATGCCCAGCAGCAGCAGAATGCCCAGCAGCAGACGGGCCAAGCCGCCGGGGGCCAGTAACATGCGCCGCATGAGGCGTCTGGGCGACAGCGTCCAGAAGGTCATCGAGTCCATGGGCGGGGATCCCGGCGAGGCGCGCAAGGCTGCGCGCGGTGCACAGGTTCGCTCCATGTGGCGCAACCTGATGATGCACAACCACGACGAGTTCATCCTGGAACATACTAATAATGTGTACATCATCCGCGTGGACGGGAAGCCGCGCCCGGGCGCAAAGCGCTTCCATGATGACGGGAAGGATGCGTCCAGCACGGGACGGGGCAAGCAGCTCATCGTGTACGTGGACGACAGCGTGGTGGCCGCCGAGCTGAATGCCCGGCGCGAATTGATTAAGCTGCAGTTCCTGGACCATTACCACGAGGACATCGACGAGTTCAAGATCATCATCTCGCGCGGCCGCTACAAGAAGATCCATCCGTTCGTGGAAGAGGGCGGACCGTCCTATCACGAGGGCGCGCGGCCCGTTCCGCTGACAGAGCAGCAGCGCGCGCTGATCCGCGAACAAGTGGGCAAAACGGACAACCCGAAAGTTGCGCGCGCCCTTCAACGGGCCATGGAGAAGGACCTGGAGTGGAAGGACGGGACAGCGCTGCGGGAAGGGCGTTCCCGCTAAGCAGAAAATGCGTTTACGCATGCAGTTCTTTGGCGCGTCAACTTTTTTCCTATCGGAAAGCTTAAACGGGCCTCATTCGCGGCGTCAGCTATTGTGAAACGGGTGTGATAAGACGGTTTGAGACCCCCTGTTCTGATAAACTAAGGAGAGCACCTGAGCAGGGTGCTGTTTGATTTCATTACCCATTTTTCACTAGGAGCATCTTTTGGCGAATAACACGACGAAAGGCTCTGAGAGCTACGGCGGAAAGGACATCCGGGTTCTCGAGGGCTTGGAGGCAGTGCGCCTGCGTCCCAGCATGTACATCGGATCGACCAGTTCCCGCGGCCTGCACCATCTGGTGTACGAGGTTGTGGACAACTCGGTTGACGAGGCGCTTGCCGGCTACTGCACCGAAATCGAAGCATGGATCAACGAAGATAACTCCATTACCGTCCGCGACAACGGCCGCGGCATCCCCGTGGAGAAGCATCCCACGGAGAAGATCCCCACCGTCGAGGTGGTCATGACCATCCTCCACGCCGGCGGCAAGTTTGGCGGCGAGGGCTACAAGGTGTCCGGCGGCCTGCATGGTGTGGGCGTTTCGTGCGTGAACGCGCTGTCGAAGCGGCTGGTCGTCCGTGTTGCCCGCGACGGGAACATCTACGAGATGGAATTCTCTCGCGGCGTCACCACCACGAAGCTGCATATCGTGGGCCATGCCGACCACACGGGCACGGAGATTACGTTCTGGCCCGATGAGGAGATCTTCAAAGAGACCACGGTCTACGACTTCAGCATCCTGGAGTCGCGCTTCCGCGAGATGGCGTTCCTGAACAAGGGCCTGAAGCTGACGCTCACGGACATGCGCCAGAAGGACGAGGACGGCAATCCAAAGAGCGAGACGTTCCAATACGAAGGCGGCATCTCGGACTTCGTGAAGTACCTGAACAGCGGCCGCGAGACGCTGGATCCCATCATTGACTTCGAGGCGGAAAGCGCCGACGGCGAAGTGGAGGTGGCCATGCAATGGTCCAGCTCGTATTCGTCGAATTCCGTGCTGGCGTTCGCGAACAATATCAATACGCATGAGGGCGGCACGCACCTGGAGGGCTTCAAGCAGGCCGTTACCCGCACCATCAACGACTACGCGCGCAGCAAGGGCATCCTGAAAGACAAGGACCCGAACCTGACCGGCGACGATACGCGCGAGGGCCTGGCTGCCGTCATCTCCGTGAAGCTGCACGACCCGCAGTTCGAGGGCCAGACGAAGACGAAGCTGGGCAACAGCGAGATTCGCCCGCTGGTCCAGAACGCCGTGACGCAGGGCCTGGCGGAGTTCCTGGAAGAGAATCCCGCGGCGGCGAAGCGCATCGTGGGCAAGGCATCGCAGGCGTTGAAGGCGCGCGAGGCGGCCCGCAAGGCGCGCGAGATGACGCGCCGTAAGGGTGTGCTGGAAAGCTTCTCGCTGCCCGGCAAGCTGGCGGACTGCTCCAGCAAGAAGGCGGAAGAGTGCGAGATCTTCATCGTCGAGGGCGACTCCGCAGGCGGCTCCGCGAAGCAGGCCCGCGATCGCAAGTTCCAGGCCATCCTGCCGCTGCGCGGCAAGATTCTGAACGTCGAGCGCGTGGGCCTGAACCGTGCGCTGTCCTCGGATACCATCAGCGCCCTGATCACGGCCATCGGCACGAACATCGGCAACGATTTCGACGCGGAGAAGGCCCGCTACCATCGCATCATCATCATGACGGATGCCGATGTCGACGGCGCGCACATCCGCATCCTGCTGCTGACGTTCTTCTACCGCTACATGCCGGAGCTCATCACGCGCGGCTACGTGTACATCGCCCAGCCGCCCATCTACGGCATCAAGCGCAAGAACTCCCGCTCCACGAAGATCGAGCGCTACATCTATGACGAGAAGGCGCTGTCTTCCACGCTGGCGGAATACGACGACGACAAGTTCGATGTTCAGCGCTATAAGGGCCTGGGCGAGATGGACCCGGACCAGCTGTGGGAAACCACCATGGAGCCGGAGAACCGCACGCTGGTGCGCGTCAGCATCGAAGACGCTTCGAAGGCGGAGCATGTGGTCAGCGAATTGATGGGCAGCCAGGTGGAACCCCGCCGCGAGTTCATCAACAAGCATGCCCACGATGCCCGCTACCTGGATATCTAACCCGCATTCGAAGTCTTCCGAATAAGCAGAAAGTTGAATGAACGTGGCAGATACTAAAGATCCCAAAGATCCGAACAACGAAAACGAACAAACCGAAGAAGGGCAGGCGCCCGAGGTTTCGGCCGAGGTCATAGAGGAGCAGGACAAGAGTGCAGCCGGCAACGTGCTGACGTACGAGCTGGGCACGGAGATGCAGCAGTCGTTCCTGGAGTATTCCATGAGCGTCATCATCAGCCGCGCACTGCCCGACGTCCGCGACGGTCTGAAACCAGTGCACCGCCGCATCCTGTGGGCCATGTACGAGTCCGGCTCCACGCCGAACAAGCCGCATGTGAAGTCGGCCCGTACGGTCGGCGACGTCATCGGCAAGTACCATCCGCATGGTGACTCCGCCGTGTACGACGCCATGGTCCGCTTGGCGCAGCCGTTCAACATGAGCCTCCCGCTGGTCGACGGCCACGGCAACTTCGGCTCCATCGATGGCGACTCCGCTGCAGCCATGCGTTACACGGAAGCCCGTCTGGCGAAGCCGGCCATGGAGATGCTCGAGGGCCTGCGCCAGGAGACCGTCGACTTCCAGCCGAACTACGACGAGAGCCTGCAAGAGCCCGCCGTGCTGCCGGCGCGCTTCCCGAACCTGCTGGTGAACGGCTCGTCCGGCATCGCCGTGGGCATGGCGACGAATATTCCGCCGCATAACCTGGGCGAGACCATCGCGGCGGCGCGTATGCTGCTGGACAATCCAGACGCCACCATCGACGACCTGATGACCGTCCTGCCCGGACCGGACTTCCCTACGGGCGGCATCATCATGGGCCGCGAGGGTATCAAGGAAGCGTACGAGACCGGCCGCGGCCACATCCCCGTGCGCTCGAAGTGCGAGATCAAGGAGATGAAGAACGGCAAGAGCCAGATCATCGTCTCTGAGATCCCCTACCAGGTGAACCGCTCGCGCCTGCTGCAGAGCCTTGCCGACCTGGTGCGCGAGAAGAAGCTGCCCGAGGTCTCGAACATCCACGACGGCGCCGACCGCCATGGCATCGACATCATCATCGAGCTGAAGCAGAACGCCCTGCCGCAGGTGGTGCTGAACAAGCTGTTCAAGCACACGCAGCTGCAGGTGAACTTCAGCGTCATCATGATCGCCCTGGTCAACGGCATGCCGAAGGTGCTGAACTTGAAGCAGATCCTGGAATACTACATCAAGCACCAGGAAGACGTCATCGTTCGCCGCACGAAGTTCGAGCTGCGCAAGGCCGAAGAGCGCGCCCACATCTTGGAGGGCTTGGTCATCGCCGTCGACAACATCGACGAAGTGGTGGAGATCATCCGCTCCTCCGCGAACGACCAGGAGGCGAACGACCGCTTGCGCGGCCGCTTCGGCTTGAGCGAGCGCCAGGCGGAAGCAATCCTGGATATGCGCCTGCGCCGTCTGACCGCCCTGCAACGCGAGAAGCTGGTTGCGGAGTTGGAAGAGCTGAAGAAGCAGATTTCGGAGTACAAGCGCATCCTGTCCGACGAGAGCCTGGTGAAGCAGATTATCAAGGACGAGTTGGAGGAGATTGCGAACAAGTACAAGACGCCGCGCCGCACGCGCATCTCCGGCCCCGCGAAGGATATCGACGTGGAGGACCTGATCGCCGACGAGGAAGTGGCTGTCACCATCACGCAGGCAGGCTACATCAAGCGCATGCCCATCACCACGTACCGCCAGCAGAAGCGCGGCGGCAAGGGCATGTCCGGTGTGAACCTGAAGGACAACGACTTCGTGGAGCACATCTTCACCGCGTCGACGCATGATTACATGCTGTTCTTCACCACGCTGGGCAAGGTGTACCGCCTGAAGGTCTACGAGGTGCCCGAGGCATCGCGCCATGCGCGCGGCACGGCCATCGTGAACCTGCTGCACCTGCACAAGGGCGAGACCGTGGCGGCGTCCATTGCGGCGCGCGACTTCCCGGAAGACGAGTTCCTCATGTTCGCCACGGCGCAAGGCATGGTCAAGAAGACGGCCATGAGCGCGTACGACCGGACGCGCCAGGACGGCCTGATCGCCATCAACCTGCGCGACGGCGACGAGCTGATTGCCGTGCGCCGCGTGAAGCCCGGCGAATCCGTGATCATGGCATCCGCTGCCGGCAAGGCCATCCGCTGGGATGAGAGCGAGGTCCGCACCATGGGCCGCGACACCATGGGCGTCCGCGGCATGACGCTGGAGGACGACGGCGAAGACCACGTCCTGGGCATGGAGATTGCGAACGAGGATTCGCAGCTGCTGGTCATCACGGAGAAGGGCTACGGCAAGCGCACGCCCATCTCCGAATATCCCAGCCACCATCGCGGCGGCAAGGGCGTCCAGACGCTGACGATGACCGTGAAGAAGGGCCGCCTGGCCGCCATGAAGGTGGTCAACGAGGGCGACGAGCTCATGATCATCTCCGAAGAGGGCATCGTGGTCCGCACGCCGGCGAAGGGCGTCAGCCAGCTGGGCCGCGCCACGCAGGGCGTCCGCATCATGGACATTGCGAAGAACGACCGCGTCACGGCCGTGGCCATTGCGAACGAAGGCGATCGCTCGAAGCCGGACAAGAAGTCCATCGACGAGCCCGAGACGCTGGTTGAGGCAGCCTCTCGCGAGGAGATCGCCCGCTCCATCAAAGGCGAGGCCGATGAAGATGACGAGAACGGCGAGAAGTAGCGAATAGCTGCTAGCGAAACAACGCGCCAATGAAGGCGCAGGAAAGCGAGAAGCCTGCCCGGGATGCCCGGGCAGGCTTCTTCTTGTTCAGGGTAATGTCGAGGTGCGCGCCTGCAGGCTAGGAGCGGGGGAATTCCGGGCCGCTGTCGGACGCGCTGTCGGGCGCGTCGTCGGCATCGCCGGGCGCAGCGGGGCCGGCGGGTGCAGCGGGTTGGCTGCCGGCGTCTTCGCCCGTTGTGATTTCGCCGTAGCCGCCATGGTCGGCATCATCGGCGTCGGTGGCATCTGCAGCGTCGTCAACAGCGGCCTGAGGGCCTTGGGTGCCCGGAGCGGCGCCAATGAGCTGCTCGGCCTGGCTGATCACGGCCTCCATGTCCTGACGGCTGCCTTCGGCAAGGTCGTCCGGCGTCAGCTGCTCGATGAAGTCGTGGAAATCCGCCATGACGCGATTGGGATCATCGGCTTCGTCGTTGAATAGGTACGGGAACGAGGCGCGCTCCAGTACGGCCTCGTCCATGTACAGTGGCGCCTCCTCGCGCAGCGCCAGCGCGATGGCGTCACTGGGACGGGCGTCGAGCGACAGCAACTTGCCGCGCGCTTTCAAGGCCAATTCGGCATAGAACGTGGGACCCTGCACATCGTAGATGGTTACATGGTCCACGAAGGCATCCAGGCTGGTGAGCGCATCCAGAAACAGGTCGTGCGTCATCGGGCGCTTGAAACGGGCCTTTTCAAGGGCTATACCCAGCATCGTGGCCTCGGAAACGCCCACCCAGATGGGCACGACGCGGCTGTTCTTATTCGTCCCCACGTCGGCGGTGGGCTGCAGGACCAGGATGGAGGGCGACGGCACGGGAGACATGATAAGCGTGAGCACGCTGACGGGAACCATGGCCTACCTCCTCGGAGCTTTGAAATTTTCTTTCATGCTAGCAGAAAATAGTTCTTGACGGCTTTCGTGGGATGGGCTATATTAACCAAGCTGTTTCAAGGGCCTATAGCTCAGTTGGTTAGAGCGCACGCCTGATAAGCGTGAGGTCAGTGGTTCAAATCCACTTAGGCCCACCATTTTTGCTGATAAACGTTCCACCGTGAGCCGAGATAGCCGGTGGAACGTTTATTGATACTTGGGGCATTAGCTCAGCTGGGAGAGCGACGGCTTTGCAAGCCGTAGGTCAGGGGTTCGATCCCCCTATGCTCCACCACGAAACGGACGGCCGGGGTGCTTACCCCGGCTTTTTTCATGCCCGCAACTGTGCAGAACGGGTATGGTTCCCTGCAACTTTACCTGGAATTCCATTGGAACTCGCAGCGCGTGCGCGCAGGTGGGGCGCGCATCTGCTAGGCTGGTACCAACCGTGAAAAATGCATTCTCAGGAGGAGAAGAATATGAGCGATATCATCGACGTCTACGGTCGCCAGGTTCTGGATTCCCGTGGCAATCCCACGGTCGAAGTGAACGTCCTGCTGGACGACGGCGCCATCGGACGCGCCATCGTTCCGTCCGGTGCTTCCACCGGCGCATTCGAAGCCGTCGAGCTGCGCGATGGGGACGCCTCCGACTATCTGGGCAAGAGCGTGCATCAGGCAGTGGACCATGTGAACGATGAGTGCTTTGAAGCCCTCCTGGGCATCGATGCAAGCGACCAGCGCGAAGTGGACCATGCGCTGATCGAGGCAGACGGCACCCCGAACAAGGGCGCATTCGGCGCCAACGCCATCCTGGGCTGCTCGCTGGCCGCCGCCCGCGCCGCTGCCGACGATGCCGATCTGCCGCTGTACGAGTACCTGGGCGGCCCGAACGCCCACACGCTGCCCACGCCCATGATGAACATCATGAACGGCGGCGTGCATGCCGACAACTCCGTGGACTTCCAGGAGTTCATGATCATGCCGGTGGGCGCACCGAACTTCACGGAGGCACTGCGCTGGTGCTGCGAGGTCTACCACACGCTGAAGAACGTCCTGAAGGAAGCCGGCCTGTCCACGGCCGTGGGCGATGAGGGTGGCTTTGCTCCCGATCTGAAGACGAACGAGGAGCCGTTCCAGTACATGACGAAGGCCATCGAGAAGGCCGGCTACAAGCCCGGCGAGGACTTCAAGTTCGCCATGGACCCGGCCTCCACGGAATTCTACGACGCCGACCGCGGCGTGTACGTGCTGAAGGGCGAAGGCCGCGAGCTGACCACGGACGAGATGATCGACTACTGGGATGCCCTGACGCAGAAGTACCCCATCATCTCCATCGAGGACGGCCTGGCCGAAGAGGACTGGGACGGCTGGGTGAAGCTGACGAAGCGCATCGGCGACCGCGTGCAGCTGGTCGGCGACGACCTGTTCGTCACGAACTCCGAGCGCCTGAAGAAGGGCATCCAGATGGGTGCTGCAAACGCCATCCTGATCAAGGTCAACCAAATCGGCAGCCTGACGGAGACGCTGGAGGCCATGCAGATGGCTCAGCGCGCCGGTTACGCCTGCATCGTCAGCCACCGCTCCGGCGAGACGGAGGACACCACCATCGCCGACCTGTCCGTTGCCACGAACGCCGGCCAGATCAAGACGGGCGCTCCCTGCCGCACGGACCGCGTGGCGAAGTACAACCAGTTGCTCCGCATCGAGGACACGCTGGGTGATTCCGCCGAATATGCCGGCATGGATGCGTTCTACAACATCAACCGCTAGCACAGATGGGCATGGGTGCTTCGGGGTCCGTCCCCGGGGCACCGTTTTTTCGCCGGGCGCGGCCGCACGGCACCGAATCGGGTAAAGCGGGGCAGGGGCCCATCGCCGGCATGTGTCCCGAGTCCGTTTTTCGCAAGTTTTCGTTTGAAAGAGAGAAATGAAGCAAGAGAACATTCGCAACGTGGCCATCATCGCGCATGTCGACCATGGCAAAACCACCATCGTGGACCGCTTGCTGTACACCGCGGGCGTCTTCCGCGAGAACCAGCAGGTGGAAGATCGCGTCATGGATAGCAACGACCAGGAACGCGAGCGCGGCATCACCATCCTGTCCAAGAACTGCTCCATCAAGTACAAGGACGTCAAGATCAACGTCATCGACACGCCGGGCCATGCGGACTTCGGCGGCGAGGTGGAGCGCGTGCTGAACATGGCCGACGGCGCCCTGTTGATCGTCGACGCGTTCGAGGGCCCCATGCCGCAGACGCGCTTCGTGCTGCAGCATGCCCTTGACCTGGGTCTGCGCATCGTGCTGGTCATCAACAAGATCGACCGCCCGGGCGCCCGTCCCGACGAAGTGGTGGACGAGGTGTTCGACCTGATGGTGGAACTGGACGCCACGGACGAGCAGCTTGATTTCCCCATCGTGTACACCAGCGCGCCGCAGGGCTTCGCCCGCTACGAGGTGGACGACGACAACGACAACATGCTGCCGCTGCTGGACACCATCCTGAAAGAGATCCCGGCGCCCGATGTGGACCCGGACGGCCCCATTGCCATGCAGATCTGCACCGTGGACCACTCCAGCTTCGTGGGCCGCATCGGCGTCGGCCGCCTGTCCTCCGGCACCATCCACAAGAACGAGCAGGTGCTGGTCATCAAGAACGACGGCACGCGCTACAACACGGAGATCAAGCAGGTGTTCACGTTCGAGAACCTGCAGAAGAAGGAATACGACGAGGTCCACGCAGGCGACATCGTAGCCGTTGTGGGCGTTGAGGACGCGGATATTGGCGACATGGTCACGAGCCGCGAGCATCCCATCCGCCTGGACCCCATTAAGGTGGAGGAACCCACCATGGCCGTTGTGTTCGAGGCTTCCACCAGCCCGCTGGTGGGCCACGACGGCGACATCGTGGGCGCTCGCCAGCTGAAGGAGCGCCTGATGCGCGAGAAGGAGAGCAACATCTCCATGCGCATCCAGGAGCTGGAGGATAAGTCCGGCATCGAAGTAGCCGGCCGCGGCGTGCTGCATCTGTCCGTGCTGATGGAAACCATGCGCCGCGAGGGATTCGAGTTCCAGGTGGGCCGTCCGCGCGTCCTGATCAAGACGGACGACGACGGCAACAAGCTGGAGCCCATCGAGGAGGCCACGGTGGAGACGCCGTCCGACTACGCCGGCAAGGTCATCGAGGTCTTCGGCACGGCCGGCGGCGAGATGACGGACATGGTCACGCGCGGCGACCAGACGCATCTGGTGTTCCACATCCCCACGCGCGGCACCATGGGCCTGCGCACGCGCCTGCTGAACGTGACGCGCGGTGAGGCGAACATGTTCCATCACTTCTACGAGTACGGTCCGTACCGCGGCGATTTCGCCGGCCGCAAGAACGGCTCCATGATCTCCATGAGCACCGGCAAGAGCGTTGCATACGCGCTTGACACGCTGCAGGAGCGCGGCCGCCTGTTCATCGGCCCCGGCGAGGACATCTACGAGGGCATGATTATCGGTGAAAGCGCGAAGGAAGGCGACATGGTCGTGAACGCCGAGAAGACGAAGAACCTGGGCAACCAGCGTTCGAGCGGCGCCGATAAGGCCATCCAGCTGACGCCGCCCGTGACGTTTACGCTGGAAGAAGCGCTGGAGTACATTCAGGACGACGAGCTGGTGGAGGTCACGCCGCTGCATATCCGCCTGCGCAAGCGCCTGCTTTCCGCCGTCGCCCGCAAGAAGGCTGCGAAGAAATAGCATTTGGCACGCAGAGTGCCTGCTGATGAGGGGACCCGACAGATGCCCGTCTGCCGGGTCCTCGCGCGTATTGCGGCACGAACAGCGGCATTCGCCGGCTCCCGCCCGCAGCCGTGCTTGGGGAGGCGGTGCGCCGGGTTGAAGCTCCCGTGTAGCGGCGGGGCAGGTGCGGTCGTTTCGCTATACTGCGGGTGAAAACGAACGTTGAAGGAGGACCTCCTATGGCCGATGAATACTTGAGGAACGCCTGCAGGCCCGAAGGGGAATTCGGCGCGCAGGTGCTGGCGAAGATGAACGAGCATCATAAGGATCTGGTGGACTGGGCGTTCGCGCATGTGAGCGTCCCCCGCGACGCGCGGGCGCTGGACGTGGGCTGCGGCGGGGGAGCGAACATCGCGCGCCTGCTGACGGCATGCCCGGACGGCACGGTGACCGGTGTGGACTATGCGCCCACGAGCGTGGCGGAAAGCCGCAAGCTGAACGCAGCGGCCATCGAGGCCGGTCGCTGCAACGTGGTGGAAGGCGATGTGGCGGCGCTGCCGTTCGCGGACTGCTCGTTCGATTTCGCCATGGCGTGCGAGACCGTGTACTTCTGGCCCGACTTGGACGCCGGCCTGCAGCAGGTCAAGCGCGTGCTGGAACCGGGCGGCACGTTCCTGACCATCTGCGAGATGAGCGACCCGGACGACCCGCGCTTCACGGACGCCCGCGATTTCCTGACGGTCTACCCGCCCGACGAGCTTCGCGAACATTATGTATCCGCAGGATTCAACCTGGTGCAGCTGTTCGTGCAGGATGAATGGTACTGCCTGGTTTCCCGCGCGTGAAATGTGACACTCTGCACACATTTTGTTCCATTTTTCACACCGTCCGCCGTATTGCCGTACCATTGTGACTGCTGGAGAACCATAATGGGGCGCAGCTGCAAGACGGCGGCCCGGAACGAATCGAGGTTTACTATGTGCTCGAATGGCGTGAACACCGGTCAATACGAGATGATGCTGGAGCAGATGGACGATCAGCTGGCGCTGAACCGTCGTTGGACGCACAAGCTTGCCCATCTGGCCGGCGACAACGGCTATGACGAGACGTGCCGCATCATGCACGACGTCCAGGGCCTGCTGGACGAGGCGCGCGCGCTGATGACGGACGCGAAGGACGCCCTGGAGGCGGATTCCGAACGGTTGGCGAACGTGACCGTCACCCGCGTGTAAGGTGAGTTAACGAATCTATGAGCAACGACTTGATGAGGTTCTCGGTGTCCATGCCCGAGGACCTGCTGATGGAATTCGACGAGCTGGTGGCCCAGCGCGGCATCATGAAGAACCGCAGCGAGGTCATCCGCGATCTGGTGCGCGAGGCACTGGTGGAAAACGAATGCGAAACCCCCGGTCAGGAAGTTATCGGCTCCCTGTCCATCGTGTACAACCACCACGCCACGGACCTGGAATCCACGCTCCACGATATCCAACACCACTACTTGGCGAATGTGGTGTCCTCCATGCACGTGCACCTGGATGCCGACAACTGCCTGGAGGTCATCGTCCTGCGCGGCATGGCGGAAGCGGTGGACAAGATCGCGAACGTCATCCTGGGCACGCGCGGGGTGAAGAACGGCAAGCTGGTCATGACCACGGTGGATCAGAACAGATAGCGCAGGAACGCGCAAGCGAAGAAGGTATGGGAATGGACGAAACGGTACTGCTGGGACACGGAAGCGGCGGCTCGATGATGCGCCGCATCATCGACGAGGTATTCATGGAGGCCTACGGCACGGACGAGCTGCGCCAGGGCAACGACGCGGCAAGTTTGCCGGCGCCTGCGCCGGGCGAGCGCCTGGCCTACTCTACGGACAGCTTCGTGGTCACGCCGCATTTCTTTCCCGGCGGCAACATCGGCCACCTTGCTATCTGCGGCACCGTGAACGATGTGGCAACCAGTGGCGCCGTGCCGAAATACCTCAGTGTGGGCATGATCCTGGAGGACGGATTCCCCATGGACGACCTGCGCAGCATCTGCGCCACCATGGCGGAGACGGCGAAGGAAGCCGGCGTGCATATCGTTACGGGCGACACGAAGGTGGTGAATCGCGGCCACGGCGATGGCATCTACATCAACACGTCCGGCGTGGGCTTCATCCCGGCCGGCGTGAAGCTGGGCGGCGAGCTGTGCCGCCCCGGCGACAAGGTGCTGGTGTCCGGCACCGTGGGCGACCACGGTATCACCATCATGAGCTGCCGCGAGTCTCTGAACTTCCAGACGTCGCTGATGAGCGATGCGGCGCCTTTGAACGGGCTGATCGCCGACGTGCTGGCCGCAGCGCCCGGCACACGCTGCTTCCGCGATCCCACGCGCGGCGGCATGTCGTCCACGCTGAACGAGCTGGCGGAGCAGTCGCAAGTGGAGATGCTCATCCGCGAGGATGACGTGCCGGTGAAGCCCGAGGTCATGGGCGCCTGCGAGATGCTGGGCTACGACGTCATGCAGGTGGCGAACGAGGGCAAGATGGTCTGCGTCGTGGCGCCCGAGGACGCCGATGCCGCACTGGCGGCCATGCGCGCGAACAAGTACGGTGCCGACGCCGCCATCATCGGCGAGGTGACGGAGATGAACGGCGACCGCGGCCCGCGTGTCACGCTGGAGAACGGCTTCGGCGGCAAGCGCATCCTGGACATGCTCGTGGGAGAGCAGCTGCCCCGAATCTGCTAGGTTGACCCATTTCCCTGTGGGAAAAAACGGACGATGCGGCCCGGGTTCTGCCCGGGCCGCTGCTGTTTTCCGGGCAGTATGGAGATGCTGGCGGGATATTGTGCTGGGGTTATTCAAATCACCCTGTGGTAGTGCTGATTTTGCAAATAACTTTGAATATGTTCCTTGAATTTCGGGCGTTCCATCAGGCATTTATTGATTTACAGTAAATGCAACGGCGGCAGAGCACGAGGGCAAAAAGATGCCACGCTGCCATATCCGCGCATCCCGCGTGAATGGGCTGGAGAAGTCATCGGGTTAAGGCTTCCCGGCGCAAGGGGTCAACCGGGCCGTTTACTTACCGTTGAGTTCCTAGAGGAGGACTTATGGACTTCAGCCTGACCGACGAACAAGAACTGCTCATCGAAAGCGCCAAGGAATACGCCGACCGCTACTTCGACGAGGAGTCCTGCAAGGCAGCGTACGAGAACCATCACATCAGCATCGAGCAGGCTATGGCCTACCGCGAGGCGGGCTTCATGCACCTGGGCCTTCCCGAAGAGGTCGGCGGCGTGCCCGTCAGCAAGCTGACTGAGATCCTCCTGGTTGAGAAGCTGCACGAGTACACCGGCGTCATCCTGCCGTTCGTCACGGACTTCAACACCATCACCGACGTTATCGACTTCGGCAACGAAGAGCAGCAAGAGCGCATCATGGACGTCATCAACAACGTCGAGAGCACGTGCGTTGCCTGCTCCGCCATTTCCGAGCCCGCTGCCGGCTCCGACAACAACGCCATGACGTGCGTCACGAAGAAGCAGCCCGACGGCACGTACCTGCTGAACGGCCAGAAGACGTGGGTCACGCTGGGCGGCCTGTCTGTCTACACCATGGTTGTGGCGAAGGATGAGGATCCTTCGTACGAGAACAAGAACTACTCTCTGTGGCTGGTCAAGAACGACACCCCGGGCTTCACCGTGGGCCAGCTGGAGAAGGTCGGCCAGCAGTCCATCCCGTTCGTTGACTGCTTCTTCGACAATGTGAAGCTGACCGAGGCCGACCGCATCGGCAACCCCGGCGAGGGCTGGCTGGACCTGATGAAGAAGCTGGAGTTCGAGCGCATGCTGGTCGTTGCCTCCTCCCTGGGTCTGGCTCAGGCTGCTATGAACGATGCTGCCGCCTACGCTTCCGAGCGCATCTGCTTCGGCAAGCCCATCGCGCATCTGACCGCCATCCAGGATCACCTCTGCGAGATGGAGAATATCCTGGACAACGTCCGCTCCCGCCTCTACCGCGTCGTCGACATGATCGACCGCGGCGAGTCCACCCGCCTCGAGTCTGCTCTGCTGAAGGGCTATGCCTGCCGCGAGCTGACGAAGGTTGGCGACCTGGCCATGTCCATCTACGCAGCCATCGGCTACACGAAGGAAATCCGCGTCGGCCGCATCTGGGCTGACCTCCGCGGCAACGAGATGGGCGGCGGCACCACCGAGATCATGGAGTACATCGCCGGCCGCCAGCTGGTCAAGAAGTACAAGAAGAACTAACTCTTCGTTGACGATATCGTTCCTCCCTCTCGTACCAGCGAAGGGAAGTTCGGGAAGGACCCGGGCAGCTGCCCGGGTCCTTCGCTTATCAGGGGCGTTTCGCCATTGCGCACTGTTTTGCCCCTCCTTACCTATGTATAAGGTATAAGGGCGGCATGAAAACCGCTGGGGGAGTTCTCGCGCTCCGCCACCGTTCGCCCGCCTGTTTCTGCTTCGCGGTTGATAAATGGCAAAAGCGTGGTATGTTGCGGGGTAGCAAATGTGGCTTTGCAAATGAGAGGCCACGCAATTGTGGCTTGGAGACAAATAAGCCCCTGGAAAGAAAGAGGAGTGGAAGCCATGTCCCGTCCTATCATCGACACTGATACTTGCATTGGTTGCGGCATCTGCTGTGATGCCTGCCCGCAGGAGGTTCTGGAAGTCGTCGACGGCGTCTGCACCGTCACGAACGAAGAGGCCTGCATCGCTTGCGGCGATTGCCTGGAGGAATGCCCCATGGGCTCCATCACGGAGATCAACGAGGACTAGCCCTTCGCTATAAGCCGTCTTCAGACAAGAGGTCCGATCGGTTCTGCCGGTCGGGCCTTTTTGCGTATACGGGCATATGCGGGAGCGGGCGCTCTGCGGTGCGAGACGTACGCGGTTCCGGGTGTTCTGCGGCAGGGGCGAAGGCGGGCGCGGGCGCCGGCGCTCTTCCCCGTTTGCCGCACAGGGACCGGGAAAGCGGTCGTTCGGCGGGCGTTTTTCTGACATGCTGAGATTCCATAAAGCCGAAATGAAGGATTGTTGGAGCGAAATTCTGCTTTCCGCACAGGGGCGGCTTTCAAGAAACCCCAGGTGAGAGCGCTATCAAGTTATAGGACAGTCGATTTATAAAAAATCTTAAAATTATTTCGCCAGAAAACTTGACAGTACCGCACTTAGATTATATATTTACATCGTGCCGTAAATGGGCGAACAAGAAAACACGCCCGCACAGAAACAAATCAACACTATGCAAAAGGCATATTGGTTCTAAGAAAGGACGCATATATGAGCAAGATCATCGGTATCGACTTGGGTACCACGAACTCCGCAATGGCGGTTATGGAGGGTTCCGAACCCGAGATCCTGGTCAACTCCGAAGGCGACCGCACCACCCCGTCCGTCGTCGGCTTCCGCAAGGATGGCGAGCGCGTCGTGGGCAAGGCCGCAAAGAACCAGGCTGTCACGAACCCTGAGAACACCGTTTCCTCTGTGAAGCGTTTCATCGGCCGCTCTTACAACGAGACGCGCGAAGAGCAGAAGACGGTTTCCTATCATGTCAAGAGCGGCAAGGACGGCCGCGCCGTTGTCGACATCAACGGCAAGGACTACATGCCGGAAGAGATTTCCGCCGTCGTCCTGCAGAAGATGAAGACAGACGCCGAGAAGCGCGTCGGCAGCCCCATCACGCAGGCCGTTATCACCGTTCCCGCATACTTCAACGACGCTCAGCGTCAGGCTACGAAGGACGCCGGCAAGATCGCCGGTCTGGAAGTGCTCCGCATCATCAACGAGCCCACGGCTGCAGCTCTGGCTTACGGCCTTGATAAGACGAACAAGGATCAAAAGGTCCTGGTCTTCGACTTGGGCGGCGGCACGTTCGATGTCTCCATCCTGGAACTGGGCGACGGCGTATTCGAGGTGTGCTCCACCGCAGGCGACAACCACCTGGGCGGCGACGACTGGGACCAGCGCATCATCGACTGGCTGGCCGACAAGTTCCAGCAGGACAACGGCATCGACCTGCGCCAGGACAAGATGGCCCTGCAGCGCCTGAAGGAAGCTGCCGAGAAAGCCAAGATGGAGCTGTCGAACACCACGCAGACGAACATCAACCTGCCGTTCATCACGGCTGACGCTTCCGGCCCGAAGCACTTGGACTACACGCTGACGCGCATCGAGTTCGAGCGCATCACGAAGGACCTGCTTGATCGTTGCCGCAAGCCCGTCGAACAGGCTCTGAAGGACGCGGACCTGTCCACGAACGACATCAACGAAGTCATCCTGGTTGGCGGCTCCACCCGTATGCCGGCAGTCCAGGAACTGGTCAAGCAGCTCACCGGCAAGCAGCCGAACATGTCCGTGAACCCCGACGAGGTCGTGGCAATGGGCGCAGCTGTTCAAGGCGGCGTGCTGGCCGGCGACGTCGAGGGCATCCTGCTTCTGGACGTTACGCCGCTTTCGCTGGGCGTTGAGACCATGGGTGGCGTCATGACGAAGATGATCCCCCGCAATACCACCATTCCTACCCGCAAGACAGAGGTCTACTCCACGGCATCCGATAATCAGACGTCCGTTGAGATTCACGTCCTGCAGGGCGAGCGCGAGATGGCTGCCGACAACAAGACGCTGGGTCGCTTCCAGCTGACCGGCATTCCTGCTGCCCGCCGCGGCGTGCCTCAGATCGAGGTCACGTTCGACATCGACGCGAACGGCATCGTGAACGTCTCCGCTAAGGACCTGGGTACCGGTCGCGAGCAGCAGATCACCATCTCCGGCTCCACGGCCCTGTCCGATGACGAAGTGGACCGCATGGTGAAGGACGCCGAGGCTCACGCCGAGGAGGACCAGCGCCATCGCGAGGAGACTGAGACCCGCAACAACTGCGACTCGCTGACGAACGCCACGGAGCAGACGCTGAACGATCTGGGCGACAAGGTTCCCGCAGACGTGAAGCAGCAGGCCGAGGATGCTATCAAGGCCGGCCGCGATGCAATGAGCGCAAACGACCTGGAGGCCATGAAGGCCGCCACGGAGAAGCTGCAGCAGGCCGGCTACAAGATGGCCGAGATCGCCTACGGCAACGGCGGCGCAGCCGGCGCTCAGGCGGACGCGACCGCGAACCAGCAGCCCGCTGACGACACCGTGGACGCGGACTACGAGGTTGTCGATGACGACAAGAAGACCGAAGGGAAGTAGTCAAGATGGCTGATTCCGAGAAAGTCGAAGCCGCCGAGAACAACGGAAGCACGAAGAAGGACGCATCCGCGGCGGCAAGCGCGCGCAGCGCGATGAAGGATGCGGCCGACGCCTGGCGCAACCTGGGCAAGCAGATGCGGGACGAATTCCGTGCCGGTGCCAAGGACGCCACGGCCCGGGCCATGGATATGGCCGGCGATTTCGCCGAACGCACGAACGAGAGCACCCACGGCGCCTCGACGCGCATCAACGATGCAGCCGTCCAGGCAATGAACGCGGCAGGAGAGGCTATGGACAAAGCATACGACGCCGTTAACGAGGCGGCCGACAAGGCATACCAGGCGGCAAGCGAAGTGGCAGACGCCTCTGCCGAAGCCGCCGGCAAGGCCGCCGGCGATGCCAGGGACACGGCATCCCAGGTAGCGGACGCAGCAAGCAAGTCCGCTGCCGCTGCCGCCGAAACCGCGGCCAAGGCAACGACGGACATGCTGGAGCAGGCTCAGAAGACGGCTGCCGAATGGCAGGACAAGTTCATGCGCCTGCATGCCGAGTGGGACACGTATCGTCGCCGCACGAACGAGGATCGCGCGAAGGAGAAGGAGCTGGCGAACGAGAAGCTGGTCAAGGACCTGCTTCCCGTGCTGGACGACTTCGAACGCACCATCGCCTATGCGAACGAGAACGGCGTGGAGAACCTGCTGGGCGGCGTCGAAGCGGTGCAGAGCAAGCTGGTGAATGTCCTGGAGAGCGATGGCCTGAAGGCCATCGACCCGAAGGACGAGGCCTTCGATGCGCTGGAGCATCAGGCAGTCGGCACCGTCGAGAACACGGATGTTCCCGACGAGACCGTCGCCCAGGTGTACCAGAAGGGCTACAAGATGGGTGACAAGGTCATCCGTCCCGCCATGGTGCAGGTGAGCACGGGCGGCCCGCAGCGCCCGAAGGATGACGCCGAAGAGGAATAAAGGGAATGCAACATCCCTAAACGAATCGCAGCCGCCGTGCAGAGCCCGCGCATGTGCCGGATTCCCGGTGCGGGCATCTTCACGGCGGTTGGACTAACAGAGAAAGGTGGTGCGTAATGCCAACGACGAAAACTCCTGACTACTATGCAACGTTGGGCGTGTCGCGCACCGCAAAACCGGAAGAGATAAAGAAGGCCTACCGCAAGCTGGCGCGCAAGTACCATCCCGATGCCGGCGGCGATGAGGCGAAATTCAAGGAGATCAACGAAGCCTACGAGGTGCTTTCGGATGATAAAAAACGCGAGATGTACGACCAGTACGGTACTGCGAACGAAAACCAGATTCCTTTCCAAGGAGGCAATCCTTTTGGGGGAGGAAATCCCTTCGGTGGCGGCACGTACACCTACACCACCAGCGGCGGAGGCAATCCCTTCGGCGGCGCTGGCGGTGGAGGCATCGATTGGGCCGACATCTTGGAAAGCCTGCGCAATGGTGAAGGAGCCTTCGGAACGAATTGGGATTTCGGAGGTGGCGCTCGTCAAGCGCAGCCTGAAAAGGGAGCGGACAAGAAGGTAACACTCACGGTTTCTTTCGATGAGGCGTTCAACGGCGCCGAAAAGAAAGTACGCGTGGTGAACCCCGAAACGCAGGAGAAGGAAACCCTTACCATCA
>USAB01000023.1 GCA_900552585.1 uncultured Coriobacteriaceae bacterium
CGATGGCGCCGCCGTAGATGCCGCGCTTGTTCCCCTCCAGCTCGCCGATGAGCTGGCAGGCCCGAATTTTTGGGGCACCGGAGAGGGTGCCGGCGGGGATCACCGCCTCCACTGCGTCCAGCGCGTCCTTGTCGTCCCGGATCTCCCCGCGGACGGTGGAGCCGATGTGCATGACGTGGGAGTACCGCTCGATGGTGTGCAGGCTCTCGACCTGGACGCTGCCGAACTTGCTGATCTTGCCCAGGTCATTGCGGCCCAGGTCCACCAGCATGTTGTGCTCGGCCAGTTCCTTCTCGTCCTTCAGCAGGCCCTCTTCAAGCTCGGCGTCCTCGGCGGGCGTCTTGCCGCGCGGGCGCGTGCCAGCCAGCGGGAACGAGTACAGCGTGCCGTCCTGCAGTTTTGCCAGCGTCTCCGGCGAGGCGCCCGTCAGCTCGATGTCGTTCGACGTGAAGTAGAACAGGTACGGTGACGGGTTGATGGTGCGCAGCACGCGGTAGGCGTTCAGCAGGCTGCCCCGGTAGGGGGCCTCCAGGCGGTTCGAGAGCACCACCTGGAAGATGTCGCCCTCGCGGATGTACTCCTTCGCGCGTTCCACGATGTCGCAGAACTGCTGCTCATTGAACAGCGGCGTGGCGGGGCCGGCGAAGCGGCCGGCGGGCGGCAGGTGCGGCGTGCCCTTGATGATCAGGTCCGCCATGTCCTTGAGTGTTGCGCGCGCCGCCTCGTAGTTCGTCTTCAGGTCGTTCGTGCGGATGTTCGTGATGAGCACGATCTTCTGGCGCAGGTTGTCGAACGCGATGACCTTGTCGAACAGCATCAGGTCTACATCGTTGAAGTGCTCCACGTCGTTTGCATCCAGCTTCAACGCGGGCTCGGAGTACTTCATGTAATCGTAGCTGAAGTAGCCCACCAGACCGCCCGTGAACGACGGCATGTTGTCAAGCTGCGGGCTTCTGTTCTGCCCCAGCACGCGCTTGATAATCGGTCGAGGGTCCGCGTTGCGCGTTATTTCCGTCTTGCCGTCAACCGTCATGTTGACCGTACCGTTAAGGCAGGTCAGCTCCAGGGTGGGGTCGTATCCCAGGAAGGAATAGCGTCCCCATTGCACGGTGTCCTCCACGGATTCCAGCAGGTATACGTGATCGGATACGCCTTTCAGTATCTCAAGCACGCGAATGGGCGTGGTCTGGTCGCTGTAGATCTCCGTGGCAACCGGGATGATGTCGTAATCTCCGGCGGCGGCGATCTGCGCGGCCTCCTTGTAGCTCGGGTACACCGAAGCCTCCCTTCGTCTTCTTGCAGGCATCTTGCCTGCATTGCGTTTTACGTTCCGCATTTGCCTGTGCGGTCGATGACGGGAATGAAAAAAGCCCGTCCTCGACTGTTGCGTCAAGGACGGGCTGTACAGCTCGCGGTGCCACCTTGATTCGAAGCCGACGGGGGAATGTCCCGAAAGGTTTCGCACTTTGCGAAGCGCTATCACGCTCCCGGCAGGTAACGGCTGCCTTCCGTCGCGGGGTACTGGGCTTTGTCAAGCTGTTCATCGCGCCCTCGGTGGTCCATTGTGGCGTACTGGGAACTGCGGGGCTTGCACCGACCCCCGCTCGCTGGAAGTCCATGACACGCTTTTACTTCCACCTCAACGGTTTAGTTGGGATTGTATGCTCCGCCACGCTGAAGTCAAGCGCCGTTCTGTGCGTTTTTACCTGCTGTTAACATTTTTGCGGCGAATGGGGCGCGCACGGACTGTTCGCCGTTGCGGCGCATGCCGGCCTGCTTTGGGGCGAAAGTGGTTTACACTGTTCTCTCGAACTTGAGGGAAGGCGGATTCCATGGCAGAAGAACGTGCGCATACCCCCGTCGGCTCCAACGCGGCGGGTGCGGCAGGCACCCAGGGCGAAGCGGCCGGAAACCGGGAGCGGGTCCATGCCGCGAACCATGAGAAGCTGGTGCGTATCTTCGCCGCCGGTGGCAAGCAGCACCAGGGCATCGGCATCGAGCTGGAGCACCTGCTGCTGCATAAGAACACCGGCGCGCCGGTTGCCTACGAAGGGCCGGACGGCGTCGGCGAGCTGCTGCGCCGCCTTTCCGTGTATTACGAGCGCGGACTGTACGACCAGGGGAATCTGGTGGGCCTGGTTCGCGGCGACCAGGTGGTGTCGCTGGAGCCCGGCCTGCAGCTGGAGCTTTCCGCCGGCCCCTACGAAACCGTCATGGAAGTGGAGCGCGTCTACCTGCGCTTCCGCGAGGAATTGGACCGCATCCTGGAAGACATTGGCCTGATGACGCCCATGTTGGGCTACACGCCGTCTGCATTGGCCGAAGAGGCGCCGCATATCCGCAATTTCCGCTATGCGTGCATGCAGCGGTTTCTGGGTGCGCAGGCGCCCGAGGGCGTGGAGATGATGCACTGCTCGTCGTCGCTGCAGGTGAACATCGATTATACGGACGAGGCGGACGCCATGCGCAAATTCCGCGTGGCCCAGGCGCTGTCGCCGCTGCTGGCGCTGATGACGGACAATTCGCCCATTTACCGCAAGAAGCCGCGCACGGGCAACATCGTGCGGACGTGCATCTGGGGCGCCATGAACCAGGACCGCGTGGACACGGTGCCCGGCTCGTTCGCGCCGGGCTTCGGGTTCGACGGCTACGCGGACTACATCCTGTCGCGCCAGGCCATCCTGGTGCCGAACGCCCCGGGCATCCGGGTGCCGCACGACGCGGATGTGCCCGTGGACCCGGAAGGCAAGTGGGTATGGGCTGGCGACGCCACGTTCGATGACATCTACCAGCGCCCCATGACGGATCAGGAGGCTGAGCACGCCCTGACCATGGTGTGGCCGGACGTGCGCCTGCGCGGCTACCTGGAGATCCGACCGGGCGATGCCATGCCGTTCGATTACGTGCTCTCGTTCACGGCCTTGATCAAGAACCTGTTCTACAACCAGGCGAACCTGGACGTGCTGGAGATGCTGACGGCTGGCGTGGATGAAGACGACATCAATGTGGCGAAGCGCGAGCTGGAGCGCAAGGGCTATGCGGGAACGGTGTACGGCCGTCCCATGTCGTTCTGGGCGAACGTGCTGACGCAGCTGGCGTTTAGCGTGTCGCGGGGGGAGGAGCGCATCTACTTCGAGCCGCTGATGAGCATGGCGAAATACGAGTTCACGCTTGCGGACGCGTACAAGGACCCCGCGAAGCGCGACGCCAGCTACCGCGAGGCGCTGGACGCGCTGCCGGCGGATTCGTACGCGCCGCGCATCGGCATCCTGCCACGCTATGATTTCGAGAGCACGGGCATCTCGCTGTCGACCGGCTACACGTCCGGTGTGCTGGCAGCAGGGGGACTGCCTCTGGTGCTGCCTATCACGGACGACCCCGCCACGCTGCGGCGCTTCATCCATGCTTGCGACGGGTTTATTGTGCCGGGCGGCAGCGACATCGATCCGGAATTCTACGGCCAGAAGCGCGACATGCACCTGCATCGCGTCATCCGCCAGCGCGACGAGATGGAGATTGCGCTCATCCCCGCCATATTGGCTGCGGAAAAGCCGCTGCTGGGCATTTGCCGCGGCATGCAAGCGCTCAACGTGGCGCGCGGCGGTACGTTGTTCCAGGACATCCATTCGTCCATCGCTGGCGAGCATATCCAGCATGTGCAGGCCAGGCCGTTCGACCGCCCCGTGCACGACGTGGACATCGACCCGGATTCGAAGCTGGCGCACATTATGGGCACGGTGCATTGCCGTGTGAACACCATGCACCATCAGAGCATCGCGCAGGCGGGCAAGGGCGTGCGCGTGGTGGCGAAGGCGCCGGACGGCGTGACGGAGGCCATCGAGATGCCGGACGCGGACTTCGTGGTGGGCGTGCAGTGGCACCCCGAGTTCCTGTGGCCCGCGCATGCCGAGGAGAAACGCCTGTTCCAGGGCCTGGTGGACGCCGCGGCGCGCCGGCGGAAGCGCGATGCGGCGCTCGAAGGGAATGCTACGCCTTCGGATCCTGGTTCTCGATGAGCCTCACGGCCTCACCGAGTGTGGACTCCGCGCAGGCCACGCCGTCTTGCGTGTTGATTTCGCCGGCCACGGCGTCGTCGATGGTCGCGTTCGTGAAGATCATGTTCTGGTCGCCGTCGGCGCGGTAGACCAGCCAGCAGTGCGCGTGGTCGCCGTACTTGTCGGCCGCGTTGCGAATGCGCTCGGCCAGGCGCTTCGACTCGAAGCGGAATGTGATGCTCGGCATGCCCAGGGCGGTTTGGATGGCGGCGCGCTGCTCCGGCGTGCCCACGATGGTGCCGGCGAAGATGCGGGCAAGCACCAGCGGCTCGATGCCGGTCTGCTCGGCCAGCTGCGAAAACGACATCTTGTCTGCGGCAAGCGTCTCCCGCAGCCATTCGGGGGTCTTCAGAACGCTCATGTCGGTCTCCTTCGGACGAATGGGGTTTTCGGGGGAATGCGGCAGCGCCGGTCTCGTTGCTGCGGCACATATCCTGCGCCGCAGTGGTGCGGATGGCATGCGCCGTCATGGTCCCGTGCAGGTGGGGCGGCAGGTTGTCGCTTGTTCCCCGTTCACGGAGCATTGAACCACAACGGGCGGCGGTTTCACAACAGCCGCACTGCGGAAGGCGCGTGTCGCAGCGGAGCGGGCGCAGCGCCGCACGCCGCGCGTGCCAGCCTACGCCGGGGATGCGCCGTCGCGCCCCGCCTTGGTCGACTCATGCAGGGTGGGGGAGCCGGCGGACGCATCGTTGCCCTCGTCTGCTCGGGGCGCACCGGCCTTCCCGCCTTGCGCCTGCGCATCTTGTATGGTCTTCGCGGCATCCGCCGCTGCCTGCTCCAGCCCGGCGCGTGCCTGGTCGTAGGCCTCCTTGCCCTTCGTTAGAAAATCGCGGAGCCGGTCGGCGATGGGCGTGGGGTCCTGCGGCACGTTCCCCAGCAGGCCCTGCAGCTTGTCCGGCAGCGTCTCTTCGGCCTTTGCCGTCAGGTCGTCCTTGTCCAGGCCCCTCGCGGGCTTGCCCGAGAACAGGTACGTCACAATGTCGCGCGTCGTGACGTTCTTCCCCTGGCGCTGGAAGAAGTCGGACAGGTAGTCGATGGTCAGCCCCATGTCCTCGTTCTTCGACAGCTTCACCATGCGGGCGCGCCGTTCGGCATCCGTCAGGCTGGAGCGCGTCATGACCTCTAGCGCGGGCCCCAGGAAGTTGCAGATGCGGTGCAGGTCGGCCTCGCCGGGCACGGTCTGCAGGTACTCCGTCAGGTCGACGGCGCTTCTGCCCAGCTCGCCTTGCGGGCCGGCATCGCGCAGTACCAGCCGATGCGATGGCGGTTCCGGGCGGTGCAGCAGGGCAAACGGCGCGTGGTAGGCGAACGGCTCATCGTAGGTCTCGCCGGCAAGGTAGATGCGGTTCTCGGGCAGCGAGATAGGGTTCAGCAGGCCGTTCACGAAGTCGTTATCCAGCGCATACGCGCGAATCTTGCCGGCATTGCGCGCGATGTCGTCGGCATACGCGGCCAGAAACTCGCGCGAGAAACCCTGCCCGTCGAAGCTCACGGCCTCGTCCAGCGCGTCACCGGCGTGCACGGACAGGTACATAGCCTTGTTGCCGCCCTTCGAATGCCCGCTTGCCACCACGTGGGAATAGTGCTTTGTGGCCACGTCCTTCTCGAACCAGTCCAGGGCGCGCAGCTGCTGCTCCGTGTCGGCCATGTAGCCAGCAATGCAGTTGTCGTCCCATTCGCCGGCGCCGGTGCCGGCGAAGATGGCATAGGCGCGGTGCGCGGCATCCGCGAAGCAGGCCATCTTCGCGCCGCGCTCGTCCATGCAGTAGGCATCTAGCCGGAGTGCACACAGCACCGGGTCGCGGCGGACGGCATCTACCACGGCGAACCAGTTCGCGTAGCTCATCTGCTCTGCAAGCAGGTTGTCCATGGTGCAGCCGCGCTGCGCCATGCGCTCCTTGATGCCGGTGTCGATATCCGTTATCAGGCACGCCACGGATACGCCCGTTTCCGCGGGCGCTTCCCTGTCTAGGCTGTAGATAATCGTGTCCAGCAGCAGAAGCTGCGCGTCATCCAGGGCGGGGGTGTCGCTCTCGCGTGCCATGGGGCCTCCTTTGCTAGTCCAGGAATTTCGGCGGCAGTTCCGTTCCGGGGGCTATAGCGTCGACGCACTGGCTGATGGGCTGGATGCCGGGCGCCAGGAACATCTTCGATGTGCTGTTCGCCACCAAGCGGCCCTTTTCGTCGTGGATCTCCGCCTTGCACAGGCAGATGCTGCGACCGATCTTCGTCACGTAGCCTTCACAGACCAGGTGCCCGTCCGTCACGGCGCGCAGGTAGTTCGACTGCAGGTCCAGCGTGGTGGCGCCGTCGTCGGTATCCAGGTTGCCGTACAGGCACCAGTACGCTGCGATGTCCATCAGCGATGCATACGCACCTCCGCAGAAGCCGCCGAACGGGTTGTAGTGCTTGCGGTCTACGTCCAGGTCAATGCGGCAATAGCCAGGCTCCAGCTTCGTCATGTCCATGCCCAGCAGCTTCAGGTACGGCGTGTCGTTGCACAGTCCGCGCACGGCTTCCATATGCTCGGGGTTTACTTTCGGGTCCAATCGGGTCATGTTTTGCTCCTTGCTCTGCGCGGCCGCGGCAGCTGTCCCCGTGTGCCGGGGGGTGCGTGCCGCTGCCGTGCGCCGTTATCTCGCGTCCATTTTAGCGCGAATGCCCCGTATGAGAACGGGTGCGCGCCGGCAGTCTGCCGCTGCGGCGCAAGAGTACAATGGATACCAGGTGAAACGCCCGTATGCGGGCGCGGTGTCAAGTCGGCGAACAATGGAGGTCGGTACTATGCAGCAGGAAATCGTCAAGATGTCGTACGACGGCATCGAGCTTCAGGGCCGCGTGGATGCGCCCACGCGTGCCAAGGCGGCTGTGGTCATCGTCCACGGCCTGTGCGAGCATTACGGACGCTACGATTATCTTACGGCGCGTTTGAACACCGCCGGTTACACGGTGTATCGCTTCGACCATCGCGGTCACGGTCGCAGCGGAGGCAAGGACACCTGGTACGATGACCGCGAGCAGATTGCGAAGGATATCGACCAGTTCGCGAACCTGGCGCTTGAGGAGATGGCGGGAAAGCCCGTGTTCATGCTGGGCCATTCCATGGGAGGCTATGCGGCGGCCGAATACGGCACCATGCTCCCCGGCAAGATGGCGGGCTACGTGCTGTCCGGTGCGTGGACGCGCGACAACGGCGGCCTGGGGAAGGTGCCGGACGAGTTGCCCGACGACACGTACGTGCCGAACGAGCTGGGCGACGGTGTCTGCAGCGACCCGGGCGTGGGTCAGGCCTATATGGAAGATCCCCTGGTGCGCAAGTCGTTCTCCGTGGCGCTGGTGCGCTCCGTGGTTTCCGGGCAGAAATGGATGAAGCAGAACGCGCGGCAGTTCACCGATCCGGTTATGCTGATGCACGGTGCCGACGACGGCCTGGTCAGCCCGCTGGACAGCCTGGACATGTACCGCGAGATCGGTTCGAAGGACAAGTCGCTGCGCGTGTATGCCGGCCTGTTCCATGAGATATTCAACGAGTTCAAGAAGGATCGCGTGATCCGCGATGCCATCGAATGGCTGGACGACGAGGTCTTCGACATCGTGCATAGGCGCTGATCGCGGGCAACGGGTCTTTCCCTATGCAGCAAGCGGCCCCGGCGGACGTGCCGGGGCCGCTTTGCATTCGGCAGCGGGAGCCTTGCAACGGGTCGCGCGGGCGGTTGGGCTACCGGTTGCTGCCCTTGCGGGACAGTGTGCCGGCGATGCACAGCGCACCGGCGATCGCAAGGCAGGCGATCAGGCAGATCCATGCGATGTTGTCGTTGCGCACCGCAACATCCGCCCAGTTGGACAGGTCCATGCCCCCATGCAACCTGAATACCCCGTTCAGGGCGAAGCCGATCAGGCCGTCGGCAGCGAATATCCATGCGCCGAACACGGCGAAGGCCCCGGCGGCACGGTAGGGAAGCGGGGCGGGAAGGTACCTCAGCACCAGGAAGATGCCCCATATGGGCAGCAGCATCGTGGCCGCCACCGTCAGGCTCAGGGCCAGGGAGTCCGGGGCCGTTCCATCGTGCAGGCAGCAGACGGTCACGGTCAGAAACAGCAGTACGGTGGCGCCGGCCAGGTAGGCAAGGCCGCGGTTGCGAGCCGGGAAGCCGTCGGGGAAGCGGCGTGCGAACCAGATAAGGCACGATGGTGCCAGCATCGCCCAATAGGCGAGCGTCGTGCCCGCGAGCATCACGGGGAATTGGTCCGACCCGTCGCGCAGGCAGCAGGACAACATCAGCAGCTGCAGCGCGGCCCATGAGGCGGCAAGGCAGGCCATGCCCTTCCGTCCCCGTTCGGCGACCACCGGCACATGGGTGAATGACAGGCACAACAGGCAGGCCGTTGCGGCCACGCCCGTCTGGGCGGGAAAGCTTCCCGACTGTATGTCGGCGATAAGGTATCCGACGCAGATTGCTGCATACAGCGCCGCCACGCCCAGAAGCCAGGCGCGCCGCCCGCGACGGTGGGCGGTGGCGTCGCGTTCAATCTGACGCTGCCGCCAGTCGTCGCTTGCCGTGATGAGCTCGTGCTCGCTGACGCCTATCGCGCGGCAGATGGGCTCGATCATCGTGATGTCCGGATACGAAACGCCCCGTTCCCACTTGCTGACCGCGGATACCGTCACGCCCAGCTCGACGCCTAGCTCGCGCTGGGACAGGCCGAGTGACGTGCGCTTGTCTTTCAAGTACTTTCCGAAGTTCTTCTTGCCTTCCATTGGTCTTCCTCTGTTCGTCTCTCCCTGGTTTATGTCGGCGTATCCGGATATCTCGCCGCAGCACACGTTATCCATGTGCCCGCAGGGAGGCAAGCATTTCGGGGTCGACTCTCCGGCCATGGCCTCCCACCTGGCATTATGCGAATGGCAATGCGCGGACATGCCGCCTTGGGCTACCTTGCCTGCGCCATTCGGGAGCGCAGCGGTCGGGCGGGGGAGGGGTGTTGCAACAATGGCGGCTGTCCTTCCGCAGGCGCTTCGGAATGCCTCCGCCGGCCGGGCCGTTGGCACCCTATCAGCCATATTTGATAGAATGTTTAGAAGATTCCAACCGATCCGGGAGGTTGATTCCTTGAGAACCGCTTTCGAATCCGCCGATCGTCTTCCATCTCCATCCCGTCACCTCCAGAGCATATGCGCCGCCGCTTGTCTGGCGCTCTTCGCGGCCCTTGTCCTTTCCTGTGCTGCGCCCGGTCTGGCGCAGGCGAAAAGCGTCGACCCGTATGGCCGCATCAGTGCGCAGTACGAATCGGGGAGCGACCCGTCGTGCGTTGTGCCTGGGGCGGCATACGGGGCCTGGCAGATGACGCCTGAAAACGCGCATTCCTTCGCCGTATGGATGAAGGCGAAAAGCGACAAGACGGTGAAGGCGTACGGCGTAAAGCTGCTTGCGGCCTACAAGAAAGATGCGAACAAGAAGAATAGCAGCAAGAGCGACGATGCCGGCACCTGCGGAAAGAGGTTCGATAAGGAATGGAGATCGCTGGCATCGAAGTACCGCTCGGGCTTCTTCCGCCAGCAGTACCTGTTCGTGAAGCAGCTCAGCTACACGCCTGCCGTGAACTACCTGCAGGGCAATGTGAAGGGGTTCAAGATGAGCCGCTATTCCACCGCATTGCGCAACGTGCTATTCTCCGCCGCCGTGCAGCATGGCTCGTACGGTGCATACAAGATTTTCAAGAAGGCGTTCTCCAACCTGGGCGGCTATTCTGCGAAGCTCTCCGAAAAGAAGATCATCAACGCCGTGTACGCCGTGCGTTCTGGCTACAAGAAAACATCCACGTTGAAAGCCCAGGTAGGCGGCGGCCAGAAGGTATACAGCATCACGAAGAAAGACTACCAGTACTATGTGAAATGGGGCCTGATGACGAAGGCGCAGGCATCGAAGCTGAAGGGCAAGTCGCTGGTGAACTTCTATAGCTGCAGCGGCTCCGTGCAGGTGGGTGTGTACTACCGCCTGGGTATTTCCGAACCGGCAACAGCGCGCGCCATGTATGCGAAGTACGCTTAACGCGTGAAACGCTGCCGGTTCGCGTACTTGTGCGGCGCCCTATGCCAGCTCGATTACTGCGTCCGGCCGATCCGGGCTTTCCACCAGAATGCGTTCCACGCCGAATAGCTCGCGATCGAAGCGCCCTTCCAGGCGGCGGGCAACCGTCCGCAGGCTCTCCTCGTCTTCGTTCCGGAACAGCGTGATGTGCGGGCGGAAATCACGGTCGTAGGCGGCTTCGGGTACGTCGAAGCGCGAATGTAGGATGGTGTCGATATTGCGGTGCACCCGGGAAAGCGACGGCTCGGGCGACACCTCAAGCCATAGCATGCCGTCAAGGACCGTAAGCTTTCCGGTCATGGCGGCGAATCCGCCGTGTCCGGCGAAGAAGTCACGCAGTGCGCGCAGCGAGAAGTCGTAATCGTCGATTCGATACGGCTCCTTCAAGGTAATGGGCAGGGGAACGCGCAGCAGGCTGTCGTCAAAGCCGAAGGCCGCCTGCGCACGGGTGCACTCGTCCACGATGCGCCGGCTCAGGCTGTCGGGAAGCAGCGCGCGAATGCGGACCGGTATCGTTTCCATAGCAAGCTTCCTTCCTGGTCGGCGCATCGGCGGATGCGGTCGAATACAGCGACAGCGTCAGTGCGATAGGATCTCGTAGCCGTCTTCCGTTACGAGCACCTGGATCTCCCATTGGGCGGTATCGGAGCCGTCGGCGGTGCGGACGGTCCACCCGTTCGGGTCGGACAGGTCGATTTCCTGCTTGCCGGCGTTGATCATGGGCTCGATGGTGAACGTCATGCCCGGGACCAGCACCATTCCCGTTTCGGGCTCGCTGACATGGCTCACGAACGGGTCCTCATGGAACTCCTTGCCGCAGCCGTGGCCGCCGAACTCGCGCACCACCGTAAAACCGTTCTTCTCGGCGTAGGCCTTCACGGCAGCGCCGACGTTGCCCAGCTGCGCCCAGGGCTTCACCTGCGCCAAGCCGGCGAGCATCGCCTCGCGCGTCACGTCCACCAGGCGCTGGCGCTCTTTGGAGACCCTCCCAATGCAGAACATGCGCGAGCTGTCGGAGAAGTACCCGTCCAGGATGGTGGAGCAGTCCACGTTCACGATGTCGCCTTCTTTCAGCACATCGTCTTCGCTGGGGATGCCATGGCACACCACGTCGTTGATAGAGGTGCAGACGCTTTTCGGGAAGCCCTCGTAGTTAAGATCGGCGGGAATGCCCCCGTGTTCCACGGTGTAGTCGTACACCCATTTGTCGATCTGCTCTGTAGTGATGCCGGGGCCGATATGCTCGGACACGTAGTCCAGCACGCCGATGTTGATGGCGGCGCTGGCCTTGATGCCTTCGATGTCCTTCGCGGACTTCAGCAGGTCGCGCGTGGGCATTTCGTAGCCCTGGTCGTACATTTCCTCCATGATCTGGTCGTTGTGCCAGTGGCATTTCTTGTACTTGCGGCCGCTGCCGCACCAGCATGCTTCGTTGCGCTCGGGAACGGGTAAATCGTCGTACATATGCGTCTCTTTCCTATCATACGCGGTATCGGCCGTCCGCTTTCGCGGCCAACGGCGGCGCACCGCAATTGTTTGTGCTGACTTACATCATATCTGCTCGGCAGTGCGTCGGCGGCCCTTCGCGAAAAAAACTAAAGGCGCAGGGCGTATACCGGCTGCGGCGGGGCGGGGTGTTGCGGGTATCGCCCGGTAACTGCCAGTCTAGCGCTTCAGTACGCCGGCAACGCGCTGGGCGAACGTGCGCGTCTCGCGGCGGTCCGGCCCGAAGAAACAGCACGAAATCATGCCCGGTCCCACGTGAGATCCGATGACGGCGCCGATGTTCTCGGGGATGATCTGCGAGTCCTTGCCGGCAGGATCCTTGCGTATCAGCTTCTCTATGCGCTCCACGTCTTCCGGGCAGTCCGCATTGCCCACGAGCGCCCAACTGCCCATGGGGCCAGGGTCGCGGTTCTTCAGGTAGAACTCCGCCAGCTGGCGGAGGCCCTTCTTGCGGCCGCGCGCAATGCCTACCACGGTCAGCTTGCCTTCCAGGTCGAACGACAGCATGGGCTTCACATCCAGTTTCGTGCCGGCAACGGCCACGGATGCCGGAAGCCGCCCCCCGCGGGGCAGCGCCTCCAGGTCCTCGACCATGAACAGCGTCTGCACGCGCCATTTCGCGGACTCGATCCAGTCGTAGGCCTCCTTCGCCGTGGCGCCTTCGCGGCGAATCTTCAGCAGCGCCTTGATCAGCACGCCGAGCGGCGTGCATCCCACGAGCGCATCCACGGTGTATAGCTCGAACTCCGGGTGTTCCTGTCGAACGGCGCGGGCGGCGTTCGCACACGACTCGTACGTGCCCGAGATGCCGCTGGAAAAGCTTACGGACAGCGTGGGCGTTCCCTGTTCGGCCAGCTTCTCGAAGGCCTTGCGGGCCGTTTCCTGGTTCACCATAGAGGTGGTGTACGTCACGCCATGGCGCATGGACTCGTAGAAATCGTGCGCGCTCATGCTTTGGAACAGGTCGTCCTTGCGGTCCGTGACGCCGTCGTTGTACGTCAGAGACAGCAGCGTGATGCCGGGCTCGTCTATGTCCTGCGGATACAGGTCGCAGCTTGAATCGACGACCAGGTTGAATTTCGGTTCGGGCATGGGTGTCCTTCCAACGTTTCGTTAGGGCATATTGTCGCGCACGCGTACCTTTTCAGCAAGAATTGCGAAAGGGATCGGGAACGGGTGCGTGAAATTCCATCAGGCGGATATGCCGTTCGCACTGTTCCACTAGAATAGGGAATCTTGAACGAAACGGACGGCGGGGCGGCGCAGCCAGCCTCCCGCTCCGTGCGGCGGCTTGGAAGGAGCACGACCTGTGACCACGTATCTGACGGGGGATACCCACGGCAGTTTCGAGCGCGTTGTCCGGTTCGCCCGGGCGAACAACCTGACGGCGAACGACACGATCATCGTGCTGGGCGACGCAAGCATCAACTACGAGGGACGGGATACGGATCACGACCAGGGCATCCGCGATATGCTTGCGCCGCTTGCATGCACGGTGTTCTGCCTGCAAGGCAATCACGACATGCGCCCGTATCGCCTAGATTGCTATCGTCGCGAAATCTGGCACGGCGGTGTCACGTACGTGGAGGACGACTACCCGAACATCCGCTTTGCGGAAGACGGCGAGGTATACGACTTCGATGGCACGAAGGCGCTGGTGTGCGGCGGCGCCTACAGCATCGATGCGCCGCGGCGCAAGCGCGAGCACATGATCTGGTATCCCGACGAGCAGCCGGATGACGCCGTGAAGGCGAAGGTGGAGACGCGGCTTGACAGCTTGGACTGGAAGGTGGACGTCATGCTGACGCATACGTGCCCCTACAAGCACCGTCCCACGGAGATGATGTCGCCCGATATCAATCAGGCGAATGTGGACATCAGCACAGAGCTGTGGCTGGATGCCGTAGAGGACCGTCTGGACTACAAGCAGTGGTATTGCGGCCACTGGCATACGGACAAACGCGACGGCAAGGTGCTGTTCATGTTCGGCGACTGGGCGGTGATGTGGCCCGGCAGCGCGGAATTCGACGAGATACGGCGCAACGAGGCGCAGGCACCGAACCGCCGCAGCGTGCGCAAGGCGGCTGTTGACCTGTGCATATCTGAACGGCTGATCTACCAGTTGTTCCCGCTGGACCCGGCACTGGTACGGAAGTCGGACGGCGCACAGCTGGTGGACGAGGCGAAGATGGCGGATTTCATCTACAGGTGGTTTACGTCGCCGAACAAGCGCGACTTCCAATACCGGTGGTGCTCGGATTGTCGTCGCTGGTTCCACCGCTCGCTCATGGCGCATGTACCGGCAGCCGACGGCGTGGGGAACGGCCAGGTGTTCTGCCCGGAATGCGCGCCGCGCAACGGCACGAGTAACGTCCCGCGCGGCGCATAAGGCGGGTGGCAAGCGCGAACGATGCCCGATGCTCGCATGCCATGCGCATGCCCGCCGCGGGCGCCCGCTTATCGCGTTATTGCCGTGAATATCCCTTCAGCAGGCCGATGTAGCGCAGCGCCAGTTCGCTCAGCAGGCCGTCCTTGCGCGTCAGGTAGCCCACCTGCATCGTTTCGCCGTTCTTGATGGGGATGCTGACCAGGTCGCTCTGCAGGTCGCTGACCAGCACGCCGGTGGCAATGTTGTAGCCGTTCGTGGCAAGCAGCAGCTCCGTGAGCGTGGAGCGGTCGGATACGGTTACACGCTGTCGAGCCAGCTGCTCGGCATACGGCTCTTCGAAGAAGAAAAACGAGTTCCCCTCGTCCTGATCGAATGCCAGGCGCGTATACTGCTCCAGGTCGGAAAGCTCGATGGCGTTCTGATCTGCAAGCGGGTGACCCTTGCGCAGCACCACGTGCGCCGCCGTGTCGAACAGCGGCGTGAAGTGCAGGTTCGCTGCAGCCAGCGTGTTGCCCAGCACGTGCTTGTTCGAGTCGCTCAAGTACAGGATGCCCAAATCGCTTTTGCCCGTATGCACGTCCGAGATGACCTCGCCCGTCCGCGTTTCCTTCAGCGCCAGGTCGAACGACTGGTCGGCCAGGCCCTCCAGCAGCGTGATGAAGCGCTGCGTGGCGAACGCGTAATGCTGCAGCGTGATGGAAAGACGCTCGCGATGCTCCGACGAGCTTCCGTGGTAGCGCCGCTCCAGCAGCGCCGCCTGGTCCGTGATCTGGCGCGCGTAGCCCAGGAACTCCGCGCCGTCCGGCGTCACGGACACGCCGCGCGGCGAGCGGTTGAATATGCGGATGCCCAGCTCGGATTCAAGGTTGCGGATGATTTCGGACAGGCGGGGCTGCGAAAGGTACAGCTCTGCTGCGGCGGTGCTGATGGATCCGCATTCCTCCACCTTCAACGCGTATTCCAAATGCTGCAGCTGCATGCGCTGCCTCCTTACCGTGTCATCGGGCAACATTTCTTTTTCAGCTCTACATAGTAACCTACCAACTTACTAGGAATATCATGCGAATATCTGATACCGGCATATCGCTGCAAGCGGTAACGGCATGTTCGCGCACGTCGGATTGCCGTCGCGCTCGGGCGGAGGGCGCTGCCGCCGCACATTCGGGACGCGGATTTCGCGCACGTTCGCTACAATCGGTGCGAACAGACGCGAAGGAGCACACATGAAATACGATTTCGACGAAGTGATAGACCGCCGCCATACGGCCAGCATGAAGTACGATGCCGGCCCGCTGATGGGCAAGCCGGACGACTTGCTGCCCGTTTGGGTGGCGGACATGGACTTTCGCATGCCGCAGCCGGCTATAGATGCCGTCAAACAGCGCGCGGACCAGGGGATATTCGGATACGGCCTGCTGCCGGACGGCTATTTCGAGGCCGTGCGCAATTGGTTTGCGGACCGCTACGGCTGGCAGGTTGAGCGCCCATGGCTCGTGACCACGCCGGGCGTGGTGTTCGCGCTGTCGCTGGCCGTGCGCACATTCACGCAGCCCGGCGACGCCGTGCTCATCCAGCCGCCCGTGTACTATCCGTTCAAATCCATCATCCAGGAGGCGGGCGACAGACGTCTGGTCCAGGCACCGCTGGTGTACGAAGATGACGGCTACCGCATCGATTTCAAGGCGTTCGAGCAGGTGGTGGAGCGCGAAAAACCGAAGATGTTCCTGCTATGCAACCCGCATAACCCGGTTGGCCGCGTGTGGACGGCCGAAGAACTGTGCCGCCTGGGGCAGATTTGCCTGGATCACGGCGTACTGGTGGCGTCCGACGAGATCCACGCGGATTTCGCGCGTCCCGGCTTCGCTCACACGGCGTTCGCGTCGCTCGACCCGCGGTTCGCGGACAACTGCATCGTGTGCACGGCGCCCAGCAAGACGTTCAACCTGGCGGGCCTGCAGGTGTCGAACATATTCATCCCGAATGCGGACCTGCGGCACCGCTACAAGGAAGCGTATCGGGCGTTGGGACTATCGTCTGCGAATACGTTGGGATTGACGGCGGCGCAGGCGTGCTACGAGCATGGGGCGGACTGGCTGGCACAGCTGAAAGACTATTTGGAGGGCAACCATGCGGAGCTTGGCGCGTACCTGGCGCGGCATGCGCCGCAGCTGCGCGTCGTGGAGCCGCAGAGCACGTACCTTGTGTGGGTCGATTGCCGGGCGCTGGGCCTAACGGATGAGCAGCTGCAGCAGGCCGTGGAGCGGAAGGCGAAGCTGTGGGTGGACTTCGGCAGTATGTTCGGCGAAGAGGGAGAAGGATTCGTGCGCCTGAACATCGCCTGCCCGCGCAGCACGGTGCGGGAGATGGCGCGCCGGTTGGCACTCATCGCGCAGTAGGGCGCAGCGGGCAGGCGGCAGGGGGGTACCACGCCGCTGCCTTGCCTGCCCGCTAGCGCGCTGCGCCGCCCGCCTGTGCGCGCGTCTCGTCCGACAGCGTGCGGTTCATCTTTCCCGTCTGGTATCCGCCCAGGTCGAACGTCACGTACAGGAAGCCCAAATCGCGCAGCGCGGCTTCCGTTTCGGCAGCGTTCTCGCCCGTGAAGAAGCGCGCGAAGTCTGCGGGCAGAATCTCGATGCGCGCCAGGTCGCGGTCGCGGCCCAGAGAATGTACGCGCACGCGGACCTGCGGGAACCCGCGGTCCATGATGAGCTGCTCGGCGGCATCGATCATGGCAAGTGTGGCCGTGTCGATGAGGTCGCCATATGCGAAGCGCGACGACAGGCAGGCAAACGACGGCTTGTCCCACGTGGGAAGCCCCAGCTCATGGGAGATGTCGCGGATATCCTGCTTCGTCAGGCCCGCCTCGCGCAGCGGGCTGGCAATGTGCAGCTCCGCAATGGCCTGCGCGCCCGGCCGGTAGTCGGACAGGTCGTCCACGTTCGAGCCTTCCACCAGCGCATCCAGGCCCTCGTCGCGCGCAATGCTCAGCGCTTTTCCCATCAGGTTCGACTTGCACAGGTAGCAGCGGTTCTCGGGGTTGTGGCGGAACTCCGGCAGGTCCAGCTCGTTCGACGCGAACGTGATCTGGCGTATGCCGCGGTCCGTGCAGAACGCGGCTGCCTCGTTGCGCTCGCGCTCCGGGAACGTGGGGGACACGGCCGTCAGTGCCACGGCGCCGTTGCCCAGGGCCCGGTGCGCAGCGTACAGCAGCAAGGTGGAATCCACACCGCCCGAGAACGCGACGCCCACGCTTCCATATGCGCGCAGCGCATCCAACAAGGCTTGGTATTTCTGCTGTTGATGTTCGTTCATGGGCGGTTCCTTCCAAACGGTGCCCGGAAACGACGCTTGGGACGGTGTTTGGTTCGTCCCGCAAAGGCGTCTGTGGACAGTATGACGCATGCGAACCGGTGCACGGGGATTGCCGATATCGGGTTGACCGATGGCGGATTCGGTGGTGAACCCATAGCGTGAACAGGACGAATGCTACATGCTGCTTCAGCGGGGGCGTGTGCCGGTCGCATGTTGCGCGCGGCTATCTGCTTGACAAAACATATTAATTTACTAGGATTTAGCCAAAACGTAGCACCGTCTGATGCTCAGGGAACGGTGCAGGGCGGCGCTTCGCATCGCTTCCCGCATCATACCATCCTTTCCAGGCGGTAGAGCGCAAGGAGACAGTATGTATAAGGACTATCTTGACCGTGTGGTGAAGGAGATCGGCGGCAACTACCAGGCCGAGGAGATATTCTTCACGAATCCCGACGAGTGCTTCCCCAGCCGCAAGGCGGTTATCGAGATCCTGCAGGATATCCGCCGGCTGATGTTTCCCGGCTATTTCGGCCAGGAGGTTCCGAACGGCACGCGCCCGGAGTACTTCATCGGCGACATGCTGGGGCATATCGATGTCGCGCTGCACCAGCAGTTGATGGCCGCGCTGACGTTCCGCCACAAGGATATGCTGTCGGAGGAGGAGATTGCCCGCCAGGCCGATACCATCTGCGTGGCGTTCCTGGAGAAGCTGCCGCACATCCAGGAACTGCTGCTGAAGGACGTGCAGGCGGCATTCGACGGCGACCCGGCGGCGCTCAGCAAGGAAGACATCATCTTCTCGTATCCCGGGTTCTTTGCCGTGTCCGTGTACCGCATCGCGCACGAGCTGTACGTCATGGACGTGCCCATGATTCCGCGCATCATGTCGGAATACGCGCATAGCGGCACGGGAATCGACATCAACCCCGGCGCCGATATTGGCGAATACTTCTTCATGGACCACGGAACGGGCATTGTTATCGGCGAGACCACGAAGATCGGCAACCATGTGAAGCTGTATCAGGGCGTCACGCTGGGCGCGCTGTCCACGCGCAAGGGTCAGGCGCTGCGCGGCGTGAAGCGCCATCCCACCATCGAGGACAACGTGACCATCTATTCGAACGCCAGCGTGCTGGGTGGCGAGACGGTCATTGGCGAAGGCTCCGTCATCGGCGGCAGCGCATTCGTGACGGAATCCGTGCCGAAGAACGGACGCGTCAGCGTGAAGAAGGAAATCTCCGTGCGCACGGCGAAGCCGAAGCCGAAGCCGGAATCCAGCTTCGAGCTGCCGGACTAGGCTTCCCACGGCAGGCTTTTCGCAACAGGATTCGTAACGGTATTTCACAGCGGGCGGGCGCTCCATGAGCGTCCGTCCGCTTACTATATGCCGGCAAGATGCCGGATGGCCGCAACGGGGTGGTAGAGCATCAGGCGCGGGCCGGAGTAGCGCATCACCGTGCGGATTTGCTCCAGCTGCTGGGGCGTGTAGCAATGCACGTTGCAGCGGTCGCACGACACCTTCGTCTCCATGAACGGGCATTTCTCCGTGCGCAGGTGGGCGTAGGCATCCAGCTGCGCGCATGCGGGGCACACGGGCTTGCCGCAGAACGCAGTCTCCGTGCGCGCGGCGCGGTCGTGGTTCCCGGCGCAATACAGCGCAATCATCTGCGACACCGTGCGCATGTCGCGCACCCGTTTCGCCTGCTGCTGCTTTTCATTGCGTCCCATGGGCGCCCTTTCGAATATCGTTGCCGCCTGCGCGGCGTCCTCCTTGCTGCGCACTACCGTAACGCATACGCCGCGCCTCGGTCTGTTGCGGTTGCAACGCACGGCGCGAATTCGCCGGCCGCCTGCCGTCCGCGCCCCTGCATGCGGCACTGCTTCCGCCGTCCGTCGCTGCTTGACTGCCGCTTGGCTGCGTGCGCCCGGTTGGCGCGCCGCACCTTTTCCCTTGCAATCGCCTTCCGCGCCGTATGTTCGGACTATGTCATTACATCGTTATCCGCCCGTTGAAAACGGATAACACTTCGCCTTTAACCATGAAAGCGATTCCCCGAAATGGTATCGTTATAGTTACGTTTTGAAGGGGCGGTGCCCTTTGATGATTCGGGCAGCGTTCGAAAAGCGGGCATCATCTGCCCTGTGCGTTTTCCGCACGGACAGGTGGGTGCGTTCTGTACCGAGTTTAGGAGGATATCCATGAAGCAAACCCAACTCTTCATCAACGGCGAGTTCCTCGATAACGCGGGCCGCGAGATGAGGCAGAACATCAACCCTGCCACCGAGGAAGTCATCTCCGAATTCCCCATGGCAACGCAGGAAGATGTCGATGCCGCTGTTGATGCGGCGTATGAAGCCCAGAAGTCCTGGGAGAAGGTGCCGGCCATCGAGCGCGCCAACTACCTGATGGAGATCGCGCACAAGATCCAGGAGAAGCAGGAGCTGTTCGCCCGCACGAACTCCGAGGAAATGGGCAAGCCGCTTGCCCAGTCCATGGACGAGGCCGGCTGGCTGCCTGGCTATATCCAGTACTTCGCCGCGCAGGCCCGCCACATCAAGGGCGAGATCATCACGTCCGACCGCCCGAACGAGAACATCCTCATGTACAAGATGCCTCTGGGCGTCTGCGCCGGCATCATGCCGTGGAACTTCCCGCTGTTCCTGATCGGCCGCAAGGTTGCGCCCGCGCTGGTCACCGGAAACACTGTGGTGCTGAAGGCGTCCTCCGATTGTCCGAACGGCGCATACGAGTTCGCGAAGGTGGTTGCGGAATCCAGCCTGCCGAAGGGCGTCATCAACGTCATCACGGGCCCCGGCGGCGTCACGGGCGACGCGCTGTGCGCGAACAAGAAGGTGGCGATGATCTCTATGACCGGCTCCACGGAAGTGGGCAAGAAGATCATGGCGAACGCAGCCCAGAACATCACGAAGGTGTCGCTGGAGCTGGGCGGCAAGGCCCCTGTCATCATCATGAACGACTGCGACATGGACGCCACCGTCGAGCATGTCCTGCCCAGCCGTATCATCAACACCGGCCAGGCCTGCAACTGCGCCGAGCGCGTGTATGTGCAGGAAGGCGTGTACGACGAGTTCGTGAAGAAGATCACGGATAAGATGAAGGCCGTCACGTACGGCCCCGCGCTGGCCGGCGATTTCGACATGGGCCCCATGGTGAACAAGTCGCAGCAGGAGCACGTGGACGAACTGGTGCAATCCGCCATTGCCGAAGGCGCCAAGATCGAATGCGGCGGCCACAAGACCACCGTGGACGGCAAGGGCTTCTTCTATGAACCCACGGTCATCTCCGGATGCACGCATGACATGCGCATCATGAAGGAGGAGATCTTCGGCCCGGTGCTGCCCATTACGTCCTTCAAGACGCTGGACGAGGCCATCGAGAAGGCGAACGACTGCGATTACGGCCTGACGTCGTCCATCTACACCACGGACTACGACACCGCAATGCGCGCGCTGAACGAGATCAAGTTCGGCGAGACCTACATCAACCGCGAGCATTTCGAGGCCTTCCAGGGCTTCCATGCAGGCGTGCGCCAGTCCGGTCTGGGCGGCGACGACGGCGAGCATGGTCTGGAGGAATTCCTGGAGACGCATGTGTGCTACATCGACTGGGACACGAAGCGCAACAAGCAGTAGCATCCGAACGGGCTGTTTGCCGGCGGCGCCGGCAGGCATGCGGGATTGCCTTCGGGCGGCCGTTCGGGAACAAGGGGCGTGCCGGTATGCGCCGCTTTCACGGGAAGGGTCCCTCGGGGCCCTTCTTTTTACTATGGAGCGCCGCGCGACTGCACGGGCGTGCCGCTATACTTTCTAGGACGAAGAACGGGCAGACTGCGGAGCGCGTGCAGAAGGCGCGCGTGCGGCCTGCGAAAACCACTGCTGTAAAGGACGAGACAACCGGTGATTTACCTGGATAATGCCGCCACCACGCCGGTTCCCGCCGCTGTGGCTGACACCATGTACGATGTGCTGACCCATCACTTCGGCAATCCCTCCGGTACTGGATGCCATGCTGCCATATTTCACGCAGACGTTCGGCAATCCGAACAGCGTGCACGAGGCGGGAAGCCAGGCGAACTGGGCCGTCGCGCAGGCGCGGGCGCGCATGGCGAAGGCGCTGAATTGCGCTCCGCGTCAGGTGGAATTCACGTCCGGTGGCACGGAATCGGACAACCAGGCGCTGCTCACCGGCGCCGTGCGGGGAGCACAGGCCGGCAAGCGCCACATTGTGAGCTCGGCCATCGAGCATCCTGCCGTGCTGCGCATGCTGGAGCGGCTGCAGGCGCATGGGTTCGCCGTCACGCTCGTGTCGCCCAATGCGGAGGGCGTTGTGTCCGCGGAAAGCCTGGAAGCGGCCATCCGGCCGGATACGTGCCTGGTCAGCTTGATGTGGGTGAACAACGAGGTCGGCAGCGTGCAGCCCGTCGCGGAAGCGGCGCGTTTGTGCCGCGAACGCGGCATCCTGTTCCATACGGATGCGGTACAGGCGGCGGGCGCGCTGCCGCTGGACTGCCGGGTGCTGGATGCGGACCTGATCAGCCTTTCCGCGCACAAGTTCCACGGTCCGAAGGGCGTCGGTGCGCTGGTGGTGCGCGACAGCCTGGAGCCGGCATCGCTGCTGGTGGGCGGCGAACAGGAGCGCGGGCACCGTGCCGGCACGCTGAACGTGCCGGGCATCGTGGGCATGTCCGTGGCGCTGCAACAGGCGCAGGAACGCTGCGCGCAGAACGCCGCCCGCATGCGGGGGCTGCGCACGCGGCTGATAGACGGCCTTGCCGCGTTGGGCGACGTGCGCGTGCTGGGGTCGAACGACCCGCAGCGCGTTGCGCCGGGCATTGTGTGCGCGTGCTTCAAGGGCCTCGACCGCGAAACGCTGCTGGTGCTGCTGGACCAGGCGGGCATCTGCGCGTCGGCGGGTTCCGCCTGTTCGGCGGGCGCTGTGGAGCCAAGCCACGTGCTGCAGGCCATGCGCGTGCCGAGGGAATGGGCGCGCGGGGCCATCCGTTTCTCGCTGGGCACGGGCAACACGGAGCAGGAGATAGATGAAACGCTGGCGGAGCTGGAGCGCATCGTGTCCCGTCTGCGCGAACGGAGGGCGCGATGAAGGACGCGGGCAGGAAGGGGGCCATGGCTCCGAAGACGGCGAAGGGCCGCGTGCTGGTGGCCATGAGCGGCGGCGTGGATTCCAGCGTCACGGCGTATCTGCTGCAACAGCAGGGCTACGAGTGCATTGGCGCCACCATGAAACTCTACGACAACCCCACGGTGGGGGCGAACGCAAAGACGTGCTGCAGCCTGGACGACATCCACGAGGCAGCCGTGGTGGCGCACCAACTGGGCATGCGCCATTACGTGTTCAACTACCAGGAGGAGTTCGCACGCGAGGTCATCGACCGCTTCTCCGCCTCGTACCTGGCGGGTATTACGCCGAACCCGTGCATCGACTGCAACCGCTACATGAAATTCGACCATCTGCTGGAACGGGCGCTTGACCTGGGCTGCGACTACATCGCAACGGGCCATTATGCGCGCATTGCGGCACCGGGCGAATGGTCGGACGGCGTGCCGGGCGGTACCGGTGCCAATAGTGCGCAGCGCTTCGGCCTGCTGAAGGGCCTGGATGCGAAGAAAGACCAGAGCTACGTGCTGTATTCGCTCACGCAGCATCAGCTGGCGCATACGCTGTTGCCGCTGGGCGGTATGACGAAGGAGGACGTGCGCAGGATTGCCGCTCGGGCGGGCCTGCAGACGGCAACGAAGCGCGAGAGCCAGGACATCTGCTTCGTGCCCGACGGTGACTACGCGGGCTTCCTGGAGCGTCGTTCGGGCGCGCCGTTCGCGGAGGGCGACATCGTGGACGAAAGTGGTGCTGTGCTGGGCAGGCACACGGGAGCCGTGCGCTACACCATCGGCCAGCGCAAGGGGTTGGGCCTTGCCATGGGGGCACCTGTGTACGTCTGCGGCAAGGACATGCAGGCAAACACCGTCACGGTGGGCCCGGAGGAGATACTGTTCGACCGCATCGTGTATGCGGACGAGGTGAACTGGATCGCCATCCCGGAGCTGACCGGGCCGCTGCGGGTCACAGCCCGCACCCGGTACC
>USAB01000024.1 GCA_900552585.1 uncultured Coriobacteriaceae bacterium
GTGGGCATCGGCGGCGGCTTCCTCATGACGCCGCTGTTCGTGGTGCTGCTGGGCCTGTCCATGAAGCATGCATCCGGCACGTCGCTACTGGCCATTGCCATCCTGTCCATTCCGGGCGCTATCGAGCAGATCGTGATGGGCAACGTGGTGGTCTGGCTGGGACTCGCCATTGCGGCGGGCTCTATACCTGGGGCCGTGATCGGCGCGAAGCTGATCAAGCGCGTCTCCGAGCGCCATCTGCGCTTCGGGTTCGGCATCATCCTGGGCGTGGCGGCCATCGGCATGGCGCTGCGGGAAGCGGGATTCTAGCCGGCATCTCCCGCCGGTCCGCCATCTCCTTGGCCACCCGTTGCCATGCGGGCGACACATTGCCGGCTTCCATCTGAACAGATGGTTGCAAACCGTCATTGTTGCGCGGTTGGGGAAGCAACAAACGCAAGGGAATGCCTGGAGGACCACAGTAACAGCTACGAAAAATCGGCGAATGCCGCTATAATTCGGTAGTTGTCCTAATGAAAGGATTCTGCCGTATGGCAAGGAAACATAACGGATGGCAAATATCCGCAGCCGTGATTCTGTTCATCATCGCGGTCGTAGCCGCCGGCTTGCTTATGTGGTGCCTGTTGGAGGGCCGTCGCAACGTGCCCCTCATCCTCATGGGTGTGGCTGTTCTGGCGTTCTCCGTGTTCGGCGCCTTCTGGTACATCGCCGGGCCCGACCGCATCAAGGCGAAGAACACCAGCCGCATGCTGACGCTGGCGAACCAGATGCTGGGGGCCATGGAGGGCGAGGGCCTGACGGCGAACTCCGCACAGCGGATCTGCGAGCTGCTGCTGCCGAACACACGCGGCGTTGCCGTGGCCATCACGGACCGCACCACCATTTTGGGATACGTGGGCGTGTCCGAGGACGGCAACCCCAGCGGCCTGCCCATCCGCACGCTGGCCACGAAGGACACGCTGGAAGACGGCGCCACGCGCGTCATGCTGTCCGCGCAGGAGATTGGCTTCAAGGACGAGGTGAAGGCCATCCAGGCCGCCATCATCTCGCCGCTTGTCATGTCGAACAAGGTGGTGGGCACGCTGAAGTTCTATTACGCGCACCCCCACTTCATCAACGACACGGAGAAATCCATCGCAGAGGGCTTCGCCAGTATCCTGTCCACGCAGATTGCCGCCGCTGCTATGGAGCAGCAGCGCAAGCTGGCCACGTCCATGGAACTGCGCGCCCTGCAGACGCAGATCAACCCGCACTTCCTGTTCAACACGCTGAACACCATCGCGGCGTTCATCCGCATGGACCCCGACAAGGCCCGCGTGCTGCTGCGCGAGTTCGCCACGTTCTATCGCAAGACGCTGGAGAACGAAGGCGACCTGATAGAGCTATCGAAGGAAGTGGAGCAGACGCAGCGCTACTTCACATTCGAGCTGGCACGCTTCGGTGAGGACATGCTGGAGCTTGACGTGGACATTCCGGAAGAGGCGGAGGACATCCTCATCCCTGCGTTCATGGTCCAACCTATCGTAGAGAATTCTGTGCAGCATGCGCGCCCTGCCGACCGCAAGCTGACTGTGAAGGTGCAGGCGCACCTGGAGGGCGACGACCTTTACATCGTCGTGAGCGACAACGGCGTTGGCATGAGCGAGGAAGTGCGCCGCAACATCATGCATGCGAAGTCCGACACCGGATTGGGCATTGCCATCCGCAATATCAAAGAGCGTGTGACCGGGTATTTCGGTCCGGACAGCTCCATGGATTTCGAAAGCACGCTGGGCAAGGGGACGGTGGTGACGCTATTCCTGAAAGACGCTGCTTCGAAGGAACGTGAATAATACGCGACTCCTGACATGTTGGGTTATAATCGAATGTGATTCAAATACGAGTTTTTAACAAGGAGAGTCAATGCTGCCAAAAGCAATGATCGTCGACGACGAGGCTCCCGCCCGTTCGGAGCTCAAGTACCTCCTCGACGAACTGGGACAGACCGAGGTCGTGTCCGAAGCAGCAAGTGTTCGCGAAGCGGTTGAGAAGCTGAAGGAATACCCGTGCGACGTCATGTTCCTGGATGTGAACATGCCGGAGGCCACGGGCATGCAGCTGGCAGAGGCCCTGCAGCACCTGAAGTATCCGCCCGCCGTTGTCTTCGTCACGGCATACAGCGAATTCGCGCTGGATGCATTCAAAGTGCACGCCATCGACTACCTTATCAAGCCGGTGGAGAAGGACAGCCTGGCCCAGGCCGTGGCACGCGTCCGCGAGCATATTGCGCTGCACAACCGCGCTCAGCGTGCCGAGCGCATCCCGGTGGAAAAGGCGGGCAAGAAGATCCTGATCAACATCGATTCCATCCGCTATATCATGGCGCGCGACGACTACGCATACCTGCAGACGGACACGGATCGCTACTTCTCCACGGTCAGCTTGGCCCAGCTGGAGAAGCGCCTGGACGGCCACGGGTTCTTCCGCGTGCATCGCGGCTATCTGGTGAATCTGGAGCACGTCAAGGAAGTGGAATCCGTTCCTGGCGGCACGCTGCTGTTGACGCTGGACGGCACGGATGACAAGATCCCCGTGTCGCGTCGCCGCGTTTCCAGCCTGAAGAAGGCGCTGCAGCTCTAGCATCCGCTGTGCGGCTGCTTACCACAAACCGAATGGGCGAAACCGGCTGCGAGAGCGGCCGGTTTCTCGTAGCATGGCCTATCAGTTCTTGCGGAGGCCGTTCGGTTCCCGACACTGTCATCTCCACTGAAGGGGAGGTCGTATGCGCTCTGCATTGCTCATCGAAGTAAACGGCATCGTCCAAGGCGTGGGTTTCCGCCCGTTCGTGTACCGCCTGGCGCGCCGCTACCTGATCACTGGCTGGGTGCTGAACGCCGCGGACGGCGTGAAGATCCATGCGGAAGGCGAAGAGAACCTGCTGGACGAATTCGTGATGGAGATCCACGACCATGCGCCCGCCGCCGCGAAGGTGGAGAGCATCAAGCTCACGGAGGTGCCGCTGGAGCCGTTCGACGACTTCCGCATCGTGACATCGGACGACGCCGAGGCGGGCGAGACCACACTGGTCTCGCCCGATCTGGCCACGTGCGACGATTGCGTCCGCGAGCTGTTCGACCCGGAGAACCGCCGCTACCATTACCCGTTCATCAACTGCACGAACTGCGGTCCGCGCTTCACGATCATCGATGGGCTGCCCTACGACCGCCCGCGCACGTCCATGGCGCCGTTCGCCATGTGCGATGACTGTGCGCGCGAATATGCCGACCCGGCGGACCGCCGTTTCCACGCACAGCCGGATGCATGCTTTTCGTGCGGCCCGCATATCAACTGGAGCGTTTCCGGTTTCGACGACGTGGAGTGGGGCCTGACACGCGAGCAATCCGACGCCATCATCGCCCGCGCCGCGCAGTGGCTGCGCGACGGCCGCATCCTTGCCGTGAAGGGCCTGGGCGGATTCCATCTGGTGTGCGATGCCGAGAATCCGCAGGCCATTGCCGCGTTGCGCGAACGGAAGCACCGCGAGGGCAAGGCGTTCGCCTGCATGGCGGCGGACGTGGACGGCGTGCGCGGGCGCTGCCGGGTGAGTGCGGCGGAGGAGCGCCTGCTGAAGTCGCCGGCGCGTCCCATTGTGCTGTTGCGCAAGCTGCCTGGCGCGCAGTTCGCGGCAGGGCTGGCGGACCGCCTTCCGGAGTTGGGTGTCATGCTGCCCGCCACGCCCCTGCAGCATCTGCTGGTGCGCGCGTTCGGTGGCCTGCTGGTCATGACGTCCGGCAACTTGCATGACGAGCCCATCCAGACGGACGACGCCGCGGCGCGCAAGGCGCTGGCGAACGTGGCGGATGCGTTCGTGGGGAACGACCGCGCCATCCGCGCGCGCTACGACGACTCCGTCATGCGCGTGCTGGACATCGGCGACTCGGAGAGCGCAGCGCAACCCGGAGGCGATTCGGCGGCGCCGGAGGACGATCGGACCGTGGTGCAGTGCATCCGCCGTGCGCGCGGCCTGGCGCCGCAGCCCCTGCCGCTGCCCCAAGCCGTGCGTGCCGCCGGCGATGCAGCGCGTCCCGTGGTGTTCGCCACCGGCCCGGAGCAGAAGAGCACGTTCTGCTTCGCTCGGCAGGAGGACGCGTTTGTGAGCCAGCATATCGGCGACTTGGAGAACGCGGCGGCATTCGATGCGTGGCTGGAGGCGAAGGGCACGTACGAGCGCCTGTTCGACCTGAAGGCGGGCCAGCTTGCGGCAGACCGCCACCCGGAGTACCTGTCCACGAAGTGGGCCGTGCGCGAGCAGGATGAGAACGGCACGCCGCTGCAGCAGGTGCAGCACCACCACGCGCACGTGGTATCCGCCATGGCCGAGAACGGCCTGGAGGGGCCGGTGTGTGGCATCGCGTTCGACGGCACGGGCTACGGCGAGGACGGCGCCATCTGGGGCGGCGAGGTGCTGCTGTCGAACCTGCGCACGTTCGAACGGTTCGCGAACTTCGGCTACGTGCCCATGCCGGGCGGCGCGGCGTGCGTCAAGCATCCGCTGCGCATGGCGTACGGCATGCTGTGGCAGTTCGATCTGCTGGAGCATCCGGCGGCGGTGCAGGCGCTTCGGGAGCTGGGCCCGCAGGCCGACATATGTGGCCAGATGATCGACCGCGGCCTGAACACGCCGCTGACGTCGTCTGTCGGACGCCTGTTCGACGCCGCTTCCGCACTGCTGGGCGTATGCCCGCATCCCAGCTACGAAGGCGAAGGCGCCGTGCTGCTGGAGGCGGCCCTGGGCGAAGAGGCGGACGACGGCCCGCGTGAGGCTGCAGCGCTGGACGACGCCTCCGTTGCGCGCTACCGCATCGGCGTGCTGAAGAACACGGCCACCAGCCAGAGCACGGCGCTGGACACGTCCGTGGTGCTGCTGGATGCCGCGGGCACGTTCCGCGCGCTGCTGGACGACATGCAGGCGGGCGTGCCGGTGCCGGTCATCGCGCTGCGCTTTCACCATGCGTTCGCGGAGGTCGTGCTGCAGGCCGCGTCGCTGGTGCAGGCCGTGTACGGCATCCGCACCGTGGTGCTGGCCGGCGGCGTGTTCATGAACCGCTACCTTGTGGAGCACGCGCTGGCTGACTTGGCCGCTGCTGGTTTCACCGTCGCCATCAACCGCGATCTGCCTCCCAACGACGGTTGCATCAGCCTGGGCCAAGCCGTGGTGGCTTCCGCTCGTTCGGGCGAGTAGGGCGCCTCTCGAAACCTCGCCGACTTCCTTGGGCGAACCTGCGACAATGGGGCATTGAGAGACGAATCGAAGGAGCGGCGGGCCGCCGGCAATCCGGTTACGGCCCGGGAAACGGAAAGAGGTAACCCTATGTGTTTGGCAATCCCCGGTAAGGTGGTTGAACGCGAAGAAGGCAATCTGGCAACGGTGGACATCCTGGGTGTCACGCGCGAGGTGTCGCTGGATCTGACGCCGTCCGCAAAGCCGGGCGACTACGTGCTGATTCACGCCGGCTTCGCCATCGAGGTCGTGGACCCGGAGTATGCCCAGGAGACCATCGACTTGATCAAGGAAATGCCCGAGCTTGCGGACATTGCATCGTAGGAGCGCTTCCATGGACCTTGATCTGAAGAGCTTCCGCGATCCTGCGCTTGCGAAGGGCCTCGTGGAATCCATCCATGCGTGGGCGCCCGAGAAACCCGTGCGCCTGATGGAGGTGTGCGGCACGCATACCGTGTCCATTGCCCGCAACGGCATCCGCAACCTGATGCCCGATACGGTGGAGTTGGCAAGCGGCCCGGGCTGCCCGGTCTGCGTCACGTCGAACAAGGACATCGACACCGTCATTGCGCTGTGCCGCATTCCCGACGTCATCATCACCACGTTCGGCGACATGACACGCGTGCCGGGCTCCACGTCCAGCCTGCTGAAGGAGCAGGCGGCCGGTCGCGATGTGCGCATCTGCTATTCGCCGCTGGACGCGCTGAACATCGCCCAGGAGAACCCCGACCGCGAAGTGGTGTTCGTGGGCGTGGGCTTCGAGACCACTACGCCGGCCGTGGCTATGGCCATCAAACGGGCGAAGGCCATGGGCCTGAAGAATTTCACGGTGTTCGTGGCGCACAAGAACATGCCCGGCGCCATCGAGGCCATCGTGTCCGACCCGAAGCTGAACGTGGGCGCGCTGATCTTGCCCGGCCATGTGAGCACCATCATCGGAGCGGAGCCGTACGAGTTCCTGGCGCAGAAGTACCATATCCCGGGCGTCATCACTGGCTTCGAGCCGAACGACATCCTGGAGGGCATCGCCATGATCCTGCGCCAGATCCACGAAGGGCGCGCGGAGATCGAGATTGCCTACAAGCGCGGCGTCATGCGCCAGGGTAACCCGGCGGCTATGGCCGTCATCAACGAGGTGTTCGATACGTGCACGGCCACGTGGCGCGGCCTAGGGGACATCCCGGGATCGGGCTACTGCATCCGCCCGGAATACGCGGAGTTTGACGCCGTGACCCGCTTCCACCCGGACGTGGAGCCCACCATCGAGCACAAGGCCTGCCGTTGCGGCGACGTGCTGCGCGCCGTCATGCGCCCGGATGAATGCCCGCTGTTCCGCACGGTCTGCACGCCCGAGAACCCGGTGGGTCCGTGCATGGTGTCGTCCGAAGGCTCGTGCGCGGCGTATTACCGCTATTACTAACGGCTTGCCCGGGGGTATCCCGCGGCTTTCCCTGCAAGCAGGCAGTCCGCCCCTGCCGGGCGGGCTGCTTTTTTCTTCACGCCCAAAGCGACATTCCCGCGTTGGGCGTAAATTTTCTATGCAATTCAAATATGTGACCATTTTTCTCACATATCCCGCCACAATTCCTCCACATCCCTGCTAGACTGAGACCATGGCTTGCGGCACCGGCCGCAGGCAATGGACTTAAGGAGGGTGGGACGATGGAAGCATTACTGGGCGCTGTCGATGCATCGCGTATCCAATTCGCGCTCACGGTCTTGTTCCATTTCGTGTTCGTGCCCCTGTCCATCGGGCTTGGCCTGATCGTGGCCATTTTCGAGACTAAGTACTACCGCTCGCGTAAACCCGAGGACAAGGCGGCGTCGAATCTGTGGATCAAGATCTTCACCACGACGTTCGTCATCGGCGTGGCATCCGGCATCACAATGGAGTTCTCGTTCGGCACGAACTGGGCGAATTATTCGCGGTTCGTCGGCGACATCTTCGGTGCGCCCCTGGCGGCCGAGGCGCTGTTTGCGTTCTTCCTGGAATCGACGTTCTTGGGCATCCTGCTGTTCGGACGGCATAAGGTGAAGCCGAAAACGTACATGATCTCCAGCTGGGTCGTGTTCGGCGGGTCGCTGCTGTCCGCGCTGTGGATTCTGATTGCGAATTCCTGGATGCAGACGCCGGCGGGCGCGGAGCTGTCCGCGGATGGCGTGAAGGCCACGCTGACGAACTTCTTCGAGGCGGCGTTCAACTCGTCGCTGTTAGCGCGCTACACGCACACGATAGATGCGCTGCTGATCATGGGCGCGTTCGTGGCCATGGCCATCGGCGCGTACTATCTGCTGAAGAACCGCCATACGGACTTCGCCATGAAGACGCTGCGCGTCGGCAGCGCCGTGGCGCTGGTGACGACGTGCTGCATGCTCGTCTTCGCGCATATGACGGCCGTGGGCGTGTCCGAAGAGCAGCCCACGAAGCTGGCCATGATGGAAGGCGCCTACGATTCCGGGGCCATGCCGCTGTACCTGATTGGCTACGTGGACGAGGACACGCAGACCGTCGTGGCACCCGTCGCTATCCCCGGCGGTACGAGCTTCCTGGCATCGAACAACTTCGATACCGTGTACCCGGGTATGAACCAGCTGGCGGCTTCCGATAAATACCGCGCGTTCGACGTGGACTCCGCGCCGGTGAACCTGGTGTTCGTGAACTACCACACCATGGTGGCGTGCTTCGGCATCATCGCGCTGATCATGCTGCTGGCGCTGATATTCACGCGCGGCAAGGAGAAGATTCGCAACATGCGTTGGCTGCAGCGGCTGCTGGTGGTTTCCCCGTTGGTGCCGCTGATCGCCATCGAATGCGGCTGGGTCACCGCGGAAGTGGGACGCCAGCCTTGGGTGGTCTATCCGGCCACTAGCGGTCCGGACGGCATCGAGCTGTTGACGGACCAGGCCATCTCGTTCAGCGTCAGCGTGCCGGAGCTGATCACCACGATCGTCATTTTCTCGGTGATCTACCTGCTGCTGCTGGTTGCCTGGGCGCGCATGGTGGGCAATTACATCAAGAAGGGCCCGCAGCTTGACCCGGAGGATGCCGACGGCGCTCAGGCCAACGGCGCGCCTACGGTGCCTGCCGCGGCGGATGCTGCTGCGACGGCAACTGCCGCAGGCGCGGCGGCCAAAGGCGGCGAAGGGAGCGTGGCATGATGACGACATTCGGTATCTTGTGGTTCTTCCTGGTATTCCTGCTGATTGCCCTGTATTTCGTGCTGGATGGCTTCGACTTGGGCGCCGGCGTGCTGTCGCCGTTCGTGGCGAAGGATGACGGCGAGAAGGCGCTGCTGCGCCGCGCCATCGGCCCGGTGTGGGACGGCAACGAGGTATGGCTGCTCACGGCCGGCGGCGCGCTGTTCGCAGCGTTCGCCCCCGCGTACGCCACCACGTTCTCTGGCTTCTACCTGGCTGTCATGCTGGTGCTGTTCGGCCTGATCCTGCGTGCCGTGGCCATTGAGTACGCCGACCACGACCCGAAGCCCGGTTGGCGCAAGCTGTGGAACGCGCTGTTCTTCGTGGGGTCGCTGCTGCCGGCGCTGCTGCTGGGCGTTGCCGTGGGCAACATCTTCTTCGGCATTCCCATGAATGCGAACGGCGACTACTGCGGTGTGCCGCTGCTGGGCCTGATCAGCGTGCCCACGCTGCTGTGCGGCGTGCTGGGCCTGGTGCTTTGCCTGCTGCAGGGCGCCTGGTGGCTGTCTGCGAAGACGCCGGCCGATAGTGCGCTGCGCGAGCGCTGCGCGAATCTGCGCATGCCGCTGATGGCTGCTGCCTTGGTTGTGTTCGCGCTGCTGACGGTGTTCGCCGCCGGACGCTTCGACGTGATGTATGCCGGCCTGGCACCGGTGCGCGTCATTGCCGCCGTGCTGTTCGTAGTGCTGCTGGTAGCGGCGCCGTTCGCGACACGGGGCAACAAGGACCGCGATATGGCGGGTTTCCTGATGACGTCGCTTTCCCTGGTCATGCTCATCGCGCTGCTTGCCACCAGCATGTTCCCCACGCTGGTGTTCTCGAACGGCGTCGGCGCGGATATCACCATCGCCACGGCCGCATCCACGGATACGGCGCTCCAGGCCATGACGGTCATCGCCGGCATCGGCGTGCCGCTCGTGCTTATCTGGCACGTCATCGTGTACCGCACGTTCCGCGGCCGCATCGCCGCGAAATAGCCGCAATCCGCACGGGCTCCGCTTTTCCGCGAAGCCCCGGATTCACGCCTGCCCGTCAGCGTTCGTCACGCGTTGACGGGCGGGTAACGTTTGCACGTGGTATTTCAGGCGGGCCGTACAATATACGTTTGCCGATGCCCTGCGTTTCGGCAAGTATTTCGCCCGCCTCGCCGCGGGCGCAACGTGTATCAATCGCGCCCGATGGAGCGGCAAGTGGCCTCAGCGGAAAAATTCTATCGTAGCAGCAACGGCATCATCGGTGGTGTCTGCGCCGGCGTGGCCGAGCACTACGACACGGACGTGCTGCTCATCCGCCTGCTGTTCGTGCTGCTGCTGGCCGCGTCGCTGGGGCTGTTCGGCATCGTGTACTTGTTCCTAATGCTGCGGTGGCCCAGCAAGGCCCCGGGCGGATTGCTGTATGAGGTGAAGCCGCATGCCGTGGATTCCACGGCGTTCGGATCGCTGTCCGAAGAGGCTATCAGCCGCATGAAGAACGTCGGCTGCCGCCGGCGCGACGATGCGCCGCTCAGCGTGGGCCATACGCCGCCGGTGCCGCCGCAGAGCTTCGTGGCGCTGTACGGCACGGAATCCGCGCCGTACTTCCGCTACCGCCGAGATGCCCGCAAGCGCCAGGACGCGCGCCTTGACACGGAGCAGGCGCGGCAGGAGACGCGTGGGGATCGGCGCCGTTCGGCGGTCCGCATATCCTTCCTGCTCATTGCCGCGGTCTTCCTGCTCACTGTGCTCATCGACTTCCTGGCCAGCCGCCTTATCATGCCCCTTGATCCCATGGCGTGCCTGCCGAGCTTCTTCGTCATCCTGGGCATCTGCCTCATACTGGTTCCCTCGAAGGACGTTCCCGTCGTGAATCGCGTGGCCGTCGGCATTGCGCTGGCGGTGCTGGGCGTGTTCGGGCTGGACGTCTCGTGCGGCGTCCTCTCTGGCAACATGTTGCAGCAGCCGCCGGTCATTGTGACAACGGCGGCCTTGATCGGCATCGGCGTGCCGTCGTGCTTTCTCCGCTACCCGTGGACTGCGGCGTTGACGCTGTTTGCGGCAGTCGCGTTTGCCATAACGGTATTCCTGGTGTATCCCGAGCCCGGCATACTGGATACCATCTCGGTGTGGCTCCCGGGCCTTGGATGGCAGTCATTCGACGTGAATCCCTGGTTGCGCTAGCCCGGGCGCCTTCTGCCGGGGCGTATACTGTTTCCCCAAAAGGAGGATGCATGGCAGATATCATCATCGTCGGATGTGGCCGGGTGGGTTCGCAGTTGGCGAATATGCTTTCCCGGAGCGACAACAACGTGACGGTCATCGACCGCGAGGCATCGTCGTTCGCGAACCTGGGCCGCGACTTCAACGGCGCCACCATCCAGGGCGTGGGCTTCGACGAGGACGTGCTGGTGCGCGCCGGCATCGAGGACTGCGACGTGGTGGCGTCCGTGACGCAGCTGGACAACACGAACCTGATGGTGGCCGAAGTGGCGGACAAGCTGTACCACGTGCCGCATGTGGTGGCCCGCATGCACAACCCTAGCCACGAGCGCGCGTTCTCGCTGTTGGGCATCGACTTCGCCTGCGGCACCACGCTGGTGGCCGAGGCCATCTACAGCAAGATTATCGCCGGGAACGACTACCATATGCAGACGTTCGGCGACTGCGAGGTCATTCGCTGCACGCTGGACCTTCATGCGCCTCAGCGCAATTCCATCCGCGTATCGCAGCTGGAGCGTCCGCACGGCATCCGCGTCATCGCGTTCGAGCGCGCGGACGGGTCGGTAAGCTCCATTCCCACCGCGGACAGCATCCTGTATCACGGCGATACCATCCTGGTGTGCCTGCGCAAGGAATTCCTGCCGGCATTCCAGCAGTACATCCTGGATTAGGGGGCGGCAATGTACATCGTCATCGTCGGTGCCGGCAAGGTAGGCGAATACCTGGCGCGCACCACGTTGGAGGAAGGGCACGAAGTGGTGCTCATCGAGCGCGATCCCGAACGCGCGGACGAGATGGCCGTGGGCCTGCGCGGGCGCATCCTGGTGCTGTGCGGCGACGGCTGCGACTCGCGCATGCTGGAAGATGCGGACATCGGCCGCGCAGACGTATTCGTGGCGGCAACGGGCCACGATGACAGCAACCTGGTTGCGTGCGAGATCTCCTCGCGTGTCTACAATGCGAAGCGCTGCATTGCCCGCGTGAACAGCCCGAAGAATCTGCGCATCTTCCGCAAACTGGGAATCGAATCCGTGTCCTCCACCACGCTTATCGCCCGGTTGATCGAAGAGGAGGCCACGCTGGGCAGCATGAACGCCGTGTCCACGTTGACGCAGGGCAACATCGGCCTGTTCGAAACGGCGATGCCTCCAGCAAAGGGGCGCCGCAATCCCATGATGGGAATGGCCGTCCAGGACATCCGGCTGCCGGAAGGCGCGCTCATCGTGGCCGTGGTGCGCGAAGAGGGGCCGGAGATCGTTTCCGGCGATACGCTGGTGCGCGCGGGCGAGAACGTCATCGTGGCGGCGGATACGGACCGGTTCCGCGATGTTCGTTCGGCATTGAAGAACCGTTGACGGCCGCAATACGGCAAACAGGCGGTACTATCGAATAAGTCGGCTGCATGAATGGGGGAGTTCACCCCTGGGTAGAACGCAGACGGCCCGTTGCGGGGCCTGCACGGTGCGGCCGCGGCAGCGGTCTTGGAACGAGAAAGGGAAGCGATGATTCCACGGTATACGCGTCCGGCTATGGGCAAGATCTGGACCAATGAGAACAAATACTCCATTTGGCAGGAGATCGAGGTGCTGGCGTGCGAGGCACAAGCCGAACTGGGCAACATCGGTATCACGAAAGATGATGCCGCTTGGATCCGCAAGTACGCCGACTTCGACGCAGATCGCGTGGACGAGATCGAGAAGGTCACGAACCACGACGTCATCGCGTTCCTGACCTGCATGGGCGAGTACATTGACGCCGAGGTGCCCGAAGGCAAGGAGAAACCCAGCCGGTGGGTGCATTATGGCATGACGTCGTCCGACCTGGGCGATACGGCGCTGTGCTATCAGATTACCCAGGCCATCGACATCCTGCTGGACGACGTGAAGCAGTTGGGCGAGATCTGCAAGCGTCGCGCCTTCGAATTCCAGAACACGCTGTGCGTCGGTCGCACACATGGCATTCATGCCGAACCCATGACGTTCGGCATGAAGTTCGGCATGTGGGCTCAGGCGCTGAAGCGCTCGCAGGTTCGCCTTCAGCATGCGCGCGAGGGCATTGCCGTGGGCGCCATCAGCGGCGCGGTGGGAACGTATTCCAGCATCGACCCGTACGTGGAGCAGTACGTATGCGAGAAGCTGGGTCTGACGCCCGACCCGCTGTCCACACAGGTGGTGTGCCGCGACCGCCACGCCGAGGTGTTCTCGGCCATGGCAACGTGTGCCGCAACGCTGGAGCAGATTGCGTTGCAGGTGCGCTTGCTGCAGGAGACGGACGTTATCGAGGCGGAGGAGCCGTTCAAGAAGGGCCAGAAGGGCTCTTCGGCCATGCCGCATAAGCGCAACCCCATCACGGCGGAGCGCGTGTGCGGCCTTGCACGTGTGATCAAGGCGAATGCCCAGGTGGGTTATGACGACGTGGCGCTGTGGTTCGAGCGCGACATCAGCCATTCCGGCGCCGAGCGCACGGCGCTGGCGGATAGCTTCATTGCCTTGGACTACATTTACGGCAAGATGATCTGGATTCTGGACGGCTTGCAGACGTATCCGGCGTCCATGATGCGGAACCTGAACAAGACGCGTGGTCTGATTTATTCCAGCAAGGTATTGCTGGCGCTGGTGAACACCGGCATCACGCGCGAGGCGGCGTATGCCATCGTGCAGCGCAACGCTATGGCCACGTGGCATGACATCCAGCAGGGTGTGGATGGCCCCACGTATCGCGAGCGCCTTGAGGCCGACCCGGAGGTGACGCTGACGCAGGAGCAGCTGGACACCATCTTCGACCCGTGGGATTTCCTGACGCGCAAGGACCTGGTGTTCGATCGCCTGGAGCAGCTGGAGTTCTAATTCGCCGGTATCTTTGTTGCGAAGTACGAAGCGGCCGCGACGTTTTCATGACGTCGCGGCCGCTTTTCACGTTGCGGGTGTGTTCAGAGATTGGCGTCCGCTCAAAGAGCGGGTCGCAAAGGGCGTGCTACTTGTTCACGCGCCAGATGCGCACCATGCAGTATGTGGCCTGCTCCGTGGAACTGGTGGCGCCGGTTTGCTGAGCCTCCGTGTTGTCCACGTTCTGGAACGTGACCACGGATTTGTGCACGCCTTCACTGGCAAGGCATTCGCCGTAGTTCTGAGCGCCGTTTTCCAGCGAGTACGTGAAGTACGACTTGTCGTTGAAGTTGATACCGCAGACGGCTGTGGTGGACTTCACCATCAAACGATCGCCGCACCAGCAGGCGGACTGCGTGGGCGTGCGGCCGAAGCGGAACCAGTTCACGCTGCTGTAGTTGCCGTTCGGGTTCTCCGTGGGGGCGTATGTGCCCAGCTGCGAGATGCCGTCGCCGTAACTGTAGATGTCCGCGAACGCGAACGTGAAGCCCGTGGTGCCGTACCCCACGCACGTGGGCGTCATGGAGCTGGGAAGCGTCAGTGCGTCCAGCACCTTGCCCGTGGCATCGATGAGCGTCAGCTGGCGGTACGACGACGTACCCTCGTGCGTGGGAGTGATGACCACGCCGCCCTGGCCCACGGCGATGTCCGTTGCCATGCGGCCGCTGTACGTATAGATGGTCTGCACGTTGCTCGGGCTGGAGAACGCCACGGTCTTCACCTGTGCGTCACCTGCCAGGTCGTCGTTGTCGCCGCTTGCGGAAACGGGCTGGAGCTGCCAGAACGCGTTCTTGTCCACGGCGGCAAGAGACGGCATCTCCCAAGACGAATCTCCTTCGTCCACCTTCGTGGCGGACTCCAGGGAGAAATTGTTGATGGGGGCTGTGTAGACGCACCAGGCACCCTGCAGGATGTTCTCTTCCACCCAGATCAGGCCGCTGCTGCTGCAACGGACGTCGTAGATCTCGTAGCCCTTGCTCTGGTTCTTCGCCTTCGACAGCACCGTGGTGGTGTCGCCGTTGCTCAGGTTCAGCAGCGCCACCTTTGCCAGCGGCTTCGCCTTCGACGTGGGAAGCAGGCACACGGCCACGGAATCGCTGTTGCACCAGACTAGCGTGCCATAGGGCAGGTTGTACGATCCGAGCTTCGTGCAGACCTTCGTGGGCTTGACCTCCGAGCAGTCGTCCAGTGTCACGACCTGGCTGTCGGCCACGGTCAGCGTGTCGAACGAGCTGGCGTCCTCCTGGGCGCTCTGGTACGCGGAGGCGCCCGCGCCCACGGCTGCGGCGCCCGCAACCACGCCGGCGGCGATAAGCAGCTGGCGGCGCGTCAGCACCATCTCGCTGTTGCCGGTGGGAATGTGCACGCCCTTGCTGTCGACGCCGAAGTGCGGCGGCTCCTGCATGAAGCTGGTGTTTACCTTCGTCTGCGGGTTGAACGGCTTGCCGGACGGGGCGTCGAACGACGTGCCGACCTTCGGGCCCTTCGCACCGCCGGCAAGGGGCGTTTTCGGCATGCCGGAGCGCGCTTTGTTGCCCCTGTTCCTGCTTGCGGCCGGACGCTTGGCGCCGGTTGAGCGGGCGAACGAACCGCCCTTCGGACCACCGACCCGGGCGGAGCGGCGGCCCTGGTTGGGCGTTACGCGCTTAGCGGGTTTGCGGGGACGGCGATCAGACGGCACGGAGGCTTCCTCCAACGGTAGAATAAACGAGGTTTCGGCAGGTTGGTCGGCTAGTTCAACCACCCTGGTTGTTTGCACGGTTATTGTGTCATTTGGTGTGCGGTTCAGAGAGCTTTCAGGTCAATTGCTACAATAAACTCAAACACAGAGACAAGGACATCTGCCCCGCGTATGCGCAGAGGGCGCGTGCCGGTTGGGGCATGGCAAAGCAAGGAGAATTTCATATGGCGAATGAGACTCGACGCATCCTGCTCGTTGAAGACGAAAAGACCATCCGCGATGCGGTTGCCGCCTATTTGGAACGTGAGAACTACTGGGTTTCCGCCGTCGGCGACGGCCAGGAGGCTCTTGACGAATTCGGAAAGCATCATTTCGACCTGGTCATCCTGGACCTCATGCTGCCGCGCGTTCCCGGTGAGCGCGTCTGCCGCATCATCCGCGACAAGTCCGATGTGCCCATCATCATGCTGACGGCAAAGGGCGAAGTGGAAGACCGCATCATCGGCCTGGAGCTGGGCGCCGACGACTACCTGGTGAAGCCGTTCAGCCCGCGCGAGCTGGTTGCCCGCGTGCGCGCGCTGCTGCGCCGCGTCCATGCGGATTCCGAACCGCAGCGCGAGGTGCTGACGTTCGGCGATCTGACCATCGACGTGTCCGGCCACAAGGTCATGGTGGCGGGCAAGGAAGTGGACCTGACGGCCTCCGAGTTCAAGCTGCTCACCACGCTGTCCCGTTATCCCGGCCGCGTGTACACCCGCATGGAGCTGGTGGAGAAGGTGTTGGGCTACGACTTCGAGGGCTACGAGCGTACCATCGACAGCCATGTAAAGAACCTGCGTGCGAAGATCGGCGACAACCCGCGCCATCCGAAGTGGCTGCACACCGTCCATGGCGTGGGCTACCGTTTCGAGGATCCTTCGAAGAACGCGCAGCAGCAGTAATTCGTCCGATTTCCGGCGCGATTGCCGGCATGGATGAGGGGAACCGTGCCAACTGATAGCAAAACTCCCGAAGGGGAGAAGAAGAAACGCGGACGCAAACAGGGAAAGCCATGGCGTCGGTGGAAGTACTCCACCCGCCTTGCTGTCTCGTTTGCGCTCATCTCCGTCATGACCATCCTGGTGGCCTTCGGCGGACTTTCCATTGTCTGGAACGGCCATTTCCAGGCGTATACGCATGACAATCTGCAGGCGCTTGCCGACACCACCGCGTCGTCCATCGCAGAGAGCTACGAGGACAGCGGCGACTGGTCGTCGAATGCCCTGAACCCAGCAAGCAGCGCCGTCAAGCTGAACAAGAACGTGGGCATCCGCATCGTCGACGAAGACGGCAATACGCGCTTCGACACGGACCGCTCCGTGTACGCCGGGCAGAACGGCCCGCTTGCCGCGCCGCTGAGCAGCGGCACCGTGCGGTCCGACATAAACACAAAAGACGGCGCCATCGGCTATGTGGAGATGTGGGTATACGGCTCGGACACGCTGCTGACGCAGGCCGACCGCGACTTCCGCAACGAATCGTACCGGGCCATGCTGGTGTGCCTGCTGCTGGCCGTGATCATCTCGCTGCTGGTGGGGCAGATCTACGCCCGCACCATCCTGCGTCCCATCAACCGCATCACGCGCGCCGCGAAAACCATCAAGGAAGGTGACATGACGGCCCGCACCGGCCTGTCCGGCGATGACGAGATATCCCGTCTGGGCGAGACGTTCGACGAGATGGCGGACGCCATCGAGAAGGATCGCCAGATGGAGCGCCGCCTGACCACGGACGTGGCGCACGAGCTGCGCACGCCGCTGATGGCCATCCAGTCCACCGTGGAGGCCATGGTTGACGGCGTGTTCGAACCCGACGCCGAGCGCCTGGGCACCGTGAATGCCGAGGTGCAGCGCCTGAGCCGCCTGGTGGATGCACTGCTGAAGCTGTCGCGCCTGGAGAACCGCAAGATCCCCACGCACAAGGAGAAGTTGGATCTGGGCCAGCTGATGGAAACCATCGTCTCCACGCACGAGGCGTTCGTGAAGGACGCCGGCTTGGAACTGATATTCAACCGCGAGCCGGACGTGTATGTGTACGGCGACCCCGACATGCTACGCCAGGCTACGGCGAACCTCATCTCGAACGCCGTGCGCTATACGGAGGAGGGTACCATCACGGTGTCCGTGACCAAGAGCCAGAGCATGGCGCAGGTTTCCGTGGCGGACACGGGCATTGGCCTTTCGCCGGAGGAGGCCAAGATGGTGTTCGCGCGCTTCTGGCGCGCCGATGCCGGGCGCAACCGCGCGCAGGGCGGTCTGGGCGTGGGCCTGTCCGTGGTGAAGGAGATCGTCGACCGCCATCATGGCTGGGTGCGCGTGGAAGGTGAAAAGGGCAAGGGCTCCACGTTCACTATCAACATTCCGTTATATGATGAGAACCGCGAGAAGAAACATGATGCCGGGAAGGCGCGCGAGAAGGGCGGCCATTCCCGCCGCGGCGCGCGTCGCGAGAATCGAGAGGAAAGCAATGAATAAGATCGATATCAAGCCGGATTCGCAAGGCAAAGTCCGCGACATGTACGACCTGGGCGATCGCCTACTGGTTGTGGCTACGGATCGCATCTCTGCTTTCGACTATGTCCTGCCCGACGAGATTCCGAACAAGGGCAAGGTACTGAACCAGCTGTCCGTGTTCTGGTTTGACCTGCTGAAGGATGTCATCGAGAACCATCTGATCTCTACGGACGTGAACGACCTGCCCGAGAAGTTCAAACCGTACGAGGAATACCTGGACGGCCGCTTCATGCTGGTGCGTCGCTGCAACATGTACCCGGTGGAATGCATCGTCCGCGGCTATCTGACGGGCAGTGGTCTGAAGGAATACCAGAAGTCCGGCACGGTGTGCGGCATCAAGCTACCGGAGGGCCTGGAGAACGGCAGCAAGATTCCCGAGACTATCTTCACGCCGTCCACGAAGGCCGAGCTGGGCGACCATGACGAGAACATCGACTTCGCCACCATGGCGAAGCTGGTGGGCGACGAAGCCGCTGGGGACCTGCGCGATGCCGCCATCAAGATCTACGAGATCGCAGCCGACCATGCGGCGAAGCGCGGCATCATCATCGCGGACACGAAGTTCGAATTCGGCACTATCGACGGCAAGCTCATCCTGGCCGACGAGGTCCTGACGCCGGATTCCAGCCGCTTCTGGCCGGCGGATGAGTACAGGGTGGGCCAGGAGCAGCCCAGCTTCGACAAGCAGTACGTCCGCAACTGGCTGAACGCGAACTGGGACCGCAAGGGCAATCCGCCCCACCTGCCGGCCGACGTCATTGCGAAGACGAGCGAGAAGTACATCGCGGCCTATGAGAAGATCACGGGCAAGAAGTTCAACGCATAGCGTATAGTTTCCTTTTATGGAAGTAGGAAGGGGAGGCCGCCTGCGCCTCCCCTTTGCAGAATTCAGTGCGCCCTGCCCGGCGCACGAAGGAGCACCGAGTTAGAAAGCAAGTACATGACACGTCGCAATCCCCTTAACGAACGAGAGACGGTGGAGGGCCGCAAGACCGGAACTACCCGTAAAAGCGCCGCATCCGCGAAGCCGAAGAGCCATGCCGGCGAAAGCAGCACGGGCGGCGACCCGCGCAAGAAGCGCAAGGAGAAGCAGAAGGAAGAGAAGCTCTCCCGCGCCGAGCGCAAGCGCCAGGACGAGGAGTACTTCGCCTCACTGGGTCCCCGTGCCCGCGAGAAGGAATTGCACAACCAGTACATCCGCTGGGAAACGTGGCGTCGTCGCATGGTTATGCTCTCGTTCGTGTTCCTGTTCGTGGCGCTGGCGTACCAGTACTCCGCGCCTACGGTGAACGCGTACCTTGCCGTGGTCCTGTGGATCATTCCGTTCGCCATGATCGGCGTGGGCATCTGGATCTCGTACGCCAAGCAGCGTCCGCTGGGCCGCGTGCTGGGTATCCGCTACGGCAAAGAGGAACGTGCGGAAGGCCGCGCGAAGGCGAAGGAGCGCGCCGAGAAGCAGCGTGCGAAGCAGAACGCGCAGGAAGACGCCGTGGCTGCCCGCGTGCAGGAGAAGCAGGACAAGATCAACGAGCGCGAGAAGCGCCGCCTGCGCAACCGCGCCGCGGAGAAGGAGCGCGAGGATGCGCGCAAGGAAGCTGCCGGCAAGGCGAACGCGAAGAAGAGCAAGTAAGCTATGCGCCTGGTTTCTTGGAACGTCAACGGGCTACGTGCGGTGCTGAGGAAGGGCTTCGAGGAGTCGTTCGCCGCACTGGATGCCGATATATTCGCCCTGCAGGAAACGAAGCTGCAGGAAGGTCAGGTGGACCTGGATCTGCCCGGTTACCACGACTACTGGAGCTACGCGGAGAAGAAGGGCTACTCCGGCACGGCCGTATTCAGCAAGCAGGAGCCGCTGCAGGCGCTGCACGCCGTGGGCGTTCCCGAGCTGGACACGGAAGGGCGCATCTGCGCGCTGGAGTTCCCGCAGTTCTGGTTCGTGGACGTGTACACGCCGAATGCGCAGCCGGAGCTGAAGCGCCTGGACCATCGCATGGCCTGGGATAACGCATTCCGCGACTTCTGCAAGGGCCTGGAGGAAGGCACCACGCCCGCCGGGCCGCATACGGCCGAGCCGAAGCCCGTGGTCATGTGCGGCGATTTCAACGTGGCGCATCAGGAGATAGACCTGAAGAATCCCGGCCCGAATCGCGGGAAGCCCGGCTTCTCGGATCAGGAGCGCGAGAAGTTCGACATGCTGTTGGACGCGGGATTCGTGGATACGTTCCGCCTGCTGCACCCGGATGCCGTGGGTGCGTATTCCTGGTGGAGCTACCGCTTCCACGCGCGCGAGAACAACGCGGGATGGCGCATCGACTATTTCCTGGTCAGCCAGGCATTGAAGGACAAGGTGGAGTCGGCCTCCATCTATAGCGAGGTTTTCGGAAGCGACCATTGCCCGGTGGCGCTGGAATTGGATATGTAGGAGCAGGCGAAGGGTTGCATGGACACCATCGAAAACAGCATGAACCATATGGACATGGAAAAGATCCAGGAAGGCGTGCGCCTGATTCTGGAAGGCGTGGGCGAGGACCCGGAGCGCGAGGGCCTGAAGAAGACGCCCGCCCGCGTGGCGAAGATGTATGCGGAATGCTTCGCCGGCCTGTACGAGAACCCGGCGGAGTTCTTCGAAACCACGTTCGACGAGCATCATGAGGAAATGGTGCTCGTCCGCGACATCCCGTTCTACTCCATGTGCGAGCATCACCTGGCGCCGTTCTTCGGCAAGGCGCATGTGGCGTACATCCCCGCGAAAGACGGCCATATCTGCGGCCTTTCGAAGCTGGCGCGCCTGGTGGACACGTTCGCGAAGCGGCCGCAGGTGCAGGAGCGCCTGACGTCGCAGGTAGCGGACACGCTCATCGAGCAGCTGCATCCGCAGGGTGTCATCGTGGTCATCGAAGCCGAGCACCTGTGCATGAGCATGCGCGGCATCAAGAAGCCCGGTTCGCGCACCACCACCAGCGCCGTCCGCGGCATCTTCCAGCGCAACCAGGCCACGCGTGCCGAGGCGCTTTCGCTCATCTTTGCAGGCGGCAGCCGATAACTTTTTCGCATTAATGCCGCAAGGCGCATGCACAACGCATAAACGGCAGAGCTAAACGAGGGCGGCAGGCAATCTGCCGCCCTCGTTTGCGTTCGGAGAGGTTTGCAACGCGTGCTCATGCGGTATCATACGGGGAGCACGAAACGGATGCCCGCCGCATGCCGGGCACAAATCGCAGGGAAGGAATTCATATGCGTTGCGTTATCTCGGTTCTCGGCAAGGACAGGAGCGGCATCGTGGCCGCGGTGGCCAGTGTGCTTTCCGAATGCTCCGCGAACATCGACGATATCAGCCAGACCATCCTGGGCGATATCTTCAGCATGACCATGCTGGTCACCTTGAAGCCCGAGGAGCATCCGTTCAACGAAGTGCAGGACAAGCTGGAGGCAGTGGGCAAGCAACTGGGCGTGCAGATCACGCTGCAGCGCGAGGACCTGTTCCAGTATATGTACAAGATCTAGGAAGACCCCCGTTTTCGAAAAGGAGCGTGCCGCGACATGGGCGTTGTCAACAAGGAAGAGCTGACAGAGCTGCTGGGCGACCAGATCGTACAGGTCGGCATCATCGTGAAGGATATGGCGAAAGTGCGCCAGGGAATGTTGGATGTGTTCGGCTTGGAGCCGGACACCGAAGGCGATGTGGTGTACAAGCAGGTGCTGTATCGCGGCGAAACGCATGACGCACCGGTGCGGAACGCCTTCTACAACTACTTCAACATCCAGCTGGAGTTTCTGGAGCCCATCGGCGAAGAGGACACCATCTGGCGCGATTACCTGAACATGGGCCAGTACAGCCTGCATCATCTGCGCTGGAACGTGGAGGACAACGACAAGGTCACGACGCTGATGGCCGAAAAGGGCATCGACATCTGGATGGAGGGCGAGTCGCTGGTCACGCCCGGCAAGAAGTTCACGTACTACGATTCGCTGGATAAGGTGGGCTTCATCATCGAAGCCGTCACTGCCTAAAGGGGGCTGCAATGAACGAACGCAAGGTTGTGCTGATCACCGGCGGAGCCATGGGCCAGGGCCGCACGCATGCGGTGGAATTCGCGAAGTTGGGCTACGACTGCGTGTTGCTGGATATGCTGGACCCTTCCGACGAACGGTTCGCCGAGACCGTCCGCCAGGTGGAGGCCGAAGGCGGCCACGTGCAGGCCATCAAGTGCGACATCACGTCCACGCCGGACATGGAGGCCGCTTTCGCTGCCGCGTGGGAGGCACAGGGGCGTCTGGACGTGGTGGTGGCGAACGCCGGCATCATCAACTTCAACTACACGTGGGATTTGACGGACGATCAGGTGGAGAAGGCTCTGGCTGTGAACCTGGAGGGCACGTGGCGCACGGACAAGTATGCGGCCCTCTACATGCGCAAGCAGGGATATGGCCGCATCGTGAACATCTCCAGCGTGTCCGGTCTGAAGGGCACGGAGAAGCTGGCTACGTACTGCATGACGAAGTTCGGTATCATCGGCCTGACGAAGACGCTTGCGCTGGAGCTGCGCAACTCCGGATTGCCCATCTACTGCAACGTGGTGTGCCCCACGAAGGTGCGCACGCCCATGTGCGAGACGCAGGCGTACGTGGACTTCGTGAACAGCACCATGGGCAAGGATTTCGCGAACTGGCAGGAGATGTTCGAAGACCAGAAGAATCCCGGCGGCCTGAAGTTCCTGGATCCCATCGACGTGACGAACATGGTTACGTGGCTGGGGGACAGCGAAGCGGCGACGAAGTTCACGGGCCGCGAGATCGTGGTGGACATGGGGGCTATGCTGTAACGTCTCTCGTACAATCCATCCGCATATCAAGAGGGCGAAGGGCCCGGCTGCGTGTACGCGGCCGGGCCCTTCACCCTGTGTGCGGGGAAGCGGCAGATGCAGGTGCCGCTGCCGCCCCGGTTGCTAGTTCTTTCCGAACGGTACGTTCAACGACGGCTTCTTCGCCTCGGATACGGTCACCTTCGTCTTTGCAGGCTCCTCCAACACGTGAAGGTCAC
>USAB01000025.1 GCA_900552585.1 uncultured Coriobacteriaceae bacterium
GGTAGCGGTGACTGGATTCGAACCAGTGACGCCACGGGTATGAACCGTGTGCTCTGACCAACTGAGCTACACCGCCATTTCCATCTAACGTAATGGAGCCCGCGACCGGACTTGAACCGGTGACCTCTTCGTTACCAACGAAGTGCTCTACCGACTGAGCTACACGGGCAAAAGTGGTGGGGATGCCTGGACTCGAACCAGGGAACTCAGAGAGAGCGGATTTACAGTCCGCCGCAGTTGCCGCTGTGCCACATCCCCATTTGATGCGCCTAACCATGTGCAATTGTCAAGCTACCTCTCGATTGCTTCCTCCGAAGAATCGAGCAAGAGGATAATACGTTAGGATTTCCTCAGTGTCAACGCCCTACACGCCCCCGGGCGTATCTACATGATTCCTCCGCAATCCAGGCTTCAGTAGGCCTTTGACCTGCGATTATGATACACCTGAAATTGCATTCTTTCGTTTTCGACAATACATGAGGGCATTTTTCCCAAAATTTTTTTTCGAATTTCGCCGTATCGCACCCCTGCTTTCACGATATGACCGTGTCGGCTACCTCTTCTGTCAGAGCGCAGCTCTTCGACCCTTATATATATGTATGCCTTATCACCTCGAGATTGCCGGCATATTTCGACACGAGCCGCACCTCGATCGTTTGTTTCCCAATCGTGGTGTTTCGCACCATTCCATCGACGAAGCATGACGAACTCGTGAAGGAGATGTGGTTTCAGCCGCATTTCAGCAGTTTCTATTAGAATTAAGCCACTACATCTTGTGGATATGTTTTCTTATCCCCTAAATTCCGTGCTTCAATTTTCTCAGAATCTTTCAGTTTGAGCTTCTGAGCTGGGGTTACCGAAGTCAATGCCCTCCGTCCGCTCCACCGCATGCGAACCTACTTGTGTTTCTGGTAGTATTGCCCTCGATGCGTAAATCACTTCACACATGCTCAACCAAGGAGGTTTCTATGGTAGAGCGTACTCGTACGCTGAATCGACGCACATTCCTCGGCGGAGCTGCCACGTTCTGCGTTGCTTCTTTTGCAGTTCCGTCCATGGCATACGCAAAGTCCTCTTCCGAACTGAAGCAGGAGGCAAGCGATCTTCAGGCTCAGGCTGACGAAGTCAGCAAAGAGCTCGTGAATGCTCAGGCTGACCTGGAAGCTGCTTCCGATAAATACTATAAGGCTCAGGAGGACCATCAGGCCGCAACGGATGCGGCAAATAAGGCCCAAAAGAAAATCGACTCTGCCACGAAGCAGATTTCCCAGTATCAGGACAAGCTCGGCACCCGCGCACGCGAGATGTACCGCACCGGCAACTCCTCGTTCCTGGATCTGCTGCTGGGTTCCACGACGTTCGAGGAATTCGCAACGAACTGGGACCTTCTGAGCGACATGAACGAGCAGGATGCAGAACTCGTCAAGAAGACGAAGGACCTGCGTCAAGAAGTCGAAGACCAGAAGGTCGAGCTGGACAAGCAGGAGCAGGCCGCTGCCAATGCCGAGCAGAGCGCAAAGGAAGCTTCGGAATCTGCCGCTGCGACCACGAAGACGCTGCAGACGAAGTATGCGTCTTTGACGTCTGCTCAGAAGAAGAAGGCTCAGGAAGCTCAGGCCAAGGCTGCACAAGAGAAGGCGGCCGAGGAAGAGGCGCAGCGCCAAGCTGCCCGTCAGGCCGCTGCAAGCAATTCGAACAGCAATAGCGGCTCGGACAATTCGAATTCCAACAACAACTCGAATACCAATAGCAATTCCGGTGGCAACTCGAACTCCGGCACGGATTCGAACACGAATTCTGGCGGAAACTCGAACTCTAATTCGAACTCTGGCGGCAGCAGCTCGGGCGGCACGCATCCCGCAGCCGCTTCCTATGCTGAGAGCAAGATTGGCTGCCCGTATGTCTGGGGTGCTGAAGGTCCGAGCTCGTTCGACTGCTCCGGCCTGGTGAAATGGGCTTATGGCCAGATTGGCATTTCTCTTCCCCACTACACGGAGTCCATCTACGCACAGGCGAAGAGCGTTATGGCTGTTTCGTCTGCAGCTCGCGGCGACGTCCTGTATCGTTCCGGCCATGTGGGCATTGCCTGCGTTGCCGGCGGTACGACGTACGTGCATGCCCCGACGTTCGGCGCCAAGGTTCGCAACACGGACCCGCTGTCCTGGTCTGGCTTCACCGCCGCTCTGCGGATGTAGCACTTCACACGCCTCGCATTGATTAGCCTGCCGGCATGTGCCGGCAGGCTTTTTTATTCCGTCACGCTTTGCTTCTTCCCTACCACCCGCACCCCAACGCCTAAGGCCCGTTATTCCGCTTCTCCGCCCCTTGAAAGAAGCGTCGAGTGTTACGGAATGGAAGTACCGCCAAGAAACAAGGAAGGCCGCCTTCGTTGCATTCCACAGCGAAGGCGGCCTCTTGTTGATCCACGGTATCGACGGAGCAGAACACCTGTAACGGCTACTTCATTTCAGCAACTGCGTTCTGGTACTCGTCATATTCCTTCTGCATAGAGTCACTGGGGGCCTTCGTAGCCAACGAAACGACCGCCGCCACGATGAGCGCCAGCACAAATCCCGGCAGCAGTTCATAGACGGCGAACCAGCCGCCCAGACCGGAGATGAAGTTATGCCAAATCAGCACCGTTGCCGTGCCGGTGATCATGCCCGCAATCGCGCCGGGCAGATTCATGCGCTTCCAATACAGCGAAAGCAGGATAACGGGTCCGAACGAAGCGCCGAATCCTGCCCAGGCGTACGACACGATGCCGAAGATGGATGAATTCTCGTCCAGGGCCAGCAAGATGCCGAAGATGAACACGGCCAGCAGCACGAATCGGGCAACAATCATTACCTGCCTATCCGTTGCGTCGCGCTTGATGATGCCGCGGAAGATATCCTCGGCAATAGACGAACCGGAAATCAGCAGGTACGACGACGATGAGCTCATGGACGCGGCAAAGATGCCGGACACCACCAAGCCGCACACGAACGACGGCAGCAGGATCTGGGATGCCACGATGAAAATGTTCTCGGCGCTTGCCTGCGTCAGGAACTCCGCCGGCAACATGGCGCGACCGACCAAGCCGATGCACACGGCGCAGGAAAGCGAGATCACACACCAGATGGTCGCAATACGGCGGGAGATCTTAATTTCCTCCGGATTGCGGATGCTCATAAAACGGACCAGCACCTGCGGCATACCGAAATAGCCCAGGCCCCATGCCAAGCCGGAGATGATCGTAACGGCACCGTATCCTGCGGCGTCTCCGAATTGCGGCATGCCGTTCTCGATAACTTGCTGGCCGTTCGCATCCAGAATAGGCGTAGCGATGTCCGTGGCGCTGAGGAAGCCGGGGATGCTCCTCAGCACATTCACCACGTTATCCACGCCGCCCGCATTCGCAACGCTGCCGATAAACACGATCGCAAGCGCGAAGAACATGAGCGTGCCTTGGATGAGGTCCGTTGTGCAGACGGAAAGGTATCCGCCGACGAACGTGTAGAGGAACACGATGATAGCTCCGAGCATCATCATCGTTGCGTAATCGAATCCGAACAGCGTGGAGAACAGCTTGCCGCACGTAACGAAGCAGCTGCCCACATAAATGCTGAAGAACAGGAAGATGATAATAGCGGCCACCGTCGAGATGATGTGGCGATCGTCATGAAATCGGTTCGCAAAGTACTGCGGAAGCGTGATGGAATCGCCGGCCTTCTCTGAGTAGATGCGCAGGCGCTTTGCCACAATCTTCCAGTTCACATACGTGCCGATAGCCAAGCCGATAGCCGTCCACATCGCATCGGATGCGCCGGTGAAGTACGCCACGCCGGGCAGGCCCATAAGAAGCCACCCGGACATATCGCTGGCCTCGGCAGAAAGCGCCGTGAGCCACGGCCCCAGCTGACGTCCGCCCAGGAAGTAATTCGACGTGGACTGATTCGACTTCTTCGCATAGATGAAGCCGATGGTAAGAACCACCACGAAGTAGATGAGCATTGCGAGCAATACCCAAAAATCGCTGTGTAGCATAAAACAGACTCCTATAATGTCTTTTTGCAACTAGTGAAAGATTCTACTTTCAATCAGCTAGCATGCCCATGAATATAGTGCGTGCGGTCGATTAGGGAAGGAAACGGCACATGTCACGTTATGAACAGATGACAAAAGACCAGCTGCAAACGGAAAAAGAACATCTGGACCGCCAGTACCAGGATATCAAGGCCCGGGGCCTGTCTCTGAATATGGCCCGTGGCAAGCCCTCTTCCGCACAGCTTGACCTGAGCTCCGACCTGCTGAAGAATGTCGGCCCCGAGGATCTGACGGCCGAAGACGGCACCGATGCGCGCAACTACGGCGTGCTGGCGGGCCTTCCCGAGGCGAAGCGCCTCATGGCCGTGCTGCTGGACGACAGCCCCGAGAATATCATCGTCTGCGGCAACTCCAGCCTGAACATCATGTACGACACGGTCGCCCGCTGCTGGATGTTCGGCACGCTGGGCTCCACGCCCTGGTGCCAGCTGCCGAATGTGAAGTGGCTCTGCCCCGTTCCCGGATACGACCGCCATTTCGGTGTCACGGAAGCATTCAGCATGGAGCTGATTCCCGTGTCGATGGACGACAACGGCCCGATTATGGACGAAATTGAACGCCTTGCAGCTTCCGACGACGCCATCAAGGGCATCTGGTGCGTTCCGAAATACTCCAACCCCAGCGGCATCACGTATTCCGACGACGTGGTGAAGCGCCTTGCCTCCATGAAGACGGCGGCAAGCGATTTCCGCATCTTCTGGGATAACGCCTACAGCGTGCATCACCTGTACGACGACCCCGCGCAGCAGGATCAGCTATACGACATCGCCGATGCCTGCAAGGAAGCGGGCACGGAGGATCGCTATTTCAAGTTTGCTTCCACCAGCAAGGTCACGTTCCCCGGCGCCGGCATTTCCGCCATCGCCGCCAGCGCCGCGAACATTGCCGAAATCAAGCAGCGCATGCAGCCGCAGACCATCGGCTTCGACAAGATCAATCAGCTGCGCCATGTGCGCTTCCTAAAGGACGCCGATGGTATTGCGGCCCATATGCGCAAGCATGCCGCCCTGCTGCGCCCGAAATTCGAGCTTGTCCAGGACACGCTGGAGCGCGAGCTTTCCGACTGCGGTTGCACGTGGAGTCATCCGCGCGGCGGCTACTTCGTGTCGTTCAACGCCCCCGAGCATTCGGCAAAGCGCATCGTGACGCTGTGCAAGGAGGCCGGCGTCACGCTGACGGGCGCGGGCGCAACGTGGCCGCACAAGAACGACCCGCATGACAGCAACATCCGCATTGCTCCGTCCCTGCCGCCTATCGAAGAGCTACAGCAGGCCCTGGAAGTCTTCGTCGTATGCGTGAAGCTGGCAGCGGTCGAAGTGCAGCTTGCCCAGTAGCCGCTTCTGCCTCACACGGCCTGACAAAACGCCCGTCGTATCATCGCGGCGGGCGTTTTTCGTGTGTGGAGGCGTCGCCTTCAGCCGACGTCAATACCAGCGGCTTCCCTCAATAGGCTCGACTTCCCTACGCGTGCGAGGCACCGCAGGCTTTCTCGTGCGTCCCAGCGGATTCGGAACCGTCGCTCGCGTTCTCATCGGACGCCTCAACCTCGCCGGACGCTTGCTCGTCTTCTGGCGCATCGGTCAATACGATGGAGTAATATTCCACCGCTTCCGGCTTCATCGTCTTGCCCAGCTCGACTGCCAATTCCGGAAGCAGCTCCGCGAACGTACGATCCACGACTTTCTTCTTCAGCTGGCATTCCCAAATCACATGCGTTGTCCAGCCCAAATCATCCAGCAGCGCCAAGTTCTTCTTGTCGCGCGCCACGTTGCGCTCGAACTTCTCCGTCCAGTATTCCACGTTGGACTTCGGCAAAGGTAGATTGCAGTGCGGGCAGCGATGCCAGAAGCAACCATTCACGAACAGCGCCACCTTCTTGCCGGGCCATGCAACGTCGGGACGGCCCGGAACCTTCCACTGAAGGCGATAACCGGTCAATCCCGCATCGCGCAAACGTTGCCGTACCAAGAGCTCTGGCTTCGTGTTAGCCCGCTTATTGCCCTGCATGGACTTATGTACTGCCGCGCTTACGGGCGGCGTGTTCTCAGGTACTGTCATGCGGCTACGACCAGAATTCGAACATTTCCAAGAGATTCTGATACGCCCAGGGGTACACGTCGCTTAACCAGCCCACTTCCGCCACCAGGCACAGCAGCACGCTGTACAGCACGCTCAACGTCACCAGCGCGATAAGCACCTTCAACAGGATATTCGCCATCTGCGTGCCATGCGTGATGTTCTCATTCACGATAAAGACGATAAGCGCCGCTGCGGCCAGGAACAGGAAGCTGAAGTCCGCGAAATATCGTTGGAGAATACCGGCCATCTCGGCATCCAGGCATGCCACCACAATGCCCATGACGATCATGATGGCCGCCACACCGGCAACCGTGTGCGTTTGCCGTGTGCGAATGCGCATCTTCAACACCGGAACGGAGAAGAACAGCACCCACAACAACGGGATGCAGGCGAACAATCCGCCATACGTGTTCTCACGAATCGTCTGCCCGAGATACGTGGTCTGGAAATCCACGGCTTGCAGATACGGGAACTCCCCCACCATGTTCGGCGCTTGCAGGAAGTACGCGAACAGCGCAGGAGCCAAACGCCCCACGGAGAACCCGCGCTTCGTCATGTCGTTCATGGTCAGGTTGTAGTTCGCCCCGAAGTTCGTGAACGAACCGAAACGGGCGTAGTTGTACGCGAAGATGCCCACGAATACGACAACATACGGCCCCAGCAGGCAGCACAGCTCTTTCTGTCCTTCGCGCATCATGATGCGCCGATTCGTGATATAGCGGCGCCAAAACAGCGGGAAAGCAATAAGCGAAAGCACCATCAGCTGCGGACGGCAGCCCAGCACAAGCGCCATGCATAACGAACCGGCAAGATACCAGCCACACGGTGTATCCAGGGAACGCCCGCGCATCCACAAATACAAGCCCCACACGCTGAACGCCAACCCGGTCATAATGGGAAGCGCATAGAACGTAGGCAGCTTGAACAGATACAGCATGCCCGAACAGGTGATGAGCGAAATCTGGAGCAGTAAAAACAGGCCCAGGCTGACTTTTTTGAAGTGTCGTCGCGCGAAGAGAAGCAGCAGCAACGTCGTGCCTATGATGAAGAACAAGCCTGAAATCAGGACGCCTATGGCTGTGGGGAATGGCGATCCGGTAATCAAATAGAACGGCAAATAATAGATGAGTACCGGCACCACGCCGAAATACACATAGTAGCGCCCGTCGTAATACGCAACGTCGAACAGGTAATCTTTCCCGGTATGCTTTTGCAATTCATCACGTGCGCCCTTGTCATAAGGGTCATCCATCTGAACAAGCCAATCGGGCGGCGTTTCATCCAGATACAGATGCCCTTCCGTTATAGACTTTGCCAGCTCCGCATACTGCTGGGCGTTCTTTCCGCCAACCTCGTAAGTGTTCACCAGTGAATGCTTATCCCAGGAGCCGTAATTGTAGCTTGAAGTAGCCACGCCTACGAGATTCGATCCGTACAGCAAGAACGACGAAAGCGCCAGCACTTCGATGGTTACCGCCACGGCGATAAGCGCATTGATACGCGTACGTTCCGTGTTCACCTGCCAGCGATAGATAGCGGATTTCGGGCGGAACACGTACACCAGAGCCATAACGGCGACCAACAGCAGGTAGCGCATGAACTGGAACGTGAACGGACAGTGCGCATTGACCTCGACTTTGATGATGGTGATGGGATATGTCAGATCATCATCGCCGCTGAATTCGATTTTCAAGTTCTGCACCTTACCCGAAGCATTGAGGTTCAGGTATTGGCTCTCCGTTCCATTCGTGGCAATATTCGCCGTGGGAATACCGACGGAATATTCGTTCGAATCGAAATATGTTTGATGCGCCTCATCCGTATAGTGGATCGTCGCAGATACAACTTGGGCGGACTCACTGGAGTCGAACTGAACATGGATGTTGTGCACCTCGGTATTCAGTCCCGAGAACTCGATAGAATTGTTCACCGTAGTGAGACGGTATTCCTTGTTGTTCATGGACTTCGGCAGCTGGCCCTGCAGCTCGTACGTCAAGTTGATGGGCTTATATCCCAGCGAGGCGAAATAATTGAAGTTGAAGATGAAGACTTCTACCAAAGCGCCGAGAGCAAGAATGACCGCAGCGCACGTCAGGACATGCCGGACAACGCGCTTGTTGCGTTGCAGCAGCGTCCAGAAGTCATGAAAGATGTCGGAAAGCGTCTCGAACATGCCGCTCATTATAAATCGTTGCGCCTGAAAAGGGAAAAGGCCGCCGGAAACCCGACGGCCTAGCGCTTCGCTATAGAGGAAGCTTTACAGGTTCAGCGCCTTCTCGACGTCGGCGAACACGTCGTCAACATTGCGGTCACCATCGATCTTCACCAGGACATTCTTGCCGGCATAGTAATCGATCAGCGGAGCCGTGGACTTCTCGTACACATCAAGACGGTTGCGTACCGTGGTCTCGTTGTCATCATCGCGCTGATACATCTCGCCACCGCACTTCGGGCACTGCGCATCGGCATCCGTTCCGATGTAGCCGCATGCACGGCACGTACGACGGGACGTCAGACGCTTGATGATGACTTCGAAGTCAACATCGATCAGCAGAGCAGCATTCAGCGGACGGTTGAGATCGGCAAGCATGCTGTCCAAGGCAACGGCCTGGGCCGTGGTGCGCGGGAAGCCGTCGAGGATGACGCCCTTCTCCGTATCCGGCTCCTGAATACGCTCCTTCATCAGGTCGACGATCAGATCATCGGGCACCAAGTCGCCCGCATCCATGAAACCCTTCGCCTTGATTCCCAGCGGCGTCTGGTTCTTCACCGCAGCGCGCAGAATGTCGCCCGTGGAAATGTGGCACATGCCGTGCTTCTCCACCAGCTTGGCAGCCTGCGTGCCCTTACCGGCACCAGGAGCCCCCAACAGAACGATGTTCATAATCGCTTCCTTTCTATTTCAATGTGTTTCCAATTGTAGCAAACGCGCAAATCGATAGCACACCGCGACACGTCAGCGGCAGCTCCTCCCGCGAATGCCCACGAATGAAAACAACCGCGCTCCCGAAGGAACGCGGTTGTAGCATCGCCTGCGAACAGGTCTTATTTGAAGAAGCCGTCGTAGTTGTGCATCTTCAACTGAGATTCGACCTTGCTCATGGTGTCAAGGGCGACGCCGATCATGATCAGGATGGACGTGCCGCCGAATGCCTGGATCAGTTGGTTATCCGTGAAGTAGAACAGGATAGCCGGAACCACAGCGATGATAGCAACGTAGATAGAGCCAGGCAGCGTCACATACTTGATGACATCTTTGATGTACTGCACCGTGGCAGTACCGGGACGAACACCGGGAATGAATCCGCCCTGCCTACGAAGGTTGTCAGCCGTCTCTTCGGGCTGGAACACCATGGAGGTGTAGAAGTAGCAGAAGAAAACAATCAGCAACGCAGTCAGAATCCAGTTCGCGGGACCGGACGAAATGCCGTTTGCAATCCACGTCAGCCAGTCGACATTGAACAACGCGGCAATCTGGGCCGGGAAGTAAATGAGGCAGCTGGCGAAGATGATGGCAATAACGCCCGCAGCATTCACCTTCAGGGGAATGTACGTGGACTGGCCACCCATAACCCGTCGGCCGGAAACGCGCTTCGCATAGCTCACGGGGATACGACGCTGTGCGCGCTCGATATACGTGATCAGCGGAATGCACGCAAGAATCACAACCAGGATCAGAATGGTGTACGCAATGCCCATGGAACTGTCGGCCGTAGAGGTCAGCGACTCATAGATGGCGCTCGGCACACGAGCAACGATGCTAGTGAAGATGATCAGCGACATGCCGTTGCCAATGCCATGCTGCGTGATGAGCTCGCCCATCCACATGATGAGCGCGGCGCCAACGACGAGCGTAAACACCACCAGGATGTCGCTCAGAATCCCAGGAACATCCGTGCTGAACACAACGCCGTACTGAGCGGACTTGAACAGGAACAGATAGCCAATAGCATTGATCAGGCCCAGGACCAACGTGATCCAGCGCGTCCACTGCGTAATCTTGCGGCGGCCGGTCTCGCCCTCTTTCGCCCACGCTTGCACCGTGGGGATAACGCCCTGCATCAGCTGCATGATAATGGATGCGGTGATGTAGGGCATGATGCCCAGTGCAAACACGGAGAAGTTAGACAAAGCACCGCCGGTGAACAGGTCCAGCATGGTCATGGCTACCTGCTGGTTCTGGAAGGCATCCGCGAACGCATGGAACGGAATACCCGGAACCGGCACATACGCGCCAAAGCGGTATATGGCAAGAATCCCCAACGTGAAGAAGATCTTCTTCCGGATGTCGGGAGTCTTGAATGCTTGGACTAGCGAGTCTAGCAAGGCTCTTCGACCTTTCCTCCAGCGGCCTCAATCTTGGCCTGTGCAGATTTCGAAACCTTATCGACCTTCACGGTCAGAGCCTTCGTAAGCTCGCCGTCGCCGAGAACCTTCACCAGGGCGTCGGCATGCTTGATGATGCCCTTGGCCTTCAGGCTGTCGCCGTCGACAACTTCACCAGCCTCGTACTTCAACTCGAGACGACCGACGTTGACGGGAACGTACTCGACATGATTGACGTTCGTGAAACCGGGCAGCTTCGGAAGACGACGTGCCAGCGGAGTCTGGCCGCCCTCGAAGCCCTTGCCCTTACCGCCGCCAGAACGCGACTTCTGGCCATTCAGGCCACGACCGGCGGTCTTGCCGGTACCGGAGCCGTTGCCACGGCCGACGCGCTTGCGGTTCTTACGGGAGCCCTCTGCGGGCTGCAGATCCTTCAATTCCATGTTTTCGCTCCTTCGCGATCTCGGGATTCTCACCCGGTGCTGGCTGCTCGCCGCCAGCTAACTTCCAAAATATGGTTAAAACCATTGAACCGACAATAACCGATACGCTCGCGAAAGCGCGGGCGTATCGGTTCATTGCATACGTACGTTAGTCTTCGACAACCTCGACGAGGTGCTCGACCTTGAAGATCATGCCACGGACGGACGGGTTGTCCACCAGATCGCTGGTGCGGCCGATCTTGCCCAAGCCCAGTGCCTTCAGGGTCTTCTCCTGATCCGGCTTGCAGCCGATGTAGCTGTGCACCTGGGTGACATGGAGGGTCTTCTGAGCGTCTGCCATAGGTTACTCCTCCTCTTTCCAGCCGCGGATCTTCGCAACGGTGACGCCGCGACGCTCGGCAACCTGCTCCGGACTCTCCATGCTCTGGAGGCCGGCAGCGGTGGCCTTGACGATATTCATGACGTTATCGGTGCCCAGAGACTTGCTCAGGACATCTTGAACGCCTGCCAACTCCAGAACGGCACGGGCAGCGCCGCCGGCGATAACGCCGGTACCGGGGGTAGCCGGCTTCAGCAGAACGCGGCCTGCACCGAACTCGCCCATGACCTCATGCGGCAGCGTCTTCTCGGGAGTCAGAGGCACCGTGAACATGTTCTTCTTGGCATCCTCTGCGCCCTTGCTGATGGCGATAGGCACTTCCTGGGATTTGCCCATGCCCACGCCGACCTTGCCGTTGCCGTCGCCGACAACCACCAGGGCAGTCAGGCCGAAACGGCGGCCGCCCTTGACAACCTTGGACACGCGGTTGATGTAAACGACACGCTCCTGCAGCTCAGGGACGTCGTTCTTCTTTTCCTGTCTACGAGCCATTCTCTACCTCTCTAGAACTTCAGGCCTGCTTCACGGGCACCGTCTGCAACTGCAGCGATGCGGCCATGATACAGGTTGCCACCACGGTCGAAAACGACTTCCGTGATCCCTGCTTCGATTGCCTTCTTGCCGATGATCTGGCCGATAGCGGTAGCACCCTCGACGGTTGCGCCTTTCTTGCCAGTAGCCTTGAAGTCCGGGCCAAGCGTAGAGGCGCCGACGATCGTCTTGCCCTCTACGTCGTTAATCACCTGGACATAGATGTTCGAATTCGAACGAGTCACACAAAGACGCGGGCGCTCGGCGGTGCCGGAAATCTTACCGCGAACGCGGGTATGGCGGCGACGCAAGCCCGCTTGCTTCTTTTGAAGTTTCTTCATAGCTGATCCCTCTCTAAATACCTTGCGTCACTATTCGCCCTTGGCAGCCTTGCCAAGCTTACGACGGACATGCTCGCCCGCATAGCGAATGCCCTTGCCCTTATACGGCTCGGGCTTGCGCCATGCGCGAACATCGGCGGCTACCTGGCCGACCTGTTCCTTGCTGGCACCCTTGACGAGAATCTCGGTCTGGCTGGGGACCTCAAAGACGATGCCCTCGGGAGGGGTGACCTTCACGGGATGAGAGAAGCCCAGGGACATCTCCAGATCCTTGCCCTTCAGCGAGGCACGGTAGCCGACGCCGACCAGCTCGAGCTTCTTCGAGTAGCCCTCAGACACACCCACAACCATGTTGTGGATCAGCGTACGCGTCAGACCATGCAGGCTGCGAGCCTCACGGGAATCATCGGGACGGGTGACGATGACCTCGTCGCCCTCCTGCTTGATGGTCATCATAGGGTTGAACTCACGCGTGAGCTCGCCCTTAGGACCCTTCACGTTGACGATGTGACCGTCAATCTTAACTTCGACACCAGCAGGAATGGTGACGGGCTGTTTACCGATACGAGACATATCTAAATCCCTTCCTTTCCTACCAGATGTAAGCGATGACCTCGCCGCCGATGCCCTTCTTGCGAGCATCGCGGTCGGCCATAACGCCCTGGCTCGTAGAGATGACGGCAGTGCCCAAGCCGCCCAGAACGCGGGGCAGGTCATCCTTGCCAGCGTAAATGCGCAGGCCGGGCTTCGAGATACGGCGGATACCGCGGATGGTGCGGGCCTTCTTCTTGCCATATTTCAGCGTGATGGTGAGAGTATCGCGCGGGGTGTTGGGCTCGATCACGTAATCGGTGATGTAGCCCTCTTCCTTCATGATGCGGGCAATGTCAACCAGCTTCTTGCTGGTCGGCATGGAAACCGTATCATGGCCTGCGGAGTTGGCGTTACGCACGCGCGTAAGCATATCCGCAATGGGATCGTTCATGCTCATGTTTGTTTTCTCCTTCGTTCTTGATGAACCGAATCGCGGGTTCGGAGCCGCCCATAGCGGATCCGCCTTAACGTACGGCCCACCGCAACATGATCGGACTTTCGGGAATCTTTACCAGGAAGCCTTGGTCACGCCGGGCAGTTCGCCTTTGTTCGCAAGCTCGCGAAGGCAGACGCGGCACAGGCCGAACTTACGGTAGTAAGCACGGGGACGACCGCAGCGGGTGCAGCGGTTGTGCTGGCGCGTCGAGTACTTCGGCTCGCGCTTGGACTTGGCGATCATCGATTTCTTTGCCATGCAAATCCTTCTTTCCTCACGCCGGCATTACGCCGACATAATGAACAAATTAATTCTTGAACGGGAAGCCGAGCTTATCGAACAAGGCACGGGCAGCCTCGTCCGTGTCAGCGGTGGTCACGAACGTGATGTCCATACCGCGCGTGCGGTCCACCTTGTCGTATTCAATCTCGGGGAAGATCAGCTGCTCGGACAGGCCCAGAGAATAGTTTCCACGGCCATCGAAGCTATCCGGGTTGATGCCGCGGAAGTCGCGGACGCGCGGCAGTGCAGTTGCCAGCAGACGGTCCAGGAACTCCCACATACGGTCGCCACGCAGGGTGACCTTGGCGCCGATAGCCTGGCCCTCACGCAGATGGAAGGCAGCGATGGATTTCTTAGCGCGATTGATTCGCGGCTGCTGGCCGGTAATGGTGCGCAGGTCAGCGATAGCGCCGTCCATCAATTTGGAATCGCCAGCCGCAGCGCCGACGCCCATGTTCACGACGATCTTCTCAAGGCGCGGAATCTGGTTGACGTTGGCCAGTCCCAGCTCTTCCTTCAGAGCGGGAGCGACCTCCTTTTGATACTTTTCCTTCAAACGAGGAGCCATGTTTTCACCTTTCTGGATGATTTGAACACAGGATTTCCGACCCTGCGTCCCCCGTTGCGCAATTAAACGCAGCGTGGGTCATAATACTGCAATCTGGATGCACCTGAAAAGGTGCATCCAGATAAAACCCGTATATCTGGGTTATTCGATCACTGCGCCGCACTTCTTGCAGACGCGGGACTTCTTACCGTCCTCGATCTTGTGCGCAACGCGCGTGGGCTTATTGCAAGACGGGCACACCAACATGACGTTGGAAACGTCGATGGGGGCTTCCATCTTCATCAGACCGCCCTGCGTGTTCGCCTGAGAAGGATGGATGGCCTTCGTGACCACATTAACCTTCTCGACCTTGACGCGGCCTTCGCGGGGATACGCCGCGATGACGGTGGATTCGACGCCCTTGTCCTTACCGGAAAGAACGACGACCTTGTCACCCTTCTTAATGTTCATCTTTGCCATAACGTATCCTCTTCCTACAGCGTCTCGGGTGCCAGCGAGACGATCTTCGTGTACTTGCGGTCGCGCAGCTCGCGGGCAACAGGCCCGAAGATGCGGGTGCCGCGAGGCTCGCCGTTGGCATCGATGAGGACGCAGGCGTTCTGGTCGAAGCGGATGTAGCTGCCATCGTTGCGGCGAACTTCCTTCTTCACGCGAACGACGACGCAACGGACGACTTCGCCCTTCTTCACAGAGCCGCTGGGGATAGCTTCCTTCACACTGCAGATGATGACATCGCCGAGTCCGGCATAGCGGCGCTTCGAGCCGCCCAGGACCTTGATGCACTGCACCTTGCGTGCGCCGGAGTTATCGGCAACAGCGAGCATGGTTTGCATCTGAATCATTGCTCATAACCTTCCTTGAAAAGTTCGGCAAGCGAACTATTTGGCCTTCTCGACGATCTTCAGAAGACGCCAGCGCTTCGTCTTGGACAGCGGGCGCGTTTCCATGATCTGCACGGTATCGCCAACACCGGCTTCGTTGTTCTCATCATGTGCATGGAACTTCTTGGTGCTGGTGATCATCTTTCCGTACACCGGATGAGGTTTACGCTCGGTAACCTGGACCACGATGGTCTTGTCTGCAGCGTCGCTCACGACGATGCCCTGACGAACCTTGCGGGAGTTACGTTCTTCGCTCATACTTCACCTTCTCCTAGTTCGCCTGTGCGGCAATCTCACGAGCACGCATCTCGGTCTGGATGCGAGCGATGTCCTTCTTCACTTGCTTCACGCGAGCCGTGTTATCAAGTTGGCTCGTAGCCATCTGGAAACGCAGGTTGAAGAGTTCTGCACGGCATTCTTTGAGCTTCGACTGAAGATCGTCAGACGAAAGTTCGCGAACCTCGGCGTATTTCATTACTCCAGCCCTTCCTTCTTAACGATCTTGCACTTGATGGGCAGCTTGTTGATGCCCAGACGGAGCGCTTCCTTAGCGGTTGCCTCGTCGACGCCGCCGACCTCGAACATGACGCGGCCGGGCTTGACGACGGCCACCCATGCCTCGGGTGCGCCCTTGCCCTTGCCCATGCGGGTTTCAGCAGGCTTCTTCGTGATCGGCTTATCCGGGAAGATGGTGATCCACACACGGCCGCCACGGTTCATGTAACGGGTGATGGCAACACGAGCTGCCTCGATCTGGCGGTTCGTGACCCAGGCACGCTCGAGCGCCTGGATACCATACTCGCCATTCACGACCTTCGTGCCGCCCTTAGCGTTGCCCTTCATGGAGCCACGCTGCACCTTGCGGTGCTTGACGCGCTTAGGTACGAGCATTACTTATTCCCCCTATCGTTGCGGTCGTCTCGACGGCCACGGCCGCGAGAACGGGAAGTGCCTTCAAGAGCGGGATTCATAGGCTTCTGGCCGGGCAGTACTTCGCCGTGATAGACCCAGACCTGAACGCCGATGGAACCCATGGTGGTAGCAGCGGTGGCGAAACCGTAGTCGATGCGCGCACGCAGCGTGTGCAGGGGCACACGGCCTTCGCGATACCACTCGCGACGGCACATCTCGGCGCCGCCCAGACGACCGGAGCACTGGATGCGGATGCCCTTTGCGCCGCTCTTACGGGCGGACTGGACCGCCTTGCGCATAGCACGGCGGAATGCAACGCGGCCTTCCAGCTGCTCGGCAATGTTCTGGGCAATGAGGTTCGCGTCCAGCTCGGGGCGCTTGACCTCGACGACGTCGATGGAAACCTTGCCATCGGCGACCTTAGCCAGCTTCTTGCGCAGAGCGTCGATCTCGGCGCCCTTCTTGCCAATCACCACACCCGGGCGAGCCGTGGTGATGATGATCTTGATCTTGTCGCCGGCGCGCTCGATCTCCACCTTGGAAACGGCGGAATGAGCGAGCTCCTTGTCCAGGAACTTGCGGATCTCAAGATCGTTCTGCAGCTTGGCTGCATAATCCTTGTCTGCATACCAACGGCTGCGCCACTCCTCGGTGATGCCGAGACGGAAGCCGGTAGGGCTGACTTTCTGACCCATTGCTTATGCCTCCTCTCGATTGGCAACGATAACGGTGATGTGGCTGGTGCGCTTGCGGATGCGCGATGCGGAGCCCTTTGCACGGGGACGGATGCGCTTCCAGATGGGGCCCTCGTCAACGTAGGTTGCCTTTACGTAGAGGCCGTTCTCGGACATGCCGTTGTTGTTCACAGCGTTCGCAACAGCGGAGTTCAGGGTCTTCTCGATAACCTCGGCGACAGCACGATTCGTGAACGCCAGGGTTTCGCGGGCACGCTCGACGTCCTTGCCGCGAATCTGATCCACGACCGCGCGAGCCTTGTTCGGCGCTACATGCACGTAGCGGGTAACTGCTTTAGCTTCCATCGTGTGTTAATCCTTTCCGCCGCCATGAGCGGTGAACTTACGGCTCGGGGCGAACTCGCCCAGCTTATGACCAACCATTGCCTCGGTGATGTACACGGGCACATGCTTGCGGCCGTCGTGGACGGCAATGGTGTGACCGACCATTTCCGGGAAGATGGTGCTGGCACGGGACCAGGTCTTGATGACGTTCTTCTCGCCGGACTCGTTCATAGCAACGATGCGCTCAAGCAGGCGAGGCTCTACGAACGGTCCCTTTTTCAAACTTCTGCTCACTTATTTCTCCTTAACGCTTATGCGCTACTTCTTGCGGCGACGGATGATCAGGCGGCTCGAAGCCTTCTTCGGGTTGCGGGTGCGATGGCCCTTAGCCGGCTGACCCCAAGGCGAAACAGGATGACGGCCAGCAGACTTGTTCTTGCCTTCGCCACCGCCATGGGGATGGTCCACAGGGTTCATGACGGTACCGCGGACGGTAGGACGGACGCCCTTCCAGCGGTTGCGGCCGGCCTTGCCGATCTTGATGTTCGCGAACTCGGCATTGCCGACCTCGCCAACGGTTGCACGGCAGGTGACCAGAACGCGGCGCATCTCGGAAGAGGGCATACGCAGGATGGCGTACTTGCCTTCCTTGCCCATCAGCTGGATGCTGGTGCCGGCGGCACGGGCAATTGCGGCGCCCTTGCCGGGCTGGAGCTCGACGGCATGGATCAGCGTGCCGACGGGGATGGCGGACAGCGGCAGCGCGTTGCCGGGCTTGATGTCGGCGTCAACGCCAGACATCACGATATCGCCCACCTTCAGGCCCTTCGGCTGGAGGATGTAGCGCTTCTCGCCGTCAACATAGTGCAACAGAGCGATGCGTGCGTTGCGGTTCGGGTCGTACTCGATGGTAGCGACCTTCGCGGGCACGCCGTCCTTGTTGCGCTTGAAATCGATTACGCGGTAACGGCGCTTGTTGCCGCCACCCTGATGACGGGTGGTGATGCGACCGTTATTGTTGCGGCCGGCCTTCTTCGGCAGCGGCTCCAACAGCGACTTTTCCGGCTTGCTGGTGGTGATGTCGGAGAAATCGGACACCATCTGGAAGCGACGGCCGGGACTGGTCGGCTTGTACTGCTTGACTCCCATTGCTTTCCTTTCTCGTACTTCGTGGGCTCGCTCGCCGCTTAGCATCAGTCGGGAGATCGAGATGCTTTCGACTCCGAGTTACCACGCGTCCGGGTGTATCCATGAATCTACGGACGCAAACGAGAATTATAGCAGGATTCATTCTCCGCGCAAGAAAATGGCGGGGCGGAATACATTGCCCACATGATGCACACAACGCCCCCGCGTGTGTCCCTTCTACTGAACAGGCCGTCGGCGGCATTTTGCCGCCCGCAGCCTGCGATGGTGCGGACACTCATACCAGGAGAGGACGCTTCCCCTCCCCCGCGTGCAGGCGTACGCGCCCGCCGCGGCGTGGGAAAAGGTTGCGCTAGTGCGCTTGCGGTGCGGATTCGCGCTGCTGCACCTCGAACGGGAGCGGCGCATCCTTATCACCCCACTGATTCACCTGGAAGTTGCGCGTCCAGTATCCCGCGGCGCGCATGGTGACCATCTCGATGAACACATTCGCCACCATGCAGAAGTATGCGATGGCGATCATGACGGGCGCCGCAAACGTCAGCAGCGAGAAGAAGCCCATCTCGAAGAATCCCATGTGAGCGCCGCCGGAGCCGATTGCAGCAGCGCTTGCCGCACCGGCCGCCACGAACACGAAGAACACGACCGCGAACGTGATGACGCAGAAGATGGCGCCGAAAATGAGCATCAGCAGAAGCTGCATGCCCAGAATGCGGAACATGCCGTTCGCATCATGCTTCATCATCTTCCAAATCTGCTTGAATCCCAAGCCGGCACTCAGGCTGTCGTAGATGGTCATGCGCATGCACCCCACCAGCGCCGCCAAGCCGAACGCGAACAGCGACAGCACGTACACCACCATCAGAATAGCGGAGAGAAGGTTCCAATTGTCGGCTACCCCTCCGTTCGCTGCAACGGCAAGCGCGTAGATGATGCACGGCACGATGGCCATGACCAGCCCGATAACCAGGGCGAACCAGCCGCGCCGGTATAGCTTGCCGTCTTCGTTGCCGAAGATCTTCGCCGGCATGGGCCGGTTCAGGTCCCACGCAATCTCGCGCGCCCACGTAATCTGGTAGCCGTAATTCACGATCAGGCCGAAGATGGGAATGCACTCTATCAGCGCCAGCAGGCACAGCTTGCCGAACCAGCCCGGCGAGTTCTTGATATCGTTCCACGCTGCTCGGTAGTAGCCCTTTTCCATGGTCTGCTCACCTCTCGCTTTCCCGCCCCGCCCTTGCCGGGCACGGCATTGTTGCGCTTTTCAAACGCGGATGCGCTTCGACGCGAAATTTCTTCCCAGATTATAAAGCCTGTGGCGTATCCGTCTACTTTGCTTCCGTTTCATTTCGCCCGTACGGCGCTATTGCCAGCGTTCCGTTTTCCCGGTTGTCCTCATCGTAGTTCTCGATGGTGTTGCGCAGGCGCTGCATGCGCAATTCCACATCTTCGATAGTGTCCGCACATTCTTTCAGCTCGCCGAACACATCCACATCCGGGTATTCGCGGTGGCTCTTGTACTTCAGCGAATGCTCCAGCGATGCCCAGAAGTCCATGGCGATGGTGCGGAACTGGACCTCTACCGGCACCAGGTCCTTCTTGTCCATGAAATACACGGGCACCTTCACGATGACATGCACGCTGCGATAGCCGTTCGGCTTCGGATGCGCGATGTAGTCCTTCACGCGCACCACCTCCAGATCGTCCTGTACCTGCAGCATGTGCACCAATTTATAGACGTCATCGACATAGGAGCAGATGACACGCACGCCGGCGATATCCAGGATGTTCTCCTGCAGGGACTCGAGCGTCAGCGGCTTGCCGTATCGTTCCAGCTTCTCGAACGCGCTCTGCGGCTTCTTCAAGCGGGATTCTATGTTGTGGATGGGATTGCGGTTCAGACGCAGTTCCAGATCATCGTCCAGGATGCGGAACCGCGTGCGCATCTCCTGGATGGCCGCGTGGTATTTGCGGAATATGGCGCGACCGGCATCCTCCCATTCGCTGTAGATCTCCGCAGCCCGCAGTATATCGCTGTCCTTCACATCGACATCCCAATCGGAAGAATCTTCGAAGCGGGATATGGATTGGCCGGGTTGATCGGGCTGATTCGATTGATCTTCCATGAAATCCCTCCTGCTCAACCGGAGAGCCAGGGCGGCGCGTTTCGTGGCCGCCTCCTGTTCAATGGACATATCGCATGTATTCGGCACGAAGCCTCACCCTTCGCCATCAAGCGATGCCGCACGTGCCTCCAGATGCTCTTGCACAAGCGCGGTATCGATATCGGTCATTTCGAATACGCCGGCGTTTACCGGCAGCGCCAGACGCAGGAACCCGTCCGAGCTTCCCGCTTCCACGGCCATAGCGTCCACCAGATCAACGGGCGCCGGCAGACCGGGGACCACATCCAGCCCCAGCTGCGCAAACAGGTCGTCCTGCCCGGCCATGAGCTCAAGTGGCGTGATGCCCAACGCCACGCCCAGACGCGCTTCCACGCGCATGCCGTCTGCCAAAAGCCGGCCGCGCATGCCCGGCTGCGCATAGCCGCAGGCAGCTGCAGCGGCGACAAGCGATTCCCCGTAGCGGAAGCCGGAATTCGCAGCAGCGCGCGGCAGCACGGCCGGAACCTGCGCCAGGGCATCGGCCCGGGCAATGTTCGCCAAAGCGAATGTGGCCACCAGCGATTCCTCGTCGCCGGAAAGCACGCCGGGAACGGTATCCGACAGCTGAAAGAACTCGTCCCCGTTTCCCATCAGCGATGCGCGCACGGCCTCCGCATACCCGGCCTCGGCATCTTCCCTGCTCTGGGATTCCAGCGTGTCGAAGGAAAGGCACGCAAACGACGGCTGCGGGACGGCCGTTGCCGCCGCCGGTGCCTGCGGAACGTCCACCGCTGCGGTGGGAAGCGTTGCGGTGCAGACCATGGCCTCCGCCGTCGTGGGCACCAGCGCACAGGGCATGCCGCCGCGATACCCCGCCGCCGCGTACAGTCCGATGGTGCAGACAGAGCGTCCGCCGAGCGCGACGAGCACGGTATCGGGCGCTATGCCGCTCTGTGCGAACGCGCTCCACAGCTCCTCGGCGCAAGCAAGCGAACAGGCATCGCGCCCGGCGGGAACCGTGATGTCCAGCGCGCGGAGCCCCGCCTGCGTCAGCGCCGTCTTCACGGACGGACGGTACAGCGCGCCGGCCTCCTGATCGGATACGAGAATGGCCCGCGCGGCCTGCGGATGAAGCCGGGACACATCGCGGCCCACGGACGGCAGCAAGTGCGCGCCGATGCGGACCGTGCAATCCGGACGACCCGAAAGCTCTATGACTACTCGTGCAGCGGGCATAGTACCTTCGCTTGGAGCAGGATGTCCTGGACCTCGTTCGCAATCTGCCACACGGATTTCCGGCTGGTGGTGACCCAGGCATCGGCAACTTCCAGATACAGTGGCTTGCGCTCTTCGTTCGTGCGCCGCGCCACCTCGATGTTCTTGAACATGGGGCGCGACGAGGCATCGCCGATCCGCTCGGCAGCTTCATCGGCGCTCACCTGCAGGTAGATGACGAACCCGGCATCCTTGAGGATCTCGCGGTTCTCCTCGCGCTTCACCACGCCGCCGCCGCACGAAAGGATCATGGGCTCGCCATACGCGAACTGGCGCAGCACCTCCGTCTCCAAATCGCGGAAGCCCTCTTCGCCCTTCTCGGCGAAGATCTGCGCGCACGTCATGCCCTCGCGACGCTCCAGATAAACATCAAGGTCGATGCACGTCATGCGGGTCAGGCGGGCAACGCGCCGCGCAACCGTGGTCTTGCCGGCGCCCATGAAGCCGACGAACAGCACCGGGCAGCGCAGCTCGAACAGCGAAGCGCCCGTAGGTTCGTAGCCCCGATTGCCGGAGGCATCGGAGATATTTTCCAGAATATTGTCGTTCTCTCCCATGTGAGGACCCCTATCGGGACATAACCTGCAGTCGTTTCTTGTAAGCAGCAAGCGCCGCTTGGATGTCTGTCATATTATCGCAGCCGAACATGCGCAGATAGGCATTCGCCAAAACGAACGCCACCTCTGCCTCGGCCACGACGGCGGCGGCGGGCACAGCGCAAACGTCGCTGCGTTCCTTGGACGCCAGCGCAGGCTCCATCGTGTCCAGATTCACGGTCTCCAACGGCGACAGCAGCGTGGGGATGGGCTTCATGCACGCCGTGATGATAAGCGGCATGCCGTTCGTCATACCGCCCTCCAGGCCGCCGGCGTTGTTACTGGCGCGCGTGAACCCGCTCTTCCCCAGCTTGATGGGGTCATGCACCTTGCTTCCCGGACGGCGCCCGGCCTCGAAGCCGATGCCGAACTCCACGCCCTTCATGGCGGGGATGGTGAAGATTGCAGCTCCGAGCTGCGACGTCAGGCGCTTCGGGCCGGCCGTGTAATCGCCCAGTCCGGGCACCAAGCCCGTGGCAACGACGCGGAAATACCCGCCCAGGCTCTCACCCTGACGCTTCGCTTCCTTGATGGCCGCGATCATGTCCTTGCTTGCCTGCTCGTCTGGGCAGCGGACCTCGCTTGTCTCGATTTGGATGGGGGTATAGGCGGGAGCGGCCGCCATGGGAT
>USAB01000026.1 GCA_900552585.1 uncultured Coriobacteriaceae bacterium
TTTACCCAGAGAAAGATATGCCATACATGGCAGCAGTCATGACATTGAGTGATAAGCCGCAGTGGCGCTGATTCGCCCCGACCATACGGACGACGTGGTGCAACAGCGCCGCCAGGATACGCACTGGGTGATGTTGCAGGACAAGAAGCGCTGCGAAGCCTGCGAAGAGGAATTGCACAAATGCGACGGGCAGATCGAGGCCTACCTGGGCTTCAATCATCTGTCGGAGGCGTCCGGGTCGCTGCGCCGCGCCCGCGAGCTGCTCGACGCGGCGAATCGCGAACGCGCCCAGATGAACGCTCTGATTCAGAAGGAGCAGAGCATCCGCGCGCAACGGGATGCTGCAGAACAGTCCGTTTCAGCGATCCAGGACCAGGCGGATGCCGTGCTGGCGGAATCCGGCGCGGCGGACGATGTAGCGCTGGATGAGATGCTGAGAGATTTCATTGACCGCCGCAACAGCCTCATGGAAGAGCAGGAAGAACTGAGCCATCGTGCGGGCGAGCTTTCGCAGCGTCTTTCGCAGGCCCGCAGCGAGACGGATTTCGCCCGCTTGAAGCAGCACGCGGCCGACTTGCGCACGCGGTTCGCGGAGAGCAAGCAGAACTACGCCCGTCTGCTGCTGGCGCGCCGCTACCTGCAGTCCGCCATAGAGGCGTGGGAGGGCGAAAGCCAGCCAGCCGTATATGCCCAGGCGGGCAACGTGCTTTCCGAAATGACGGGCGGTGCCTGGCGCCGCGTGCGGCTCTCGTCGTCGGGCGAGTTGGAGGTCTTCGACGCGGAGGGCAGGGGCCGCAGCCCGCATCTGCTTTCGCTGGGCACATGCCAGCAACTGTACCTGAGCCTGCGCGTCGCGTTGCTGATGACCGCCGACCGGGTGGGCCGCAACGTGCCCGTGCTCGCAGATGACATCCTGGTCAACTTCGACGACGAACGGCGCGAGATGGCGGCGCGTGCGTTGCTTAGCCTGGCCCGTCAGCGTCAGGTGATCCTGTTCACCTGCCACAGCGAAGTGGTGGCGCTGATACAGCGCCTTGCCGCCGATGCGAACATCGTGGCGCTGTGACGAAAGACCGCGGGTACTCCAGTCGCCTGTACTATAATGGCGTCGCGCGAAACAACGCGGCCGCTTGGCGCGGTTGCGTTCCTCTGTCCGATTCAGGCGGGTGCACGCGAATGCCCGCGCAATGAAAGGATTCCAGATGCCGAGCACCGTTCTCGTCGGCGCCCAGTGGGGCGACGAAGGCAAAGGCAAGATCACGGACCTCATTTCCAGCGACTACGATTACGTGGTGCGCTACCAGGGCGGCAACAATGCCGGCCACACGGTTGTCCATGGAGGTAAGAAGCTGGCCCTGCACCTGATGCCGTCCGGCATCATGTACGAAAGCTGCACGCCGGTCATCGGCAACGGCGTGGTTGTGGACCCGTCCGTGCTGGTTGAGGAGATGGCGAAGCTGGAGGCGCAGGGCTTCTCGTGCGAGCGCCTGATCATCAGCTGCGACGCGCATGTCATCATGCCCTACCACCGCGATCTCGACGGTGCAAGCGAGAACAAGCTGGGCAAGAACAAGATCGGCACGACGAAGCGCGGCATCGGCCCCTGCTATCAGGACAAGGCGGCCCGTATCGGCATCCGCATCCAGGATCTGCTCGATGAGAAGATCTTCCGTCAGAAGCTGGAGACGGCGCTGGCCGTGAAGAACCCGATCCTGAAGAACTACGGGCTGGAAACGTACACCGTCGAGCAGATCTGCAGCGACTACCTGCCGTATGCCGAGATCATCCGTCCGCATATGGCCGAAACCGCATATCTGCTGAACAGCGCCCTGCGCGAGGGTAAGAACATCCTGTTCGAAGGTGCGCAGGCCACCATGCTCGACATTGACCATGGCACGTATCCGTTCGTCACGTCGTCCTCCTGTTGCGCCGGCGGCGCCTGCACGGGCACGGGCGTGGGCCCGAAGGCCATCGACCGCATCATCGGCATTTCGAAGGCATATATCACGCGCGTCGGTTCCGGCCCCTTCCCCACCGAGCTGTTCGGCGAGGAAGGCGAAACGCTGTGCGAAGTGGGTCACGAATACGGTGTGACCACCGGCCGCAAGCGCCGCTGCGGATGGTTCGACGCCGTCATTGCACGCTATGCCGCAGACTGCAACAGCCTGACGGATATGGCGCTAACGAAGCTGGACGTTCTGTCTGCGTTCGACACGGTGAAGGTGTGTGTCGCCTACCGCTCCGGCGGCAAGACGTACGACTACTTCCCCATGCAGCAGTCCGTGCTCTACCCGAAGCACGTGGAGCCTGTGTACGAGGAGTTGCCCGGCTGGAAGGGCCAGGACATCAGCGGCTGTCGTACATTCGAGGAGCTGCCGCAGAACGCTCAGGACTACGTTACGTACCTTGAGAATTTGGTGGGCGTGCCCATGTCCATCATTGCCGTGGGCCCCGATCGCGATCAGACAATCTTCCGCGGTTGGCCGAAGCCGGCGAATATGTAAACGCTCTTTCCGAACGCCGTGCATCGCCTGCGCGGCGTTCTTTGGTTTTCAGCCCTTGCGTGTGTTGCAACACCGCGGGAGGTAGACGATAGCCGCGCGTAGCCCTCAGTGGCCGAGCGCGGCGAACGGGAATGCGCAGCGTCTGACAGGGACGCCGTTGATAAGGAGGATGGCAATGAACATCTTGGTATTGGGCGGCGGCGGCCGCGAGCATGCAATCGCCTGGGCTTTGGCGAAGTCCCCGAAATGCGAGAAGCTGTATGTGGCGCCCGGCAACGGCGGTACGGCGGCTGTCGCACAAAACGTTGCCGATTTAGATGCCGAAGACGGCCAGGCAGTGCTGGTCTTCGCGAAGGATCATGCCATCGACCTGGTAGTCGTGGGCCCCGAAGCCCCTCTGGTGGCGGGCGTTGCCGACGTGCTGCGCGCCGGCGGCATCGATGTGTTCGGCCCCAGCGCTTCGTGCGCGCGCCTGGAAGGCAGCAAGGCGTTCAGCAAGCAATTCATGCTGGATAACGACCTGCCCACGGCGAAGTACCGTACGTTCACGGATAAGGTCGCAGCCGCTGATTACATCAATGAGATCGGCGCGCCCGTTGTGGTGAAGGCCGATGGTCTGGCTGCTGGCAAGGGCGTCGTTGTGGCGGAGGATACTGCATCTGCCGTCAAGGCTTCCGACGAATGCTTCAACGGCCGTTTCGGCGAGGCGGGCGCCCGCGTGGTGATAGAAGAATGCCTGACCGGCCCGGAATGCTCGCTGCTGGCGTTCGTCACGGATGGCAAGGCATTCTGCATGGAGCCGGCGCAGGACCACAAGCGCGCCTACGAGGGCGACAAGGGCCCGAACACGGGAGGCATGGGCGTGTACTCCCCCGTCCCCATTGTCACGGACCAGGAAATGGCGTCCATGAAGGACATCATGGAGCGCGCCGCAGCGGCTGCCGTGGCTTCGCCGTATCGGGAGAACGACCGCAATGTCCAGGACATCAGCATCTCGGAGAATACGTACGGCAGTGAGGAGTTCGACATGGACTACCGCGGTGTGCTGTACGGCGGATTCATGCTGACGCCGGAGGGACCGAAGCTGCTGGAGTTCAACGTGCGCTTCGGCGACCCGGAGACGCAGGTGGTGCTTTCCCGCCTGAAATCCGACCTGGTAGATGTCATGGTGGCGGTTGCGCAGGGTCGCGCGCAGGACGTGAAGCTTACCTGGTCTGATAAATGGGCCGTCTGCGTGGTCCTGGCAAGCGGCGGATATCCGGGATCGTACGAGAAGGGCAAGGTAATCACAGGCATCGATGAGGCCGAGGCGCTGCCGGGCATCACGGTGTTCCATGCCGGTACGAAGGTGGATGACAAGGGCCGTCTGGTAACCGCCGGCGGGCGTGTGCTGAATGTGGTTGCGTTGGGCGACAGCTTCGAAGACGCCCGCACGCGCGCTTACGAGGCATGCGATCTGATCGAATTCGAGGGCAAGCAGTTCCGCCGCGATATCGGCGAGCGCGCCTCCCGCGGTCGCTCTGCTTGGGAATAGGATAATCGTGTTGCAACAAGATACGAATTCCCGACACCATGACGGGCAATGCGAAGGCGCCGGCGGATCTCCGTTCGACGCCTTCGTGGCTACCATCGCGCGTTTGCGCGCGCCGGATGGCTGTCCGTGGGATCGCGCGCAGACGCACGAGTCCATTGCGAAGAACATGATTGAGGAAGCCTACGAAGCGGTGGATGCGATCGAGTCGGACGATGCCGACCATCTGCGCGAAGAGCTGGGCGACGTGTTGCTGCAAGTAGTGTTGCAGAGTCAGATTGCCGCGGATGCGGGCGAATTTGACATCAACGACGTCTGCGCCGATATCAACGAGAAGATGATTCGCCGGCATCCGCATATCTTCGGCGATGCGCAGGCGGAGACGCCGGATGACGTTGAGTCTATTTGGAGCCAGGTGAAGCTGGCTGAGAAGAATGCTGTTGCAACAGATGATGCGGGAACGCAGGCCGGGCAGTCGGAACAGCCCGGTCGGACTCCCCTTCTGGACTCCGTGCCGAAGAGCTTCCCGGCACTGATGCAGGCGCAGAAGATTTCACGCAAGGCAGCGGCCGCCGGTTTCGAGTGGGATACCGTCGACGATGTCTGGGATAAGGTCCGCGAAGAAGTGGCGGAATATCAGGCGGCGGCGGACGAAGCCGCCCGCGAGCTTGAGTTCGGGGACATTCTGTTCAGCCTGGTGAACGTTGCCCGCAAAGAGGGCATCGACAGCGAAACGGCGCTGCGGAAGGCGAATGAGAAATTCCGTCGCCGCTGGGCATTCATAGAGGGTGCTGCCTGGAGCGAGGGCCGCAAGGTGGAAGAGCTGGACTTCGAAGAGCTCCAGCGCTGCTGGGATGAGGCAAAAGCTCGCGAAACAGAACGATGAGCAGGAGGTATTGCGAAATACAATAACCGTTCCCTATCCCATTCGTAATCAATTGGCGCTTCGTGCTGCTGCAGAAGATAATGCTGGTGTACCCGGAAGAACGAGAGGCTGCGCCCTGCTGGCGGCAGCCTCCGCGGTAGGCGGGTGATGTGCAGCCGCCAAGCAGGCTCAGTATCTGCTTGGGCAAGCCTTCCCGCTTTCCGTCCGGTTAACGTATCGGCAAACCGAAAGGACGGCGGCAATGGGAAATGCAAGAATTGCGGTGCTGGGATTGAACCAGGGGGCGCGCATCGCCCGTTTGATGAAGGCGCATCCGGAGGCGGAGCTGACGGCGGTAGCCGGATTCGGCAAGCAAGCGGAGGATGCCGCAGCCGAGCTGGAAGCGCCCCTGTATGAAGACTACTTGGAGCTTCTGGAGAATGTGCCGCTCGATGCCGTTGCCATCGCGCTTCCCAATAAGCTGCATCTTCCCGCAACGCAGGCGGCACTTGGTGCCGGCATCAAATACATCCTGCTGGAAAAGCCCATTGCGAATACGCCCGAGGAAGCCCAACAGATCATCGATATCTGCAAAGCGGCCGATGCAACGCTTCTTATTGGCCATCATCGCAGGTCATCGAACCTGTTCCTATTCTTGAAGGACTTTCTTGCGTCGGGCAGGCTGGGTCGTATCATCGGCATCCAGAGCACATTCGCCATTGCGAAGCAGAAGGATTACTGGGACGCGGATTGGCACAAGCATCCGGGCGGAGGCCCGCTTCTGGTGAATGCCATCCATGATGTGGACGACCTGAACAATGTAACGGATATGACCGTGAGCAGGGTATACGCGGCAAAGCGCAATTTGCTGCATGGCTTCGAGGCGGAAGATAGCGTATCGGTGCTGTTCGAATTTGCCGAAGGACCCACGGCAACGTATTTCATCGCCGATGCAACTCCCAGCCCGTGGAATTACGATTTGCTTGCGCATGAGAACGAGCAGTGGGCGCCGGAAACGGGCGAGAACTGCCTGCACATCTTCGGCGACAAGGGCTCGTTCGGATTCCCGAACATGGATTTCTACCATTACCCGGACGATACCTCGGAGCATTACGGTTGGCGCCATCACCTGGTGAAAGAGCACTTCGAGGTTGAGCGCAACGACCCTATGGAGTCAGAGGTGGCCCATTTCATGGACTTGATTCTGGGGCGCGAGACCACACCGCGTTGCACAGGCGAGCAGGGGCTGGCCTCGCTGAAGGTTATCAACGCGGTAATCGAATCGGCAGATACGGGCAACATCGTTGAAATCCACTAGAGTATACGATAGGGGTCGGGCGAAGTATTCGCTGCAACGAGTTGTTTGCATGTTGCAACAGAAACGCAGATGAGGAACGCCGTGGTGAGTGAGATGGCTGCAGAACGGGATGACGGACAAACGGGCAAATGGATCGGTATTCCGAAAGAGCCGGGGGAGAACGAACCGCTCGTTGCGGGAACGCCGGATACGGTTGCGAAGCTGATGCGCCTAGGGTACCGCGTACGCGTAGAAAAGGGCGCGGGCACGCAGGCAAGCTATACGGATGACCAGTATGCGCGAGCGGGCGCAACAATCTGCGATTCGGAACAGGCATGGAACGCCGATATCGTGCTGTGTTTGGACATGCCGCCCGATGAGCAGCTTTCATTGATGAAGCCCGGCGCGGCATTGATGGCGCGCATGAATCCGTATACGGAAAAGGATCTGCCGCGGAAGATGAGCGAGCGGGGTATCACCGCATTGGCCATGAACATGGTGCCGCGCATCTCGCGCGCCCAGTCCATGGACGTGCGGTCTTCGATGATGAACGTGGCAGGCTATCGAGCGGTCATAGAAGCCGCAAACGCGTTCGGGCATACCTTCACCGGGCAGGTGACGGCGGCAGGTAAGGTTCCTCCTGCGAAGGTGTACGTCATCGGCGTTGGCGTTGCCGGCCTTTCCGCTATCGGAACGGCCGGGTCTTTGGGTGCAGAGGTGTTCGCCACGGATGTGCGCCCCGAAGTAGCCGATCAAGTGGAGTCTTTGGGTGGGGCGTTTGTTGCAATTCCGGTGCAACAGAAGAGCGCCGACGGATACGCGCACGAGCTTGATGCGGAACAGCAGAAGCAGACGCTTGCCGTGTATACGAAGCAAGCTGCGAAGAGCGATATCGTCATCACCACGGCGCAGGTTCCGGGCAAGCCGGCTCCGCTGCTTCTGACGGAAGAGGCCGTGGCGGGCATGAAGCCGGGCTCTGTCATTGTGGACATGGGCGCAAGCCTGCTGGGCGGCAACTGCGCGCTCTCGCAACCCGACAAAGTGGTGACCAGCGAAAACGGGGTGACCATCATCGGGTATCGCGATCTTTCCGCCCGTCTTCCCGGGCAGGCGTCCCAGCTGTACGGCCAGAATATGGTGAACTTCTTGAAGCTGTGCACACCGGGAAAAAACGGCGTGCTGGTCCTGGATGAGGACGACGAGGTCGTACGCGGCGTGACCGTGACGAAAGACGGGGCCATCATGTGGCCGCCGCCTCCCATCAGCGTATCGGTGTCGGCGTCTGCGCCTGCAAAGAAAACTGCAACACAGGCTGCAACATCCGCAGCAGTGTCAGACATCACCGCGCAGCCGGCAGGGGAGCGCAAGGGCCTTTGGTGGAAGGTCCTGCTGACAGTGTTGGCTGTCTGGCTGATCATGGCATCGCCTGCGAGCGTTGCGGGCCATTACGTGGTGTTCGCGTTGGCCGTGGTGGTGGGCTTCTATGTCATCACGAATGTGACGCATACGCTCCATACGCCGCTCATGTCCGAGACGAATGCCATTTCGGGAATCATCATCCTGGGCGCCATCTTGCTCATCGGTTCGGACAATCCGGTTGTCCAGGTACTTTCGTTTGTGGCAATGGCCATTGCGGCTATCAACATCTTCGGCGGTTTCCTGGTTACGCATCGCATGCTGAAGATGTTCCAGAGGAGCTCTGAGGACCGATGATTACCGGTACGTTCCTGGATATGGGCTTTGCCGCATCGGCTGCGGTTCTGGATGCACTGTCCCGCTTCGAGACGCTGGCATATATTGTGGCGGCGCTGCTGTTCATCTTGGCGCTTGCGAACCTGTCACAGCAGAAAACGGCGCTGAGGGGGAACGCGTACGGCGTTACGGGCATGGTGCTGGCGCTTGCAGCTGTCATTGTGGTGTGCGTGGCTTCGGATTCGCAGGGCGCCGGTCTGACAATCCTGCTCATGGCAGGTGCTCTTGCCATTGGCGCCTGCATCGGCGTACGGAAAGCGCGTCATGTGCAAATGACGGAGATGCCGCAGTTGGTGGCACAGCTGCATTCGTTTGTGGGTGCGTCAGCGGTGCTGGTGGGCTTCAATTCATTCCTGTCTGCGCCCGGTCTGGTTCTGGCGGATTCTGTTGCAGCTTCGGAAAATGCGTTTCATCTGGGCGAAGTGGGTATTGCGGTGTTCATTGGCGCCGTTACGTTCACCGGCTCCATCGTCGCGTATCTCAAGCTGTCGGGGAAGATCTCCGGCAAGCCGCTGACGCTTCCGGGCCGCAATGCGCTGAATCTCATCATGCTTGCTGTGATTGTCGGATGCATCGTATGGTTCGTGAATACGCACGGCGTGGGCGAGGGACTGGTGCCGTTGGGTATCATCGCCGTCGTTTCACTGGTGCTGGGCGTGCATTTGGTCATGGCCATCGGCGGAGGCGACATGCCCGTAGTGGTGTCCATGCTCAATTCCTATTCCGGGTGGGCCGCAGCCATGGCGGGATTCACGCTGGGCAACGACCTGCTGATCATTGCCGGAGCGCTGGTAGGTTCCTCGGGCGCGTATCTGAGCTACATTATGTGTCAGGGTATGAACCGCAGCTTCGCGTCCGTAATTTTGGGTGGTTTCGGCTCGGAATCCTCGTCGACGGAATCTTCTGCGCAGGGCGTAGACCTGAATCATTACAACACCACGACGCCGGAAGAAGTGGCACGGGAATTGGAGGCGGCGAAAAGCGTCGTCATCGCACCGGGATACGGCATGGCGGTGGCGCAGGCGCAGTTCCCTGTTGCAACACTTACCAAGCGCCTGATGGAAAAAGGCGTAGACGTGAGGTTCGCCATCCACCCCGTTGCAGGCCGCATGCCGGGCCACATGAACGTGCTGCTTGCGGAGGCGAAGGTGCCCTATGACACCGTCTGCGAGATGGACGAGATCAACGACGACTTCCCGAATGTGGATATTGTCCTGGTCATCGGTGCAAACGACACGGTGAATCCCTCGGCGCTGACGGACCAGAACAGCCCCATTGCCGGCATGCCGGTGCTGCATGTGTGGGAGGCGAAGAAGGTCGTGGCGTTCAAGCGGAAGATGGGAAATGCCGGCTATTCCGGCGTGGTGAACCCGCTGTTCTACAACGACAATACGGACATGCTGTTGGGCGACGCGAAAGACTCCGTGGAGGCGATTGTGGCAGCGCTGTAGGCAGTGGTGCAACATCGGAGGACGGCGGGGCAGGCTGAAACGCGCGCCCCGCCGCGCGCGTGCTGGATTACAATTACGGCAACCGATTCGCATGCGTTCGAAAGGGCGGCGAGCCGAATGAATCTCTCGCATCTTAGCTATTTCAAGAAACTCGCCGAGGTCCAGCATTTCACGAAAGCGGCCGAAGAACTCTATATTGCCCAGCCTACGCTTTCCATTGCCATGAACCGTTTGGAAGAAGAGCTGGGCGCGCCCTTGTTCGTGCGCAGCCATGGAAAAGTGCAGCTCACGGAATGTGGCCGGCAATTCTACACATTTATATCCACGGCGCTGACGAACATCGACCGCGGCGTGGAGATCGTGCACGAATATGCGAACGAGATGAACAGCGTTATCAACCTGGGTTCGCTGTATGCCATCCAGGGGAAGGATTGGTCGCAGGCGCTGTACCGCTTCCGCCAGATGAGCCGTTTGAATCCGCAGATTAACGTGAAGCAGGGGTACTCCGTAGACCTGCTTGCCGACTTGCAGCGCGGCGCACTGGACGTGGTGTTCGCCAGCATGCCCACGGACATGCACATGGACGGGTTCGACCTGATGGAATGCTGGTCCCAGCAGCTGGTGGTGTGCGTGAATGCAAATCATCCTTTGGCGGATCGGAAGCGGGTGGGCTTCGATGACCTGATGCCGTACCGCGTGCTGACTTACCAGCCGGAAAGCCCCTGTTACCGGGAGGTCATGGCGCTCCTCCAGGGGAAGGGCCTGAGCGTCGAGGCGAATTTCGACGACGAGATAACCATATCGTCGCTTTTGGTGTCGAACCCGCACGACGTGGGACTGTTCTGCTATTCGTACATGGTGCGCGCATACGATAACCTAGTGTTTCTTCCGGTGGAAGATGTGCCGGCGGCCTTCCACAAGGTGTACCTGGTATCGCGCCGCGAACCGCATTCGCGTGTGCTGAGCGATTTCATCGAGTTCATGGCGCAGCATCGTCTGCCGCCCGTTGTCGTGCAATAGCGCGCTGCGCGCAGTTATGGCGGACTCGTGCAGTTAGTGCCTGTTCACAAAGTAATGAAAAATAGCATCTTGACCGCACGGAAATGTTTGGTAATATTCATTTCTGCATTTGCAAACAGTGCACTTCTGGTCAGGTAGCTCAGTTGGTAGAGCAGGGGACTGAAAATCCCCGTGTCAGGGGTTCAAGTCCCTTCCTGACCACCATGGAAAACCGCAGGTCAGAGGCTTAAGGCTTCTGGCCTGCTTTCTTTTTTCCGTTTTTGCCAGGGTTTGGCAAAAGCCTTGGCAACAAATTGGCAAAAACTTTTGCCCAAGTCGCGCGAAGCGCCGCTTGCAATCCGGCGTGTTCCGCCGTGTTCGAGGCAGCCCGCGCGGCCAGGGGTGTGCATTGGACGCACACCCTTTAGCCGCTTGCCGCCGCCGCGCTGCACTGCACCTGAAAAAACGATCGAATGAGAAAAGATTGCAGGCGGGGGAACCATCGAACGCCGCCGCTCCCCCGACTTTCGCAAGCCCCCGTCCCTATGCCCGCTACGGGGCGCGTTCGGGGGCATGTACGGTGAATTAGCCATATTGCAATCAAACATGCCCTTAGAAACGCTCTCAGTGGCTTTTCTGGGGTTCCGTCCTGCGGAGCGCCGCACAGTGCGCGCCGGCTTCCCAATCGTGTTACGAAATATGAATACGTATGCGCCTGCTCGACGCCAGACATAGGGAAGCCCCGCAAGGATGCCGGGGAGCATACAAAGCGGGGCTGACGATGGGAGCGGGGCGGGCATGGCGGCGGTTCGCCTCCGCAAAGGGTCTCCGCTAAACGGAGAACCGCGGCCAAGGGTACCCGGATTTCGGGTATCCTTCGCTGTTGCAGACGGCGCGCCGCGCGGCCGGGGACTGCGGAGCGCGTCCATCGCTACATCGCCCCAGTCCATGGCATGTGTTGCAGTTGGGTGTTGCAGTCGCCCATTGCAACGGAATGGGGGCGTGGGTGTCTTCCGGTTGCAGCGTGTTGCAGACATTCCCTGACGCCCTAAGTTGAACTTAGCCCGCTCGCAAGCGCCGATACCCCCGGCAACCTGCACGCTATGCCGACGCTATCCAAGGGGGTAGCGTTTCACGACCCCCTTGCAATGACCGGCAACCTGCACGCTATGCCGACGCTATCCGCATGTCCGCGCCATCCATGCGGATTACCTCGGCGTCCGCCATGATGCGCGATACGATGGCCTTCCCGCTCGTGGCATCGTCTGCAAGCGCGAAATGCGCGGCCAGCCCGCCGCCCGTGAGGTTCGTGGTTACTACGGTCGGTCTGCCCGTCTCGTAGCGGGCGTTCACAACCTGGTAGATTATCGTAGTGGCCTGCGGAGTGGCGTTCTCCTTGCCCAGGTCATCGAGCGCGAACAGGCTCACGCCCTTGGCGCGCTCCATGAGTTCGCGGCACTCGCCGCCGCCGTATCCTCGGTAAACGTCGCTAACGAGGTCGGCGGATGTCGCCATGAGCGCGGTCTTCCCCTTCCTCAGCGCCGCCGCGCACAACGCGATTGCAAGGAGCGTCTTCCCGCGTCCGTTGCAGCCGCATATGAGCGCGTTCCCGCCGCCGTCAATGCGGAGCGCCGCCCTTTTGAGCTGTCCGCGGTCTGCGTGCCTCCTGGCCTCTTCGTAGCGTTCGCGGCTGATGCCTGCGCGGTCAAGCCTCGCGCAGAAGTCGGCCTCGATCGCCTCACGGCTCGTTCCGTCGCGCCTTGCCCGCTCCGCCGCGGCCTGCTCGCATTCGCAGCTGTCCGTGCATGGCACGTTGTACGCCTTGCCGTTCACGGTCAGCGTCTTGCGGGGATACGGCTTGCCGCAATACGGGCAATCGGCGGGCTTGCCGTCCAACCCACTCAGCACGCTAGAAAACGTCGTACTCGCTGAAATCATCGGCGGTCGCCCCCTTGCGCTTCGCTCCGTAGTCGTTGCGGCTCCAATTCCTCGCCGCGGCCTTCCAATCCTTCATCTTCGTTCGGCCTACCATCCAACCGTTTGCCTCGTAGTGGTCTATGAAGCGTTGGGGTTCGATGCCAAGCCCCTTTTCCTCCGCATAGGCGGCCACCTGCTCGGCGGTAGGCTTCTCGAACCGCTTGCGCTCCTTGCCGCCGTCCTTTTGCGCGTCCCCTATACCTAAAGGATTAGGTTCAGGATTAGGTTCAGGATTAGGTTCAGGTATAGGTAGGGTTACGTTCGGTTTCTTTGGGAACCGTTCGCTTTCTTTGGAAACCGTTCGGTTGCGGTCGGTTTCTGTGAAAACCGTTCGGTTGCGGTCGGTTTCTTTGGAAACCGTTCGGTTTCGTTCGGTTTCCGCCATCTTCGGCCTTCCTCCCTTCCTGCCGTTCCTGGTGTTCCTGGCACATTTCTCCGCGTACTTCTCCGCTCGTGCGTCCATGCTCGCGCGTATTGACTCGAACACCCAATACGCGGGGTCGGTATCCGATAGCTCCGTATCGAGGCCGCGCGAATGGTTCAGCATGGCGGTGAACAGCTTCCCGCGCTGCTCCATGCTCAATTTGTAATAGGCTGGGTTGTCGTTGTAGACAAGGAATGCGTTAAGTTCGGCCATGGCTAGGCACCCGCCACTTCGTATACGTCCGTGCGCGTCTCTACGTGCTCGGCTATTTCCGGATGGATCGCGCACAGGCGGCGGGCGATTATCGGGGCGTGGTTGTTGTTCACCCGCGTAGGCTTTCCGCAAACGTCCGTGAAATCCTTCTTGCGTATCTCTTCGACGATTGCGGAGCCGCTTACGCGCCTCCCGGCCTCCGCCTCGTGCAATGCGATTCTTTCCGCGTAGGCCATGGCCGCTGGGTTGTCCGCCATCCAGGCAAGCGCCTGGGCGGCTATCTCGCGCGCCCTCTCTAGCTGCTCTTCTGTGTACTGGCCGGCCTGGGTATTGCGGTTTTCGGCTTTCGCTCTGATAATGCCAGCAGAAGCATATTCATGTGCTTCGTTCTCTCTGGCTGCCGGTGCAAAACTGGGGAGTGGAGCACCGGTGGTCGCTTTCTGCTCGAACCCCATTACATGCCCCCTTCGATGCCGAGGCGCTCGTAAAGGTCGGCGCGGTTGATGTGCCACAGCTTGCCCAGCTTCACGGCCTTTATATCGCCGCGCTCGCACAGGTCGCGCACGTGCTTCTCGGAGCAGTTCAGCAGATAGGCCGCCTCCGGCGTTCCCATTGTCGGCGATTCCTTTTCCAGATATTGGCACTTCATATTGCGCCTTCTTCCTATTCGCGCTACCACCCTTTGCGGTAGCTCCTGCACGCAGGGTATCAGGCGAAAACGGGCGAGGCAGACGCTTGTAGATGGTGGGGGAAAGCGAAATCCCGAAAATCGGGATTTTAAGGCTGTCAAGGTTATGAAAACGTGGTCAAAATCCCGAAAATCGGGATTAGGGAGAAAATGTGTAGGCAGCTTCAATCGTCCGCCATGCTCGAAATCCGGTATCGGGGTTAGACGATTAGCGCGCCCTCAGCGTCGCCCCCAGGAAGTCCAGTAACGATGCTCTCTGTTCTTCTGTAAGTTCGCGGAACATAGAGAGCAAGGCTTCCTCCTGTTTCGAGGTTTCGCCGATTAGAAGCATCGGCGGCATCTTGAATAGGTCGGCCAATGAGAAGAGTTCCCATACCTTCAAATCGCTATTGTGACTCTCTATATTCGCCATGCGGTTTTTGCTCCAACCCAACATCTCGCAAATATGCTGACTTGTGACCTTGACGCGGTTGCCGTCTTCATCAAATAGGTTAGCGTGGGTTTCGCGTATGCTCTCAGCCCATCTAGCAACCCTCTCGCTGCGCCGCTTTTCGATGATGATTTTCTCTGCCTGCTCTTTAGGCAGGGTCGGGCGGAAAAAGGAGTCAATAATCTCCTGCGCCGGAAACATTATGCTTTGAGCCATCGAGGTAAGCGCCTTGCCTACCGAAGCACTTTCAATGATCGAGGCAAACGCCTTGCCTGCCGAAACGCTTTCAATGGCCTTCGCGTATACGCTGGGATTGTCGGCGGCTTCCTCTGCTTTCGCTTCGCTTCCTGCCTGGGCGGCCGCACTGCTTTTCTCGGCATCAAATTGCGCGCCGTTGCATCCGTTCGCTTCGCCGTTTGCGCTGTCCGTCTTCTCTTCCTCGGTCATTCTCTCCACCTGCTCGGGTACTTGGTCGGTTGTCCTGGTAATGGGGTCTTACGCGGCGTCTGGTTCGCCCGTTTGCGGAACGGCTCAGCCTGCAATCCCCCCTTCTTCCCCGCCCGGTTCCATGGCGGCGTCTATCGCGCCAGCCGCCGCCCTCTTCGCGTCCTCGTCCGCGTCGGCGTAAATATTCAGGGTAACGGCGGCGTTAGCGTGCCCCAGGTAGCTTTGAACGGATTTAACGTCGATGCCGTTTGCCACGCCCACCGTGGCGAACGTGTGGCGCAGGTCGTGGAACGTGGCTATTCTCCCCTTGGTTCCCATCAGCCCGAGGTTCTCGGCAAGCACGCTCCACTCGCGCCCGAGGTTGGCGGGGGTCATGTACCTGCCGTCGATGCCGCCGCATACGTACAAGCGCCCGAACTCGTCTGCGTTCAGCTTCAACCCGGCCGCTCCCGCCTCGCTCTTCATGCGCGCCCTGCGCTCTTGCAGGGGTTCAATAAGTGATTCGGGGATTGGCAGCCGCCTGTTGCTGCTCTCGGTCTTGGGTGCCTTCTCGTAGCTTCCGCCCTTGCCCTCTCCTATGGCGTGGTGTACGTGCATTGTCCGGCGTCTCATGTCTATGTCGCTCCACCGCAGGGCGGCTATCTCGCCGACACGCAGCCCCATGTACAGCGCGATGAACGCGGCCGTTCTTATCGGTGTCGGCCTGAACCGCCTCAGCTCGCACACGAGTTCCTCACGGCTCGTTCTGGTAAGTGCATTCGGGTCGGGCTTGTAGTTCGCGGGCGGCTTCACGGAATCGAGCGGGTTAGCCGCTATAACGTGGTCGCGGACGGCATGGGCGCACGCGCGTTGCAGAAGGCCGTAAGCCTTGCGCTGTAGAGATTCGGAATAGCCGTCGCGCCTGAGTTCAAGCAACCATCCGTCAACCATCTTCGGCGCAAGCTCGGTAATGGGGGTGTCGGCGAAGGCGGCGCGGATGTGCTTTGCAGAGCCGCGGTAGCTGCGCATTGTGGACGGCTCTATGCTCCCGTGCGCGCCGCGGTAGCCGTCCAGGAACTCGTCCACATAATCGGCCACCATGACGGCATTTGCCCTTGCCAGCTGCTCGGCCTTCTCGCGCTCCATTTCCTCGGCGCGTTCGATCGCGGCGCTCTGGTCGGCTTGCAGCTTGGCAACCCATTTGTTCGCCGCTATGTGGGCGCTGCGCTCGGTTCCGCACCCTCTTAGGGTCTTGTTCTTCTGCCTCCATTTGGTTATCGGCGTGCCGTCCGGGTTGTACCCCGTGACGGCCTTGTACGAGAGCAGCGCCCGCCACGGCTTGCCCTTGGAATCCTCGCGCTGAACCACGCTCAGCCTCGCGCCGTCGAAGTCTATCCGCTCGAAATCATCCATGCTGCACCCCGCTAAAATCGTTCTGGCAAAAACTGGCAACAAGCTGGCAAAAACTATTTGCTTTTGCCAGTGTATCCAGTTATCTTATGTACCGCAAACACACTTTATCTAGCAGGGCAAACATTAAGTATTCGCAGGTGGGGGCACTAGTTACCGGTGACGGGTTTGTTGGGTAGTGACTGAAAATCCCCGTGTCAGGGGTTCAAGTCCCTTCCTGACCACCATGGAACTGACAGCCGAGCCCTCGGGTTCGGCTTTTTTTCTGCTTGCGGCAGAAATTCATACGAGGGAGTACGTCTTCATGGCAGAGGAGAAGCGCGAGCACTTTGGCTCGCGGCTCGGTTTTATTCTAGTTGCGGCGGGCTGCGCTATCGGCCTGGGAAATGTCTGGCGTTTTCCGTACATCGCCGGCGAATACGGCGGCGCGGCCTTCATCATCATCTACCTGGTGTTTCTTGCAATACTGGGCCTGCCCATCATGGTCATGGAATTCTCCGTGGGCCGGGCAAGCCAGCGTTCCGTGGCACGTTCGTTCCACGTGCTGCCTTCGAAGAAGAGCTTCCGCTGGTTCTCATGGTGGGGCTACCTGGGATCCATGCTGCTGCTGATGTTCTACACCACGGTGTGCGGGTGGATGCTGGCGTATATCCCGCGCCTGGCGTCGGGCATGTTCGACGGTGTCACGTCGACGGCATCCGCGCAGGCGTTCAGCGCACTGACGGCGAATCCCGGCGAGTTGATCTTCTGGATGCTCGTGTCCGTGGGCGTCGGCGTGATCTCCACGTTCATCGGCTTGCAGAAGGGCGTCGAACGCATCTCGAAGTTCATGATGTCGTCCCTGTTCGTAATCATGCTGGTGCTGGTGATTCGCTCCGTCACGCTCGACGGCGCCGCTTCCGGTCTGCAGTTCTACCTGATGCCCGACTTTAGCCGCCTGTTCGCGGGCGATACGCTTTCAGCGCAATTGGGCACGTTCGGCGATGCCGTGTACGCGGCCATGGGGCAGGCGTTCTTCAGCCTGTCCGTGGGCATGGGCGGCATGGCCATCTTCGGGTCGCGCATCGGTCGCGACCGTAGCTTGACGGGCGAGGCGCTGTGCGCGACGGGCCTTGATACGCTCGTAGCTGTCATGGCCGGTCTGATTATCTTCCCGGCGTGCTTCGCCTACGGCATCAACCCGGATGCGGGCCCGTCGCTGATCTTCGTCACGCTGCCCGTGGTCTTCGGCCAGATGCCGCTGGGCAATGTGTGGGGCGCGCTGTTCTTCGTGTTTATGGGCTTTGCGGCGCTGTCCACGGTCATTGCCGTGTTCGAGACACTGGTGACCTGGACCATTGACCGTTGGGGCATGTCGCGCTACCGCTCCGTGGCGTTCAACGGCGTGCTGCTAGCACTGCTCAGCATTCCGTGTGCCTTGGGCTTCAATGCGTGGGGCGGCTTCCAGGTGCCGGGCATCGGCGATATTCAGTCGCTGGAGGATTTCCTGGTGTCGAACAACATCCTGCCGCTTGGCGGCCTGATCTTCACGTTGTTCTGTACGTCGAAGTGGGGATGGGGCTGGAAGAATTTCTTGACCGAAGCCGACGCGGGCAAAGGCTTGAAGTTTCCCAGGAGCATGCACATCTGGTGCTCGTACGGCATTCCCGTGCTGATGATCATCATCTTCATTATGGGTTACGCGCCGAAGATCTCGTTCTGGTTGGGTTTGGGCTAGTCCGGCAGGCCCACACGTATGTGGCGGGCCTGCCTCATGCTGCCCGGTCGGGTTGCCGGCCAGACTGGCGGGCGCATGCGAGCTTGCGTCCTGCTCGCGCCCTTGGCGGTCCGGCGGGGGTATGCGGACCGCACGCGTTCGCGCTTCCGGGCGCGCCGCCGCTAGCCGCGCAGATTGCAAGCGGACGGGCACGTGGCAAGGCCTCCCAGCGCTGTCTCCCTCAGTTCGCGCGGAAGGCTGCGACCCACGCGCAGTAGCGCGTCCACGGTTTCATCGAATGGCACGAGGTTCGGGATGCCCGCCAGCGCAAACTCGGCGCTGACCAGCGCGTTCGCCGCGCCCATGGCGTTGCGCTTCTGGCAGGGGACTTCCACTAGGCCGCCGACGGGATCGCACACCAGGCCCAGGCTGTTACTGATGGCCGTGCCAGCTGCCCGCAGGCACATGCGCGCATCGCCGCCCAGCAGCTCCACGGCGGCGCTCGCGGCCATGGCACTTGCTGCGCCGATCTCCGCTTGGCAGCCTCCCTCGGCACCGGACACCGTGGCATTGCGCGTGATGAACAGTCCCACGGCCGCTGCGTTCAGCAGCGCGGCCTTCAAGCGCTTGTCGTCCAGGCCGCGCGTCTTCTGCAGCGACAGCAGCACGGATGGGATGACCCCTGACGACCCCGCCGTGGGGGCGGCCACGATCAGTCCCATGGATGCGTTCGTCTCCAGCACGGCGGCGGAATACGTGGCGGCAAGCGAAAGCTCGCGGTCGCACGCGTGGTGTTCCGCAGCGAACTCCGTGCCCGCGAATGCCTGCATGGCCGCCGCTTCGCCCCCGATCAGCCCGCCCATGCTGCGTTCTTCCGTCCGATACGGCGGCACGGCGGATGCGCGCATGACGTCCAGCGCGCGATTCAGGTACGCTTCCGTCTCTTCGGGGTCCGTGTCCAGGGCAACGGCAAGCGCCCGCTCGCGCCGCGCGACCCATTCGCTCAGCGGAATGCCGTTTCTCTCGCAGTAGTCCAGCGCCCGCGCGGCGGTGGCGAAATCGAGCGCCTCGAACGCGGCCATGGCTTCGTCCGCGTCCTTCTGCGGTCGATTCGTCCGCTGTTGGCGGTTCAGGCCGTCTGCGGGAATCAGGCGGATGGACGCCACGGTCGGGCGCTCCAGGATGTGGTCGATGACGGGCTGGGGGATAGGCTCGTCCACTTCGAATACCGTGAAAGAGTCGCCGCCCTTGCGCTTGCGGTGCATGAATACAGAGCCGATGTTGATGCCCTCGGCGCTCAGGCAACCGGCGACGTGTGCCAGATTGCCGGCGGTGTCGGTCTGTCGCACCACCATGGCATCGAATTCGCCGGTGACCTCGACGTCCATACTGTCGATGCGCGTCAGCTTCGCCGCGCCGCCGCCGATGGAGACGCCGCGCGCCTGCACGGACGATCCGTTCGACCCCACGGCGGTGATGTCCACCGTGTTCGGGTGCGGCGTCTTCGCGGCGTGATCCTTTTTGAACGAGAATTCCAACCCGACCTCGCGCGCCGCCTCGAATGAATTGCGGATGCGCAAATCGTCGGTATGCATGCCCAGCATGCCCGCTACCAGGGCTTTATCCGTGCCGTGCCCGCGTCCTGTCTGCGCAAACGACCCATAGAGCGTGAAGTCGGCCTTCACTGGATTGCACTGCAGCAAGTCGCGCACCATGGACGCGATGCGCAGGGCGCCTGCGGTATGGGAAGAAGACGGACCCACCATGATGGGGCCGATGATGTCGCGCAGCTTCAGCGGTTTCACAGATATGCCTCCGATCCATGCGTTTTTCCTCGTTGCAATTTTTAAGACATCACGGGCGCCGCGGGGCTTCGGAATCCGCATAACGGGCCACTGTTAACACGCTCTTTACGCTGGCGAAATAAGTTTCACATTTGGTTGAATAGCATGAAACACGAGGCAAGGGACTCGTGGCGCCGACCGGATTCCGGTACACGCCGCGACAATCGGATGGAGTTTTCCTATGAAGAGCATCGTGATACTCGGCGGCGGAGAGGCGGGCTTCTATACCGCTTTGGGCTTAGAAAGGGAGCTGCATGGCCAGGCGCGCACAACGCTGGTGGACATCCGCTCCCATATGGTGTACCAGCCGTTTCTGGCGGAGGTAGCGTCGGGCTCCATTGAGCCGCGCCATATCCAGGTACCGTTTCACCAGCATCTTCGCAAGACGGAGATTGTGTGCGCAAGGGTCATGGGCATCTCGTCTGCCGAAAAGATCGTCCATCTCGAGAACATGGACGGCGACAAATGGGATCTTCCGTACGACATCCTGGTGGTCACGCTGGGCGGCGTGGTGAAGACGTTCCCCACGCCGGGCATTGCGGAGCGCGCTATTGGCTTGAAGTCGGTGGAAGAGGCCGTGCACATCCGCAACAAGATCATCACGAATTTCAATCGTGTTTCCAGCATGTACCCCGACAATCCGAACCGCAAACGTCTGCTGACGTTCGTGGTGGTGGGTGGCGGCTTCTCGGGCATCGAGGTGTTCGCCGAAATGCACGACCTGGCGCAGAATCTGTTGCAGTTCTATCCGAACGTAAACGAGTCGGAGTTGGAGTTCCACCTGATAGAAGCTGCAGACCGCATTATGCCGGAGATGCCGCGAGAACGTTCGGCATGGGTGGTGCAACAGATGGAGGAGCGCGGCGCGCATGTGCATCTGAGCACGCGCGTCGTGTCTGCCGTCGACGGCGTGGTCCGTACGTCCGAGGGCAAAGCCTACGAGACGGAGGTAATTGTATGGACGGCCGGCCAACGTGCGAACCCTGTGTTGCAGAACAGCGATCTGCCGCTTGATTCTCGCGGTCGCCTGCGCTGTCGCACGGACCTGCGCGTGGAGGGTGATGACGGCATTGTGAAGGATGTCTGGGGCGCCGGTGATGCGTGTAACGTTCCCGACCTGAGCGGCGACGGCCTGCCGGACGGCTCGTGCGCTCCCACGGCGCAGCATGCCATGCGTCAGGCGCATCTGCTGGTGCGCAACATCATTGCGGACCTGAACGGCCGAACCTTGCTGGAATACCGTCATGCGAATGCCGGTATGGTGGCAGGTTTGGGTATGGGCCTGGGCGTGTTCACGGATGGCAGCAAGCAGCGCGGCATCAACGGATTCGTGGCCTGGATGTTCCACCGCGCTTATCATGGCTTAGCCGTTCCTACGGTGGAGCGCAAGGTGCGTGTGGTAAGCGACTGGTTCCGCGCCTTTGTGGTAGGTCGCGATTTCACGGCAACGTCCGAGTTCGCGCATCCGCGCGCTCTTTTCGAGGAATACGCCGCCCCCATGCGTCCGGAGGAGAAGCCTGTACCACAGACGGCAGCCGCGTCTCGAACCACGCTGCGCGCGGCCGATTTGGATGCTGATGCTGAGGCTGCATCCGATGACGAGCCTGCGCGGGTGGACAAGGCAAGCTAGCATCGTGCCCGGGAAGCGCCGGCGGTTGGATGCTCGACGTCGCTGATGGGGTTTCATGTAATGACGATTTCGAACGGCACGGGCTTTCGACAGATTTTCCAAGCCCGCGCCGACCTATGCGCATTTGGCGTAACCGCAAGGAATCGAGCCGCGGAAACGCGGAGGACATGCCCCGGTAGTAGAATCGAGGATGTTGTAAGCAAGCCGAGAAGGAGAATGCGATGAGCGACAATACCCCGATTGTGGGAATCATCATGGGTTCGCAGAGCGATATGCCGACGATGGAGCCCTGCATGAAGCAGCTGGATGAATTCGGTATTCCGTACGAGGTGAAGGTCGCATCCGCGCACCGCAAGCCGCTGGAGGTGCACGAGTGGGCATCCACGGCCGTCGACCGCGGTATCCGCGTGATCATCGCCGCTGCCGGCAAGGCGGCCCATCTGGGTGGCGTTGTTGCAGCGTATACGCCGAACCCCGTTATCTGCGTGCCTATGAAGACCAGCGACCTGGGCGGCCTGGACTCTCTGCTGTCTATGGTCCAGATGCCTTCCGGCGTGCCCGTTGCCACCGTGGCCATCAACGGCGCGAAGAATGCTGCCATCCTGGCTGTGCAGATGCTGGGCACTGGCGACGATGCCATGCGCGCAAAAATCGTGAAGATGAAGGAAGACATGGCGAACGCCTAGCATATCCGCGTTCTTCTATCAATCCCTCAAGGAAAGTAGCGCCTCGGAGCGGGGCTTTGCCCGCGCTCCGAGGCGCTTTGCGTTGCGGATCGACGTAAGCCGTTGAGTTCGTTGCGGATCGAGGGTGGCGGGGTAGCGCGTAGGCACGCCGGGCGTTTACGTAGGCATATGATTTGGCAAGCTGAAGGGTGTTTTGCTGTGTTGGAAAGCGCTTACTGCCAAGAGAATTGCAATTATTGGACGAGAATTCAGGTTGGGAATGGTTTCACAATGGCTAATTTTTTGACCTGCGGACTGCCGATAACTGTCAGAATGCATTATCCCAGGTCAAACGCATTGATGCATTCTCTGGCATTCCTGGTGATGTCGCCTTGCACCTTCTTCGGTTGAGTTGTGCGCCGCTAAACCATTCCCAAGTTCAGTTTTCATCCAAAAAGTCGGGATTTGTTGGCAGTGGACTGTCGTACAGGTCGCTTGTGGGGCGTAACGCGCACTGCTGGTGGACTGCTGCTCGGTCCGCTTGGGGCGATGCGCACGCTGCCGGCGGGCAGCTGCTACCGCGCCGGCGTTTGCCATGCCGCCGGCAGCGGGGCGTTGTGCGCGCCGTATACCGCATGCCCTGCGGGCGCGAGCCTGCTGCGCAGTTCGGCGCCGCACAGGAAGCCACGCGAGCCGGCGCCAAACCGCTTGCCGCGCCGCCAACCGCCTCCAGACGCACAGGACGGGCGGCCCCCCTGCCGCTGGCCGCCCCCCCGATCTCGCCGG
>USAB01000027.1 GCA_900552585.1 uncultured Coriobacteriaceae bacterium
TAGCGGCTGTAGTCGTAGTTGTTCGCGAAGTTCACGAACTCTTGCAGCAGCGTATGGCTTTTCGGCGGGTTCGCCCGATGCGTGAGCCAGAAGCGGTGGAAGTCCTCCGGCGAGTCCGTGATGGGGACGATGGCCACGTCTTTCAGCGAATACGCGAGCCACGAGTCGCATACGATGCCGATGGAGTCGGGCTGGGAGGCGACGTTCGAGCAGATGGAGGGCTCGTTCGCATAGGCATACAGAGGGTTCAGGTCGAAGCGCGTTGCAAGGTCGTGGCATTCCTTGCCCAAGGGCCCTTCGGATACATACGTGATGAGCTGGCTGTCGCGGATGTCATCGAACGTGACGCTGGAGCGGGATGACAGCGGGTTCTTCGTGTTGATGGCGGCCAACGCGGGCGACGTCCACAGGGGGTAGGACGTGACCGAGTCGTCTTTCCCCAACGTGCCGGCGATGATGACGTCGATCTCGCCGTTCTTCAACGCGTGCAGCAACTGTTCCGTGGTGCCCTGCTTGATGACGTTGTCCGGTTCGCGGTGCTGCGCAATCCAGAAGTCGTTGACCAGAGGCAGCCAGACGCGCTGTTGCAGGGAGAACACTATCCCCAAGCGCAGCGTCTGGTTGCGTTCGCGTGCATGCGTCTTGATGCTTGCCACGTGCTCGTCGATGTTCTGCAGCGACTGCTCCAGGCATTCGGCGAATTCCTCGCCTTCGGGCGTGAGCTCGATGGCGAGTCGCTTGCGGATGACCAGCTCGGTTCCCAGTTCCGTTTCCAATTTCTTGACGGCCACGGAAAGCGTGGGTTCGGAGATATACAGTTCGGCGGCAGCGCCCTTGAAGCTGCGCTTGCGCGCCAGCATACGGAAGTAGTACAGCTGGGAAAGGTTCATACGGCCTCCCTTGCGCCCTATTGGCCCGAGCACAGAAGATTTATAGCATTAAATTGAAATGTTCAATATTTGTTACCATTATCTTCCCTCATGAGGGAGATGTGAGGGAAATAACGCAACAGATTTTCGCACTTGTGTGAATTAAATGAATAGAAATGCCACGATATTGAATAATTGATGAATAGGTTAATAGCCTGTTGATTAGTTATTAGTAAACTAACGACTTTAAGTTTATCTAATCGTATTGACTTGGACCTCTAATGCGTCTTGTTTATTGGGAATCTTCCAACGCAAATTCGCTCATTTTCCCCATGCTGCACGCCGGGGACCGGGGAGGCGGGCTAATTGGGACAATTGCTCGCAGCGGGCGTTCGACCCTCCCCTTTTCGAACGCGAGCGTTCTGCCCGGTAGGGAGGCTCTATCCCAAGAGCTTCGGGCGCAGCTGTTCCAGCAGCGCATCTGCCACGTTCCGAGAATCGAAGTGCACCTTCCCTATGCGCAACAGGGGCATGATGCCGAAGAGCGAGTTGGTAAGGAATGCCTCGTCGAAGTCCGGGAACTCATCGAGCGTTATAGCTTGCTGTACGACAGGGCGTGATTCGATTACCATTTCACGAGCGATACCCGGCAGGAGCCCGCAGACAACGGGAGGGGTGAAGAGCATGCCCTTCCGTACTAGGAATATGTTGCTTGTGGCGCCTTCGCAAAGCTCGCCGTGGCTGTTCAGGAAAATCGGTTCGTCGATTCCCTGCGCTTTGGCCTGCCGTTTTTCGTAGATGTTGTCGCCGTAATTGAGTGTTTTATGGTAGACGAACGGCGACGTTTCGTTGCGGCGAACAGTACTGATGGCGGCCGTGAACCCCTCTTCCCACGCCTGCGGCCCATATCGGCTTTCTGTTAGGGAGACATCGATGTTTTTCCTGGTCACAATTATTTTGAGGGTTCCATTTTCCCGCAGCCCCTCTTCGGCGGATTGCAGGGTTTCATTCACGGCGTTCTGCACGTCTGCTTTGCGGCGGTCGATTCCTAGAAAATCCAGCGCCTTTTCAAGCCGCCGCATGTGATGGGGAAGCAGAAGGGGTTTCCCTGCATGCACTGCGAGCGTTTCGAAGGCACCCATTCCGAAATAGAAACCCTCATCGGCAATGATGGTATGCATGGGTTCGCCTTTCCGCCGCGGCGATTGCCTGCAGCACAGCACGGGCTTTGAGGAGCGTCTCCTGGTATTCGAACGCGGGGTCCGATTCACAGGTTATGCCTCCGCCTGCACCTATTTCGAAAATGCCGTTCTGGGCGACGGCTGTGCGGATTACGATGTTGAAATCGCAGTCTCCCGTTGATGAGATATAGCCGATAGAGCCGGTGTACAGGCCGCGGGCAGAATGCTCGAGCTCGTCGAGTATCTCCATAACGCGAAGCTTGGGCGCTCCGGTGATCGACCCGCCGGGAAACGCTGCTTTCAACAGGTCTAGGCAATCATGCCCGCCCGCCAGCCTTCCTTGCACCGTTGCGACCAGCTGGAAGACTGCTGCGTACTTCTCGATTGCATATAGCTTGGGAACGACGACGCTTCCGGGCTCGCAAACGCGGTTGAGATCGTTGCGCTCAAGGTCGACGACCATAAGCAACTCGCTCCTGTCTTTTTCGCTTTCGGCGAGTTCGCGTTTCAGCGCGGCGTCTTGGGTGGGAGTCGCCCCTCTTGCGCGTGTGCCCTTTATGGGGCGCGTTTCGACTGCTCGGTTTCGCACGCGAAGGAAACGCTCGGGAGATGAACAGATTATCTGGGCGTTCCCCGCATGAAGGTACGACGCGAAAGGCGCCGGACTGCTTTCTCTCAGATGGCGGTATACCAGGTAGGGATCGGCGGGGCTTGAGACGGTGATTCGCTGTGTCATGTTCGCCACGTAGGCGTCTCCTTCGGCAAGGTAGTCTTGCAGCTTCTCTACTGCTTGCAGGTATTCCGCCTGCGAGAAGTCGGAGGAAAAGGCGATGGGAGCGGCCGAGGGCGTTCCTGCTGCGGAATAGCGCACTTGTCGGGCGATTCTTGCTTTTGCAAGCCGTTCCATCTGGTCTAATGCTTTTTCCGCTGGTTCCGTTTTCCCTTGGGCGATAAGAGTGATCGTACCCTTGTCGGCATCTTGCACATACAGGCGATCGTAGGCGACGAATCGGGCACAGGGCAGATCGACCGATGGGGCATGGCGCGAGGGAATTCCCAGGCGGCTGCGCCCGAAATCGTATCCCATATAGCCGATAACGCCGTCGGCAAGGGGAAGGTCCGAACGCCCGGCGCGATTGCAGGCGGAAAGGAGATTGCGCAATGCCGCGGTGAAATCATGGCCGATGGGCATTCCGTTGCAAAGGCATATGCCATGCCGGTCTTCGAGCACGGCCCGGGGATGCGTTCCCAATATCGACCAGCGGCCCTGGGGTCCGCAAAGCGATGAGTCCAGGAAGCTGACGCCTTCCCGGCAGGGAAGCAGGTCAAGGACAGCTGCAAGTGGCGAGTCCTTGCCTGGGCGGTTTTTCCGGCCGACACGGAAATCGAGATGGCGGATCCTGGCTGTGGACATGGTTATCGCGCCTCCTTTGCCAGTGCGTTCCCGCGTTCGGCGATGGAAAAGGTGCTTTGCGGATGCCAACTGCCATTTCTCCAAGCAATGCAGGTGCGTATGAAGTTGCGAAGCAGGGGATGCCCGTACTGGGTGAGCAGCGCTTCAGGATGGAACTGCACGCCGAAAATCGGCAGGCTCTTATGGGAGAGCGCCATTATCGTGCCGTCGTCGGAGCGTGCATTCACGACAAGGCTCTTGGGGAACTGCGCATCCGATACAACAAGCGAATGGTATCGCGTTACTTCGAAACGGCGGGGAAGGCGGGAGAACAATCCGGTGCCGTCGTTTTCCAGCGGAGTGACGCGTCCGTGCATCGGGCGCGTTCCGCGGTGCACTTGTGCTCCGAATGTGCGTGCAATGACCTGATGCCCGAGGCACACGCCCAAGATGGGGACGCATCCTGTTGCCAAGGCAACGACATCGCGGCATTTGCCGCAATCATCGGGCGATTTCGGACCGGGTGAGATGACGATTCCTTCGATGTCCACACGAGGATGCACGCGCGTTGCGAGTTGGTCCGAAAGTCGATTCAGGTCGATGCGATCATTTTTGACGACCGTTATTGCGCAGCCGATCTCGGCGAAATATGCGTAGAGGTTGGCTGTGAACGAGTCGTAATTGTCCAACATGAGAAGCATGGGGCCTCCAATTGGTGTGCCGATATGAAACCGCCGATACGGCCCCCGGTTCGGAGGGGGTTTGGTCGGCAGTCTTCCAGCGTCGTTGCACTGGGCACACCAGATATGAAGCCGCATGCGGCGGTTTGATAACTGCAGCCTAGCACATCTGGCAATATGTCAGAGCTCGAATTGCCGGACGGGGGTTTGATTGCAAAAGCAGAGCGAAGCGGGAAAAGGTTTGGGAATCTTATGTGGGAAGGAAAGTTCTTGAACCTGATGCGGTTCTGCTCTATAATTCTTATCCGCACATGGGGTGACCCATGGTTGTTGCCAACGTGGCTCAGCTGGTAGAGCAACGCTCTCGTAAAGCGTAGGTCACCGGTTCGAATCCGGTCGTTGGCTCCAGAAACGAGGAAGGCCGCCGGGCAATACCGGTGGCCTTTTCTTTTGGTTGTACTTCAGAGCTACGGAATGATGGTGTCGCCGTTCAGCGTGCATGGGTACTTCATGATCAGCATGGGCAACCAGCAGGCGAAGATGACAAGGGCCCATAAAACGATGTGCTTCGCGTCGAAGCAGAAGCGCACGCGGGACGTGCGCGGGGCATGCCGTGAGCGATGCGCGCGCTGCGACGGCTGCGGGCGCGCTGTTTCTGCTGCGGTGCCGGTAGTGTCGGTGGCTGGGAATGTGGCGGGCTGAAGGCCCAGGAGCGCGTACATGCCGCCGAGAACGTAGGCGGCTGCGATAAAATTTGCTCATTGGGAAATTCATGACCTACAGAATGGCGTACAAGGTAAAGACGAACGTAACGTCGACGTCAAATGCCGGATAAATTGTCGTAGCAGGAGGTTGCCCCCATGAATACGTATGATTTCACAGGAAAGACGGTCGTGGTGACGGGGTCGGCGCGCGGTATTGGTCGACATATCGGCGAACGATTCCTTGAGGCGGGCGCGAACGTGGTGTTCTGCAGCCGTACGGGGAAGGGACTGGATGCGTTTGTCCAAGAGGTCGAGGCGGCTTTGCCCCAGGTTGCGTGTCGTGTTATGGCCGGTGCGGTGGATGTGGCGTATCCTGCGCAGATCGATGCGTTCTTTACCCAGGTGACAGACCATTTCGGAGCGTTTGACGTGCTGGTGAACAATGCGGGCGTGTGGGAGCCGGGCAACGTGCTGGATGTGACGGAGGAGCAGTGGCAGCGCGTGCTGGATACGGATTTGAAGTCCGTGTTCTTCGCGTCGCAGTGGTTCTGCGCGTATCACAAAGAGCAGGGAACGCCGGGCGCCATCGTGAACATCTCGTCAATCAATGCCGTGCGCTGTCGTCCCGGGTGCGCGGTGTATAACATTGCGAAGGCGGGCGTGCGCGCGGCAACGGAATCGTTTGCGCAGGATATGGGCGAATACGGCATCCGCGTGAACGCCGTGGGGCCGGGCAGCGTGCCTACGGATCTGAATGCGGCCGCCTATGCGAAGCCAGGCGCCGAGGAGGCATACTGCGCCACCGTTCCGTTGGGACGGCGCGGAACGAAGGACGATATTGCGAATGCCGTGCTGTTTCTGGCAAGCGACGATGCTTCGTATCTTACGGGCACGACGATTTACTCCGAAGGCGGATGGCTGCTGCACTAACGGGGCAAGTTGCAGTGCGGGAAAGTGCCGTTTACGAGCGACAATGCGCTGTTGCGTCTCGGGAATATTCTGACCTGCGATAACTGCGCATATAAAATATGTAGGAACTATGAACAGAGATATTAAAACCTTATAAACCGATGCATTATTAATGGGTATTAGCAACGAAAAATAGAGGTTGTGCAATGGATGTAAAAGACGCGATTAAGGTTATAGCGCGTACCGCTGGCGTGCCGCTTAGCCATATGGGGCCAGCGATTGGCAAGAGCAGCGGTTGGGGTACAATGTCGGTGGCAGCTAATAGGGCCAGCGTTAATTGCTCTACCGCCGCCACCATTGCCCACCTGTGCGGATATAGATTAGAGCTTGTGCCCGTCGATGCAGACCGCGCGCCCGGCTCGATACCGATAGACGCACCGGCGGACGTGGAGCGCATTGAGCCGCTAGGCAAGCCGTATATATAGGTTTTGGCGCAGTGACGTTCTGACTGGTAATCGGGACGGCTTGAGAGCACGCGTTATATGAAGAAGAGGTAGCCCGGTATATAAAAGCCCTAGGGCGCAAAACATTCATTTCGTAGCACAATAAGGGCTGTCAAAGGAATCGCGCAGTAATTGAAAGCAGGTGACCACGATGCAGTCAAAGATGAATCGTCCGGCATTCGCATTTGCCGCCTGGCGTTGCGGCATCGTGGTCGCCATGCGAATGCGCTAGGGGATGTGCGGATAAGTTCCCTTTTCCCGCCGGATTTCCAACTCCTTTCCCCGGCGGACGAAAAAGGGATGGGCACATCCCGGAGGCTTTCAGCCTTCGTCCCTCTTTAGAACTCGCAAGACAGCCGAATAACTTCCGCTTACCTTGATTCGTGCTATCTCGGGTCGGCAGATGTCCCAAACCATCTGCCGACACATGAAATAAACGGCCGCCCCGCCTGCGACGATCGAATCGCAGTGGGGCGGCCGTTTTCTCTGCGCTGAAGCGCAGGTGCCAGGTGCTGCGGCGCGGTTCAAGAAACGCTCGAACCGTCAAGCACCTGCTATTCGCACTTGCAAGGGCCAATGCCATCCTGCAAGCGCTGATCTGCTACTCTTCGTACTTGACGAAGCTGTCCTTGCCTACGCCACAGACGGGGCATACCCAATCTTCGGGAATGTCTTCGAAAGCGGTGCCGGGGGCAATGCCGCCATCCGGGTCGCCTTCGGCCGGATCGTATACGAAGCCGCAAACCTGGCAGATGTACTTGTCCACTGGTGCTGCCTCCTTGTCTCTCATGCTCTGCATCCTCTTTGCAGAATCCTTGCCTCTATTCTAGTTCATAGAGCGGCATCTGTGGCGGTCGGATAGATGCAATCAGTCTGTAGTGCGACCGGGCTTTTCGGGAAGGCATTCTGCAGGTCTCAGCACCGCTCACATGCAAAACATTTCGCCTCCGCTGAAAAATCAGCTGGATTCGGGTTCGCGCCGGAAGGGTTGCCTATACTTTTGCGTGCACATGTTTCCAAGGTGAGGAGAGGATTTTGGATGCGTTTCAACTACTGAGCACCGGTGCGTGGTCGCTGGTACCTCCGTTGCTGGCGCTGGCTTTGGCGCTGATAACGAAGGAGGTGTACTCGTCGCTTCTGGTAGGCACGTTTGCCGGCCTGGTCATCTACGAGTTCACCCTCGGCGGCGCTTCGGCGGCTTCGTTCGTGGCGGCATTCTGCGACCTGCCCACGTTGCTTTCAGCGCAGATAGAAAGCAACGGCGCGCTGCTGTTGTTCTTAGCGTTATTGGGGTCGTTAACCGTGATCATATCCGTGGCGGGCGGCTCTCGTGCGTATGCGGAATGGGTGTCCACGCATGTGAAGAACGCCCGCATGGCCCAGCTTATGACGGCCATCCTGGGTATCGTCATCTTCGTGGACGACTATTTCAACTGCCTGACGGTCGGTGCCGTCATGCGGCCCGTTACGAATAAGTTCAAGGTGAGCCATGAGAAGCTGGCCTACATCATCGACTCCACGGCGGCTCCCGTCTGCATCATCGCCCCTGTTTCCAGCTGGGCTGTGGCGGTTGGCGGCTATATGGGCGATGGCGGCTTCTCCACGTTTGTGGCGTCCATCCCGTACAACTTCTACGCATTGCTGACCATCTTCATGGTGTTCGCGATTATCGTGTCGAAGGTCGATTTTGGCCCCATGCGCGAAGCGGAGTTGGAATGGCGCGGCGAAGCGAAGCCCAGCCGCGTGCCGGCGCACGGGACGGCGCTGAATACGGTTTCCTCGTCGGGTTTGACGTACAAGCATTCTGAGGAACTGAATCCACCCATCGATATCGAGACGGTGGTTGCCGAAGAGGCAGATCTGGAATCCGCGCAGAGCGCCATGGACGAATTCAAAGGCATGAAGATCTCCGATAAAGGACGCGTGGGCGACCTGGTGATCCCCATCGTGGTACTGATTGTGTTCAGCATTATCGGCATGCTATATTCCGGTGACTATTTCAAAGGGGGCGTGGACTTTGCTACGGCTGTGGGCGTGAATCCTATTGCCGGCTTGTGCATCGGATCCACCGTCGCGCTTGTCGTGGCGGCGGCCATGTTCATGCCTCGCAAGCTGCTGACGCTCGATCGCTATGTGGAAAGCGGTACCGAAGGAGTGCGCACCATGGTCAGCTCCATGATGATTCTGGTGCTTGCCTGGAGCCTGGGCGGTGTCTGTCGCTACATGCTGGGTACGGGCGCTTTCGTCTCTGGTGCATTGACGGCCGCGGGCGTCAGCCTGGATTTTCTGCCCGCGCTGATCTTCGTGGTGGCTGCGTTCATCGCATTCGCCATGGGCACCTCGTGGGGCACCATTGCGTTGCTGATGCCCATCGTGCTGGGCGTTTTCCCGGAGAGCGACCCCATGTTCTTGGTGGGCATTGGTTCTGCGCTGGCAGGTGCCGTATTCGGCGACCATACGTCGCCTATCTCCGATACGACGATCCTCAGCTCCGCCGGTGCCGAGTGCAACCATTTGCGCCATGTAGCAACGCAGCTGCCGTATGCCTCCGCGGTCGCAGTCGTATGCCTGATCGGCTACATCATCACCGCTTTCACGAAGAGCCCGTGGCCGTCGTTGATCATCGGCCTGGTTCTGCTGTTCGGCATCATCATGTTCTTAGCTCATCGCGATGCCAAGAAGGATGCCGTTACGACAAGCTAGCCTGCGCATGACGGACTGGTGAATTCGCTGTCGTAGTACAGCGCCATACGATAGCATGAAGCCCCTGGCCAATGTGGCCGGGGGCTTCGTTTTATGCATGCGAAAGGGAAGGGGCGCCATGGCCCGGCTGTTACTGCTTACGCGCGGCATGTGGCGCGAATACGCCCGCTATGTGGTGCCCAGCATGCTGACGTATGCGCTCATTTGTCTCTTTAACATTGTGGACGGCTTGTTCGTGGGCAACGTCGTCGGCGATGCCGGCTTGGCGGGCGTGAACGTGGCGTGGCCGTGGATGCAGTTGGTCATGGCCATCGGCACCGGCGTGGGCATGGGCGCCGCCGTCATCGCATCCATCGAGAGGGCGCGCGGGCGGATAGACCGCTTCAACCAGGCGTTCGGCAATGCGCTGTGCCTGTTGGCGCTGGTGTCCATCCCGCTGACGTTTGCGCTGATGGCGTTCACGGAGCCGCTGTGCTACGCGTTCGGCGGCCGGGGCCAGGTGTTGTACCAGGCAACAAGCTACCTGCGGTCGCTTGCCTGGTGCACGCCGTTCATGCTTCTGGCGTGCGGGTCCATACCGCTGATGCGCAACAAGGGCAACGTGAACTACGCCATGGCCTCCACGGTCACGTCGGGTTTGGCGAACATCGCGCTGGATTTCGTGTTCGTGGTGCTGCTTGAGTGGGGTTCGGCGGGCGCCGGCCTCGCGACGGCGCTAAGCCAGATGCTCTCGTTCTTGTTCGCGCTGGTGTACTTCCTGCGTGCGGCAAATCGCCTGCCGGGGGCCAGTTTTCGCCTGCGCGGCGGCCTGGTTCGCCATATGGCGCATTTGGGTTTGGCTCCCGCCGGGCTTTCGCTTCTTCCCGAACTGCAGGTGGTGGCAATTAACATCAATGCCGCGCTCTACGGCGGCGAACTGGCGCTTGCCGCGTACGCGGTCATTGCGTATGTGGCCGTTGTGCTGCAGATGCTCATCCAGGGCATGGGCGATGGCGCGCAGCCGCTGATTAGCCGGGCGTACGGGGCGGGCGACTATGCCACGGTGCGCCGCTACCGCAACACGAACTACTGCTTCACCATAGGCATGGGCGTCGCGGGCGTGATCATCGTGTTCGCGTTGCGCTATGCGATTCCCGCCTTCTTCGGGGCATCGGGCGCTACGGCGGAGCTGGTTGCGCACGGCATGCCCATCTTCTCGTTGGCGTACGTATTCTACGGCTTCACGCATGCCAGCACCTCGTTTTTCTACGCGGTTGACCATGCACGCGCCTCTTCGCGCATGGTGTATACGGAAGCAGGTCTGATCTTCGCCATCGTGTTCGGGATGGCGGCGCTGCTGGGCGTCGAGGGCCTGTGGTGGTCGCCCGTGGTGGTGCAGGCGGGCCTGGCGATTGTTGCCGCCGTCACGCTGGGCACGCGCAGTTGGGCGGCGTCGCGCTGACGGGAGTGTGCGTTGCAGGCGCGGTTAGCGGATGTGCTGCAGCAGCGCCAGCAGCTCGCTATCGCCGGCAACCTCCCAGGTGGGCTGCGGGCCGTTGGCGGGGCGGGCCTTCGCGCGCCGGTTGAACCAGACAACGGGCATGTTCGCGTTGCGGGCGCCCACGACGTCGTTGCCGTACGAGTCACCGATGTACAGGCAGCGCTCCGGGCGCGTGCCCGTCTGGCTGCACGCATAGCGGAATATGGCGGGATCGGGCTTCGCCATGCCGATGGCGTCCGAGATGAATACGGCATGCGGGTCAATCCACTGTCCGGCGTGCAGAAGATGCAGCTTTCCCTTCTGCCGTTTCTCCGCCCCGTTCGTGATGATGCCCACGCGGCACGCGCGGCGGCAGAGCTCCAGGCACTGCTGCATGGTTTCGGAGATTGCCATGGACTGGCTCGTGTCGCTTTCGTATGTGCGTTGGATTTTCAAGGCCAGCTCATCCGAGATATTCACGCCGAAGTCTGCCAGCGTGTCCACCATGCGGCGCGTGTAGATGGCGTCGGTGGGCAGCTCGCCGCGGCTGAATGCGGCGAACACCTGTGTGCTGTGCGCCCGGCTTGCCTGGAAGAGCTGGGCATCCGTAGCGCCGGGCACGTCTCCGTATACCTTATGCACGGCGTATGCAAACGGCTGCGCCTGGTCGTAGAGCGTGTCGTCGATATCGAAGAAGACCATGTCGAAGCGTTGTTTCATGGATGCGGAACTCCTTGTGCGGTGGCTGGTGGAAGCATGCAGCGCGCCGCATGCGATTCTCTTCCCGTTCGGTGGGCTGCCGCCTCAGGGTGCGGTTGCGGTGCGGCGGCCCCGTAACGAAGAGAACCGACCGCCCAGATGGCAGCCGGTTCTCATGGCGTGTTGCGAAAATCTCAGGGGCCGCCGCTGCAGCCAGCCGGATGATTCTATTTCTTGACCACGAGCACGTCGCAACGCAGGTTGCGGATCAAGTAGGTGCTCGTGCTGCCCACGAATGCGTACTTCACCGTGGACAGGCCGCGCTCGCCGCAGATGACCAGGTCGGCGCCGAACGGCAGAATCATGCCGCGGTGCAGGATGGTGTTCACGTTACCAGGCATGGCCTTGAACTCGAACGAGGCGATGCGTCCGGCCGCCACTTTTTCGTCGATGTCCTTCATGATGGGGTCGATCATGGCGGAGATACGGCGCTTCGTCTGCTCGCAGACGGCCTCCGTATCCTCTTCGGCAAGCTCGGGCGGCAGAGAGTCGATAACGGTGCCGAACATCAGGTGCGCCTTGTTGACGGCCGCGATGGCCGCTGCCTTGCGGGCAACATCCTCCTGGGTCACGCCGCCGTCCAGCGCTGCGAAAACGTGCTGATACTCGATTGCCATGGTAATCTCCTGCCTTCGATTGAAGCGGCTGCTCATATGCGGCCGCAGATGAAATTACTTGGTACGGCTTCAGTTTACCCGTTTTCGCTTGTCGCGAATAGAAACCAGCATTATTTTTTGGCGTTCTGCATAGGTTTCGGGGCAAACGACGCTGCCGGCTCCGGCTGCGGCCGGATGTCGTTCCGGGCCGCGGGAACAGGGCGCACGCGGGGAATGTGGCTGGCAGCAGTGGCAGACGGCGGCGGTCGGGGCGGGTATTTTTCGCCCCGCCTATTTCGTCTGCATGGCGCGCATTGCGTTCAGGATGGCGATAATGGCAACGCCCACGTCCGCGAACACGGCAAGCCACATGCTGGCCATGCCCAGGGCGGCCAGGATCAACACGGCGAACTTCACGCCCAGTGCGAACACGATGTTCTGCCACACGATGCGCATGGTCTTGCGGGCGATTGCGATGGCGGTCACGATGCGGCTGGGGTTGTCGTCCATGAGCACGATGTCGGCTGCCTCGATGGCGGCGTCCGCGCCCATGGCGCCCATGGCGATGCCGATATCGGCGCGCGTCAGCACGGGTGCATCGTTGATGCCGTCGCCCACGAACGCCACGCGGCCGTCGTCGCCGGCGGCATCGCGCACGTCGATGATGCGTTCGACCTGGGTCACCTTATCCTGCGGCAGCAGCTGCGCATGGTACTCGTCGATGCCCAGCTTCTCGGCGGTCGCTTTCGCCACGGGCTCCAAGTCGCCCGTCAGCATGACCGTCTTCTTCACGCCGGCGTCGCGCAGGGCGGCAATGGCCTGTGCCGCATCGCTCTTCAGCACGTCGGCGATGACGATGTGCCCGATGTATTCGCCATTCCACGCCACGTGCAGCACGGTGCCTGTGAGCTCGCAGTCGTTGTATGCAATGGAATCCTCGTTCATCAGGCGCCCGTTGCCCACCAGCACGACCTTCTTGTCCACGGTCGCGCGAATGCCGCGGCCGCTTTCCTCTTCGGCCTTCTCGATGCGCGAGCGGTCGATCTCGCCGCTGTACGCCTCGCGGATGCTCAGGGCAATGGGGTGGTCGGAATGCGCCTCGGCATATGCAGCCAGCGACAGCAGCCGGTCGGCATCCACGCCGGGCGTGGGGTGCACGGCCACGACGTTGAACGAGCCCTCCGTCAGCGTGCCCGTCTTGTCGAACACGATGGTTTGCGCCTTCGAAAGCGCCTCGAGGTAATTGCCGCCCTTGACCAGGATGCCCGCCTTCGAGGCGCCGCCGATGCCGCCGAAGAACGAAAGCGGCACGGAGATGACCAGCGCGCAGGGGCAGGACACCACCAGGAAGATCAGGCCGCGCTGCACCCAGTCGCTCCAGGACAGGCCGAACGCCAGCGGCGGAATCACCGCCAGGGCAACGGCGGCGCCCACCACGATGGGCGTATACCAGCGGGCGAAACGGGTGATGAAGTCCTCCGTGCGCGCCTTCTTGTCACTGGCGCTTTCGATAAGCTCCAACACGCGCGCCACGGTGGATTCGCCGAACGGTTTCGTGACGCGGACGGTCAGCAGGCCGTTCGTGTTGATGCAGCCGCTGAAGATGTCGTCGCCGGGCGCAACGGACCGCGGCAGCGATTCGCCGGTGATGGCGGCCGTATCCAGGCTGCTGGTGCCGGTCTCCACCACGCCGTCGAGCGGCACGCGCTCGCCGGGTTTCACGGTGATGAGGTCGCCCACGGCCACTTCCTCCGGGTCCACTTCCACCAGCTTGCCGTCGCGCTCGATGTTCGCGTGGTCGGGGGCAATCTCCATCAGCGCGGAGATGGACTTGCGCGACCGGTCCACGGCGTAATCCTGGAACAGTTCGCCCACCTGGTAGAACAGCATGACGGCGGCCGCTTCGGCGAAGTGCTGCTCGGCTTCCGGGAAGAATACCAGCGCGAACGCGCCCAGGGTGGCGATGGACATGAGGAAGTTCTCGTCGAACAGTTGGCCGTGGCCGATGTTGCGGACGGCCTTCCACAGCACGTCGTAGCCCACGATCAGATACGGCACCAGGAAGGCGACCAGCTTCACGTAAATCACCTGGTCGGGTGCGAACCAACTTTCCAACGGCAGCAGCGTGGTGCAAATGTACACGGCAACGTAGATGACGAAGCCCACGATGATGCGGATGAGATTGCGGTTGTTCATGACGTCTCCTTGGCGGCACGGAAGCGGGACGAAATGAGCAATGGTCCTACGGGGCCGTCGATGTGTACGTTCTGCTGCCGATTGCGCGCCGGGTGCGGTTAACGGACGATGGTGCAGTCGGGCTCGATGCGGCTGATGACGGCCTGCGCCTGGTCTACGATGTCGTCGAACCGCGCGTCGTCGGCATCCAGCGTGAGCTTCGAGAACATGAAGTTCACCTTCACGCCGTTTACGCCCTTCAGCCCCGAAATCTTGCGCTCCATCTTCGCGGCGCAATTCGCGCAACCCAGCTGGTCCAGCTTGTACGTCTTCGTCATGTGCGTTTCCTTCTCGGCCGGGCGCATCTTCCGTCCCAGCATTACTTGTAAAATTGAACGGAAACTCAAAAGAACATATGAGCAACCGTTCATATGACGAGCGTAGAGGGGCCTCTGGCCCTTGTCAAGGTCGGCCTCGGAGAAATGCCGTTCGGCGGTTATTTCTGCACAAAGTCGTTGCGAATAGGCAACAAGGGAATAGGGTGTGTCCGCATTCGCGTGCGCGGCGCCTGCGTTGCGGAGAGACGGGGAAGGTGCATGCGGGCTGGTATCATGGATGTTCGAACCGGTTGTCTGCCGGTTGATGCTCCGTCAGGGGTATTTCCGGGGATGTGTGCGAGAGGCTGCCCGCAGCATGCGCAGTCGATATGTTTGCCCAGGTGAAGGGCACGTGTCCGCGCCGGCGGTTTCGCGTAAATGCGCAATGAGCCGCTGGGGAACAGGAGAATGATGGAGATCAGGAATCTGAAAGCGTTTCTGGAGCGCGTGAAGGACGGTTCGCAATCCGTTGACGATGCGGTGGACGATCTGCGTGCGGTATTTTCGCAAGAGGCCATCGACAACCTGGGGTATGCGCGCGTGGATTATCGCCGCGGCCTGCGCCAGGGCGTGTCGGAGATTGTGTACGGCCTGAGCAAGACGCCCGACCAGATTGCAGGCATCTGCCAGAGCATGCTGCAGCACGGGCAGGAGCGCGTCCTGATCACCCGGTTGGATGCGGAGAAGGCGGCGCGCGTAGCGGAGATGCTACCGTTGGAATACCGCGAGCTTCCGCAACTGGGCATTATCGGCGGCCTGCCGGAGCCGGACGGGAACGGCATGGTGGTGGTTGCCACCGGCGGTACGAGCGACCTTCCCGTTGCTGAGGAGGCGGCGGTAACGGCAGAGATGCTGGGGAATCGCGTCACGCGCCTGTACGACGTGGGCGTGGCGGGGCTCCACCGCCTGCTGGCAGCCAGCGATGACATCGCGCATGCCCAGGTCATCGTTGCGGTTGCGGGTATGGAAGGGGCGCTGGCAAGCGTCATCGGCGGCATGGCCGCATGTCCGGTCATCGCCGTGCCCACCAGCGTGGGGTATGGCGCGAACTTCGGTGGGTTGTCCGCGCTGCTGTCCATGCTGAATTCGTGCGCCAGCGGCGTGTCTGTGGTGAACATAGACAACGGCTTCGGCGCTGGCTATCAGGCGCACCTGATCAACCACGTGCGCGTTGCGGAATAGCGTACCCCGAAGAGGCTTTTCGGAAGTCCGGCCGGCAAGCGGATGCATCGGTGGGCAGCTGTGCCGGCGAACGGCGCGCGTTTCATCTGCATGTATAGAAAGTGCCGAACCGTTCGCGCAAAAGTTCAATGATATTTAAAGAAGAATCGCCGCCTGTCGAGTGTATTTGTGAATAGGGAAGCTATAATCAGATGCACAGAATGCATAACCCCAGGTGAGGAATCTGTAATATGAATTTGTCGCAGCTTTACTACTTCAGGAAACTTGCCGAGCTTCAACACTATACGCAGGCCGCAAAGGAATTGTTCATCTCCCAGCCCACGTTGTCCCATGCCATTTCGGCCCTGGAGGACGATCTGGGCGTGAAACTGTTCGAGAAGTCCGGCCGCAACGTGCAGCTGAGCGAATCCGGCCAGTTGTTCAAGGAGTATGTCGACTCTGCGCTGGGGACGTTGGATGAGGGTATCGCCATGCTGAAGAAGCGCCAGGGTCGCCTGACGGGCACCGTCAGCTTCGGCGCCGTGGCAACCGTGCACGCGGACTTCCTGCCCGCTGCCGTGCTGGCGTATCGCCGCAAGCGCGGCTCTCTCATTGACCTGCGCATCACGCAGGCGCAGACGAAGAACCTGATGGCGGGCGTCCGCAACGGCGACCTGGAATTCGCGCTGGCATCCGAGAACCATCATGAAGATGGCTTCACGTTCACGCCGCTGTTCAGCCAGCAGCTGGTGGTTGCCGTGACGCAGGGCCACCCCCTGGCGGACCGGGACAAAGTAACGATGGAGGACCTACGCGACATAGACGTCTACACGTATCGCGCGGGAACTGCAATCGGCAACGCCATCGACTCGTTCCTGGATTCTCTGAATTACGGCCCGCACGACCTGCACCTGAACCGTGACAGCGACGATGAGGTCATGCTGGGCAGCATTGCGGCAAACGAGCCCGTGGCCGCCCTGGTGCTGCTCACGTCCGGACTGGCTCCGTACCGGAATCTGAAGATCATCGAGCTGGACGAACCCGGCGCAAAGGACTTCTACCATATCGGCATCCTGAAGCTTGCGAATTCCCGTCTGTCGCCCGTAGCGCAGGATCTGGTGGACTTCCTGGAGGACTTCCATATCTCGCAGCAGCTGCTCCCGAACCAGGCAGAGGGGGTCAGCGACAAGGGTGGCGCTTCTGCGCCTGCTGCACCCGCGAACCGGGAGTAGTTTCCTGCCGAATGGCCGAACGGCCCGCACGGCCGGGCCGCCGAATAGCGGGCGGCCAGCCAGCGTCCCGCATGCCTAAACGCCCGCACGGTGTGCACGAACGAAGCAGCCGTAAGAATGAAAATGCCCCCTCGCAGCATCGTGCTGCGAGGGGGCATGTCGTTTCAGGCCGCAAATGCGGCAGGTGCGTTCGCCGGGCTGACGGCTAGTCCTTCTTCTCTCCGGACGCCGCCGCCTCTTCGGCTTCGGCCTGCGCTTCCGTTTCCTTGCCGGTGCTGATGTCGTCCTTCACGATGGCGCCGCTGTTCGCACCCACGGGATGCTTCGGAATCACGATGGGCTTGCCCTGCTTGCGCCAATCGCGGTATTCCGCGGTGGCGGCGAACAGCACGTCGGAGCTGGAGTTCAGGGCCGTCTCGCACGAGTCCTGGATGACGGCGATGACGAAGCCCACGGCCGCGACCTGCATGGCCACGTCGTTGTCGATGCCGAATAGCGAGCAAGCAACCGGGATCAGCAGCAGGGAGCCACTGGGAACGCCGGATGCGCCGCAAGCGGAAACCGCTGCCAGGACGCACAGAATCACGGCCGTGACCGGGTCCACGGTGATGCCCAGCGTATGGGCGGCCATCATGGACATGACGGAGATGGTCACGGCGGCGCCGGACATGTTGACGGTGGCGCCGAGCGGGATGGACACGGAGTACAGGTCCTTATTCAGCCCCAATCGGTTGCACAGCTCCATGTTGATGGGGATGTTCGCCGCAGAGCTGCGGGTGAAGAACGCGTACAGGCCGGAGTCCTTCAGCGTGGTGAACACCAGCGGGTACGGATTCTGGTGGATGTTCAGCCAGACCAGCAGCGGGTTCGTGACCAGGGCCACGATGAGCATGACGCCCACCAGGATCACGATCAGCTGACCGTACGTGATGAAGATGCTCATGCCGCTGGTGGAAACGGCGTTGTACACCAGGCCCATGATGCCGATGGGGGCGAAGCTGATGACCCAGCGGACGATCTGGTTGATGGCGGCGGCCATGTCCGTGAACACCTTACGCGTGGTGGGTGCCGTGGCGCGCAGCGCGATGCCCAGCAGCAGCGCCCAGAACAGGATGGCCAGGTACTTCGCCTGCACCAGTGCGTCAACGGGATTCATGAAGATGCTGGCGATGACGTTGTTCAGCACCTCGGCGATGCCGCTGGGCGGCGTCTCACCGGACGTATCCGTCTGCAGCTGCAACTCCACGGGGAACGCCATGCTGACGATTACGGATACCAGGGCGGCAATCAGCGTGCCGCATACATAGAGCGCGATGACCGTGCCCATGTTCTTATTTGCTTTCGCGTTTGCCATTGCGCTGCTGACCAGGAACAGGACCAGCAGGGGCGCGATGGCCTTCAACGCGCCGACGAAGATGGTGGAGCCCAGCATGGAGATCCACTCGATGCCCGGGCAAGCCAACGCCAAGATGACGCCGATGACCAGGAAGACCAAGATGCGCTTGATCAAGCTGATCTCGTTCCAAGTGCGCCAAATAGTACCCATTAGCACAAACCTTTCCTATTGCGTGATGTAAAACTGGAAAAGTTTATTCTCAGAACGAAGCGAAATGCGGCAAAAACCGCAGGTTATATTTGCAAAGGGACGTATTGCGGCGGCGAGCGGTGCAGTCGGCTCACCTTTACACTTGTGCGCGTCTGTTGTCAGACATCGTCGCGGACCAGCGTGGCGGCCATGACCAGCATCACCAGGGCGATGGCAAGCGAAAGGGCCATTGCGGCATTCACGCCCGCGGACGTTGCGTTCCCTCCGGCCACGCCGCCGGCCATCATGAGCACCATGATGGCCGTGCTCAGAGACGCCGCCACCTGGCGCAGTGCGTTCGTGACGGACGTGCCGTCGGCCACCATGCGGCCTTTCAGGTGCCGGATGCTCCATACCGTCAGCGGCATGATCAGCGACGCGATGCCGAATTGCCGCAGACTCTGGGCAATGGATATGTATGTAAGGTCCGTGCAGTGGCCCAGGTCCAGCATCATGGCGGTCCCGATGCACAGCACCGTGCAGGCGACCAGCGATACCTTGCGGGCGCCGAAGCGGTCCACCAGCGCGCCGGAAACGGGGCTCATGACGGCGGCGACGAACGAGCTGGGCAGCAGCACCAGGCCCGCTTCCAGGGCCGAGAAGTGTTCCACGGTCTGCAGCTGCATGGGAATGACGAGCGTGATGCCGATGAACGCGCAGAACAGCAGGCACACCATGATGGTGCCCACGCGGAAGCTGCGGTCCTGGAACGTGCGCAGGTCCAGCATGGGGTTCGGGATGCGCAGCTGGCGCGTGCAGAAGACGGCCACCAGCACGGCGCCCACGATGATGAACGCGAACGACTCCGGGGCGGTGAAGCCGAAGCTGGAGGCGTTCGAAAAGCCCATCAGCAGGCTGCCGAAGCCCGCGGAGGACAGGATCAGGCTGAGCCAATCCAGTTTCGGCGGGTGCTCTTCCGTGATGTCGCGCGGGCGGAACCAGATCAGCACGGCAATCAACAACAGCAGGCTGAATGCGGACAGGAACCAGAAGCAGCTCCGCCATCCCAGGAACTGCGTGAACGCGCCGCCGATGGTGGGGCCGATGTTCGGCGCGAAGCCCATGGCAATGCCCACGATGCCCATCAGCAGGCCCCAGCGCTCCTTCGGGTAGAGCGTCAGCACGACGACTTGCACCAGTGGGACCAGGATGCCGGTGGAGACGCCCTCCAGGATGCGGCCCATCACCAGCAGCGGGAACGAATCCGACATGGCGATGATCAGCGAGCCCGCCAGGAAGCACGCCAGGGCGGATATCGTGAGCGCCTTCGACGAGAAGCGCCGCGAAAGGAACGCGACCAACGGGATGACCACGCCCAGGCACAGCGGGAAGATGGTTGTCAGCAGCTGGCCGGACGTGACGTTGATGCCGATATCGCGCATCAACGACGGCAGCGCGGTGTTCATGATGTTCTGCGTCAGGCCGCCGAACGTTGCGGCGAACACCATGAGCGCGAACGAAAGGTAGGACGGCTTCCCGCCCGCGGCGGAGGCGGCGGGGCTGCCCGCGGCGGTGCGGGGCGCGGGGGCCGTTTCGGCGTTCCCCGCGTCGGCAGATTGTCCGTGCTGTTTCTCATTCATAGTCATACGGGGGATTTTATCAGCCATAATGGATGCAAGGCGCGGGCATTCGCCGTATGCACATATGCGGCGGGACGGAGCGCCGTTCATCTCATTCGCAAGGAAGGGCCGGCAATGGAGCAGTACAAACAGGATTTCATCGAGTTCATGGTTGAAAGCGAAGTGTTGAAGTTCGGCGAATTCACGCTGAAGTCCGGGCGCAAGTCCCCGTTCTTTATGAACGCTGGCGCCTACGTGACCGGCTACCAGCTGAAGCGCCTGGGGCAGTTCTACGCGCAGGCCATCCACGACAGCTTCGGCCTGGATTTCGACATCGTATTCGGGCCGGCATACAAGGGCATTCCGCTGTCCGTGGTTACGGCCATCGGCATCCACGACCTGTACGGCAAGGAGGTGCGTTACTGCTCCGACCGCAAAGAGGCGAAGGACCACGGTGCCGACAAGGGCAACCTGCTGGGCGCCGAGCTGCATGATGGCGACCGCGTGGTGATGGTGGAGGACGTGACCACGTCCGGCAAGTCTATCGACGAGACGTACCCGAAGCTGAAGGCCGCCGCCGACGTGGACGTGAAGGGCCTGATGGTGTCCTTGAATCGCATGGAAGTGGGCAAGGGCGGCGTGAAGGCTGCCATCGACGAGGTATCCGACAAGTACGGGTTCCCCACAGCGTCCATCGTGAACATGACAGAGGTCGTGGAAGCGCTATACAACCATGAGGTGCAGGGCAAGGTGGTCATCAATGACGAGCTGAAGGCCGCCTTGGACGCGTACTACGCGCAGTACGGCGTGAAGGCGTAGCTCCTGCTTTCCGCTTGCGCTTGCACCCGGGCGCCGGACGTGCTGTTCGGAGCTATCGCTGCACATGCGCCACGTCAAGGAGGTTCCGCTTTCGCTGGCGCTGAAGAGTCGGGAATAAACGCCGTGCCGGCGCGCGCGGGCATGTGAACATTTGGCGAAGAGTGCCGTCGCGGAGGCCGTCCTTTGCCTACAATACGTATTCGCAACGAGTTGTCGCACGGCGTAAGTCCAGTTGCCCTGCGACTGCTCCGAAATGACTGGTTTCTTCCGACCCGCAGCCGTAGTGGTTGCGGGTCTTTTTATGCGCTGAGCGCAGCGGTGGGAACTATAAGGAAGCGGAGCAGATATATGACACGGGATTTGGAGAAGGACACGGCAGCCGCAGGGCACGGCGGCCCGGCGGACGGCAGGACCCAGGCGGCCGGAGGCACCCCCGTCAGGAAGAGCGTGAACACGAAGGCGCTGCTGGCCGTGCTGTTCGGAACGGCGTTCATCGCCTCGTTCAATGAGAACATCGTGAACGTTGCGCTGGTGGACATCATGGCGGAGTTCTCCGTGGATACCGTCACGGCGCAATGGATGGTCACCGGCTACATGATGGTATCTGCCGTGATCACGGCCGTGATCGCGTTCCTGATGCGCCGGCTCACGCTGCGCCAGAGCTTCTTTGCCGGCGGCATCATCCTGGCACTGGGCAGCGCTATCGACTTCGTTGCGCCGAACTTCGCCGTGCTCCTGGGCGCGCGCCTGTTCCAGGCCGTGGGAACCGGCATCTTCGTTCCCATCATGATGAATACGGTCCTGATGATCGCGCCGCGCAAGAAGCTGGGCACGTCCCTGTCCATCGGCAGCTGCTGCATCACGTTCGGTCCCGCGTTCGGCCCCGTGGTTTCCGGCCTCATGGTGACGTACTTCGGCTGGCGCGCCATGTTCCTGCCCACGTTCGTGGCCGTGGTCGTGCTCATGATCGCGGGCCTGGCGTTCGTGAGGCCGCTCGTTCCCACGCAGAAGGTGAAGCTGGACGTGCTCAGCGTGCTGTTGGCGGTGGCGGGCCTGATCAGCTTCATCTTCGGTCTGCTGCTGATCTCCTCGAACCCGCTTCAGGCCGTGGTGCTGGTGGCCGTGGCGGGGGCGGGGGATCCCGGGTTTGCGCGGGGCGGCAGCAGC
>USAB01000028.1 GCA_900552585.1 uncultured Coriobacteriaceae bacterium
GCTTTCGTGCTTCAGCTGCTTGCCGTAATTGCGCCGCAGCGCGGCGATCACGCCGCCTTCGTGGTTCAGCAGGCGCACCAGTGCCTCGATGCGGCTCATGTCCACCGTTCCCTCCAGCACGGCTGCCCGCAGCGGCACCTCCTGCAACATGTGGTCCAGCATGGCATCCGCATCGCCGCCGCCGGCAATGCGGGCACCGACGCTGCGGATGATGCGCAGGGCGAACCTTCCCAGGCGCGATTCGCCCAAGTCGCTGACGGGGGAATCCACGGTGAAGGGGCGCTTCGGCCGCATGGCCTGCGGAAGCGGGTGCCCGAGCAGCTTCTCGAATGCCGCGTCGCTGAAAGCGCCGGGAGCAGGATGGCCGTAGCACGAAAGCGCGGCATCCATACGTTGCGGCTCCCTGCCGGGCATCTCGACAACGGCACGGGCGCGGATATCGCGGCTTGAAGAGCCGATGCGGATTTCGTACGTACCTGCCTCGACAGTCCATGCGGCATCGTTCACGTCGTAGTACGCGAACGCGCGGCTGTCCAGATCGAACTGCAACTCCGCGCTTTCGCCCGGCTCCAAACACACCTTGCGGAAGCCCTTCAACTGCTGAGGCGCTTTGAAGATGCCGTGTTCGCCGGTATCGCCCGGCGCAACGTACAGCTGCACGGCCTCCGCTCCGGCGCGGTCCCCGATATTCGTGAGCGCGATTCAGGCGCGCATGCCCTCATCCGTTTGCCGCACGCGCAGATCCCCGTACGAGAACCGCGTATAGGACAGGCCGTGACCGAACGGGAATGCGGGCGGTATGTCTGCGGCATCGTACCAGCGGTACCCGATATACAGGCTTTCGCGGTACCGCACGCTGTCCGCGTCGTCGGGAAAGCCGTGCTCGCCGCAGGGCGTGTCGGCCAAGCGCTCGGGCCACGTTTCCGCAAGCTTGCCGGACGGGTTCGCGCATCCCGTGAGCAAGTCGGCAAGCGCCGGGCCGCACGCGCAGCCGCCGAACGAGGCCAACAGCAGGGCGCGGACGCGCGTGCGCCACGACGTGTCCACTGGCGCGCCGCACTGCAGCACGGCGACGGTGTTCGGATTCACGGCGCAGACGGCCTTCAGCATCTCGACCTGGCTGTCCGGCAGGGCGAAATCCAGGCGGTCGTATCCTTCGGATTCGCTGTCTTCCGCCTGGCCCAGGAACAGCACCACGGTCCCGGCATCCTTCGCCGTGCGTGCGGCCTCCGTGGCCAGCTCCGTGGTGGAGCGGCCCGTTCGGGCGTCGTAGCCGGGCGCGTACGCAAGATGCGGGAACCGATGCCGCAGCGCATCGAGCGGCGTGTCCAGCCGGTACGGGTTCACGTGAGACGAGCCGCCGCCTTGGTAACGCGGATGTTCGGCGAATGCGCCGATGACGGCGATGTCGGCGTGCGCGTCCAACGGCAGCATGCCGTCGTTTCGCAGCAAGACGGCGGAGGAGCGCGCCGCGCGTTTCGCAAGCGCCTGGTGGGCGCTCTGGACGGCCGTGCGCTCATTTTCGGGCGTGGTGGGATGCGCCTTCCTGCCCGTCGCGGCCTTCTCGCACACGTCGAGCAGCGGCTGGACGGCGGCGTCGAGCTGCGCTTCCGCCAGCATACCGCCCGCCAGCGCTTGGCGGACGTGCACGATGTGGTCCGGCCGCGGGCCGGGCATGCTCAGCGACAGGCCAGCGGCAACGCTGGGGACGGAGCGGCTCATACCGCCCCAATCGCTGACCACTGCGCCGTCGAAACCCCATTCGCAGCGCGCAATATCCAGCAGCGCCTTGTTCTGCGCGCAGTATGTGCCGTTCAAGCGGTTGTATGCCGTCATCAGCGTCCAGGGGCGGCCTTCGCGCACGGCGATCTCGAACGCTGTCAGGTAGATTTCGCGCAACGTGCGCTCATCCACGACGGAGTCCGCCTCCATGCGCTTGCGCTCTTGGCTGTTCGCGGCGAAATGCTTCAACGAGGTGCCCACGCCCTTGCTCTGGACGCCGCGGATATAGGCGGCTGCCAGCTTGCCGGAAAGATAGGGATCCTCGCTGAAATACTCGAAGTTCCTTCCGCAGCGCGGGTCGCGTTTCATGTTCGCGCCGGGCCCCAAGAGGATGTCGACGTCGCTGTCGCGGCATTCCTGACCCAGAGCAGCGCCGACTTCCTGCAGCAGCTCCTCGTCGAAGCTGCAGCCCAGCGCGCTTGCCGTGGGGAAGCATGTTGCGGGATAGCTGTCCTCCATGTCGCCGGAGAAGGCGCCCGGCCGCTGTTTCCGCAGGCCATGCGGTCCGTCCGACATACGCAGCGCCTCCACCTTGCCGGGGATGGCGCCGCTGTGCCAAAAGTCGCTTCCCGCCAGCAGGAGGGTCTTCTCGTCGGAGGTCAGCGTGGATGCATTCATGGCGGCTCCTTTCGCGTGTGGAATATGCGGGCGCGGTGCCCGCGGCGTGTTTACGCCATGATAGCGCTGGAGACGGCGAAGCCCACGGCGGCGATGCCGATTGTGGAGGCGTACGTAACCAGGAGATACAGCAGGCAGGCGCTGTAGCGCTTGTCGCGGAACAGGGACGCCGCCTCGAAGTTCATGGTGGCCAAGGTCGAGAAGCCGCCCAGGAATCCCATGACGGCTGCCAGGCGCACGAGGTCGTTGAGCGCCAACGGGGCCATGGCTCCGGCGAAGAAGCACGCGACGAGGTTCACGATGAGCGTGGCGAATGGCCAGGCGCCGGGCGTATGGCGCTTCAGCATGCGCGTCATGAGGCCGCGGCAGAGCGCCCCCAGGGCGCCGCCGACGGCAACGGCAAGGAAACCGAGCGCGCTCATGCGGCCCCTCCCCGGTCCCCGCCATGCGGTGTGCGGCGGTCTTCCACGCGGCGGATGTTCCGCTCGTGCTCTTCGGTCAGTTGGTGCATGCGCCGGCGTTCCAAGGCGGAGACGGTGGCCCATCCCAGGAGCGAGGCCGCGAACGTGCCCGCTAACGTGAGCGTCAGATAGAGCGCGAACGGGCCGAACGCGCCGTTTTGCAAGAACGAGAGGCATTCCGTGGAGAATGCGGACAGCGTGGTGAACGCGCCTACGAGACCCACGCCCAGGCCGCGAACCACGGCATGCGGCAGATGCACGCGCCGCCCGAACCATTGGTAGATGACGTAGATGATGTAGCAGCCGAACAGGTTGATGCATAACGTGGAGAACGGCAGTGGGCTGCCGGGAAGCAGGTTCTCCAGCACATAGCGCAAGCTTGCGCCAACGGCCCCCATGGCCATCACGCAGGCGTACAGGAACGCCGGCGTTGCCATGATGCGCTTGCGTCGGGCGCGCGCCGCAGTCTCGGACGATTGTGCCATCACGGGTTTTCGCGCACCTTCTCTTCGCATGCCTTTCTTTCTGCCGAATACGCCTTCCGATTATAGCGCCGGCAGCCAGGGCATCCAGACGCACCGAGCCGTTTGCCTTCCGGCGAAGTGATACACTGGGGCGCGAAAACGAAGTGCTGAGCGAAAAGGGGAACGTCCCGACCATGATCTACATCAAGAGCCCGGAGGAGATCGAGGAGATGAAGGAGGCCGGCCGCCTGTCCGCGGCCGTGCTGCGCGAGGTGGGCGCGCGGGTGAAGCCCGGCGTGAGCACCTGGGAGCTGGATCAGTTCGCGGAAGCGTACATCCGCGACCACGGCGGCATCCCCACATTCAAGGGGTACGGCGGGTTCCCGGGCTCCATCTGCGCCTCCGTGAACGACCAGATTGTCCATGGCATCCCCAGCAAGGACACGATTCTGCGTGAAGGCGACATCCTATCCGTGGACACGGGGGCCACGGTCGACGGATGGGTGGGCGACAACGCCTGGACGTTCCCCGTGGGGAAGATCTCGCCTGAGAAGAAAGAGCTGCTGCGCGTGACGGAGGAGTGCATGTGGGCCGGCATCGCAGCCGCGCGGCCGGGCAACCACCTGGGCGATATCGGCTTCGCCGTGGAGACGCCGGCGAACAAGAAGAAGTTTGGCGTTGTGCGCGAATACGTGGGTCACGGCGTGGGGCATGAGATGCACGAGGATCCGGATGTCCCGAATTACGGCCATCGCCATTGCGGCATGAAGCTGCAGGCGGGCATGGTTATTGCCATTGAGCCCATGATCAATCTGGGCACGCGCCGCACGCGCCGCCACAGCGACGGCTGGTTGGTGACGACGCGCGACGGCAAGCCGTCCGCGCATTTCGAGAAGACGGTGGCTATCACGGAGGACGGGCCGGTGGTGCTGACGTGCGAACCGGACCATGAGCGGCCGGTGAACGACTGATGCGCGCGCTGGTGCAACGCGTCACGCATGCGGAGGTGCGCATCGTGGACGGCACGGCCGGAACGTTCGACTGGGAGCCGCCCCGCCGCATGGGCCAGGGCCTCGTGGTGCTGCTGGGCGTGGGCGAACATGACACGGAGGCGGATGCCGACAAGCTGTGGCGCAAGATAGCGCACATGCGCATTTTCGCGGACGAGAACGGGAAGACGAATCTTTCGCTTGCGGATGTGGGCGGCCAGGTCATGGTCGTTTCGCAGTTCACGCTGTATGCGAATTGCAAGAAGGGCAACCGTCCCAGCTTCAAGCAGGCCGGCGCGCCCGACGAGGCGAAACGCCTGTACCGCTATTTCACGGAGCTTGCGCGCACGGACGTGCCGCACGTGGCTGTCGGCGAATTCGGCGCTGACATGCGCATCGAGCTTGAGAACGACGGCCCGTTCACCATCTGGCTGGATACGGACGAGCTGTAACCGGCGCGCGCGGCGTTCGATTGCGGGGCGGCGAGCCGAAGGTAAAACGCAAAGCGGCCCGTCCGATACCGGTTGGCGTCGGACGGGCCGCTTCCACGTTGCGGGGCGGTTAGCGTTCCTGCAGGTAGGCGATGATATCGTCGGATTCGTACAGCGGCTTTCCATCGATGATCAGGCACGGCGCCTGGTTCTTGCCGCCGATTGCCATCAGGTCCTTCAGGTTGTCGCCCTCGAAGAGGTTGCGCGTTTCGATCTGTATGCCGTTCGTATCCATGAAACGCTGCACCTTCTGGCAATATGGGCAGCCGGGCTTGACATACAGCAGGAGATTCGGTTCGTCAGTCATGGTGTTGCGTCCTTTCTGGGAGGGATCGGATTCGGTGCTGCCGGAGCTTTAAGCGGATATGATGTTGCGGCGGGCCGTGCAGAGCATGATGCGGGCAGGCGCGGGACATGCGTTTACAGGTACTGCAGGTAGGACAGGTAGCTCTGCGCGGATTCCGGGACGGACAGCGTGATGTTCTGGTCGTTCGCGCAGACGGTCACGTACGAGGGGTCGTCATACGTGGTGATAGTGGCTTCCGTGCCGCCGTAATTGCCGTTGTACGTGTTTGCCACCGTGGCGTTGCTGGGAAGCTGCGTGGCGTTCCAGTCCTGGATGTCCAAGTTGTCGATCATGTCATCCACCTGGCTTTCCGACATGCCGGTGTAGTTTGCGATGGCTTCCTCGTTGTTGCGAAGCGTAGAATCGATCTTGCTCTTGATGCCCAGGTTGTCCAGCGCCTGATTTTGGATGGCGGTGGTGATGCCGGTTATCGGGTTCGCATTGCCCAATTGGGTTGAGCTGAAGATGCAGAGTACCGCGAACGCGGCGACGATCGCGAGGACGGTGATCGCCAAGCGTTTTATTACTTTCCCCATAACGAAAGCTCCTTATGCAAATTCGCATGCCAAAGGCAGCGGGGGCAGCTTGCCCGCTGCGGGGCCGAATTCCGTGCGAATGAGCCCAGATCCGACTATCTGTCCGCATAATAGGGTCATATGCATGAATAAAGGAGGCTATCGGCGTCGATTCCCTAAACTGTTCGCGCAATCTTCTCGCAACATCCAAAAACCGTGGTGGAACAGTGGTGACCAAGGGCTTGGCGCCCTGTGAAAATCATGTTTGGCGTATAGTGTTACGAAATTGACGTGACGCAATACGCATTGGCGGAACGACTTGGTGCCGGTTGGTTTTCGGACCGCCCGGCACGCCCGGCTCCGTCCTGCAGCGCAAGGAGAGAAGGGATCAACGTTGGCCAAGGTCAATGAAAACTACCAGAAACTCCCGGGAAGCTACCTGTTTTCCGAGATCGCCCGCCGTACTGCCGCCTATACGGAGGCTCATCCCGAGGCGGATATGATCAAGATGGGCATCGGCGACGTGACTCGCCCGCTGGCGCCTGCGGTCGTTACCGCCATGCATGCCGCCGTCGACGACATGGCGAAGCCGGAGACGTTCCACGGCTACGGCCCCGAGCAGGGCTACGATTTCCTGCGCAAAGCCATTGCCGACAACGATTTCCGCGCACGCGGCGTGGATATCGACGATGATGAGATCTTCGTGTCCGACGGCGCGAAGAGCGATACCGGTAACATCGGCGACCTGCTGAGCGTCGACAACAAGATTGCCGTGTGCGACCCGGTGTACCCGGTGTACGTGGACACGAACGCCATGGCCGGCCGTGCGGGCGACTACGACGAGGCCACGCAGCGCTGGACGAACATCTACTACATGCCCACGACGGCGGAGAACGACTTCTGCCCGGCCCTGCCCGACCAGAAGGTGGACGTCATCTACCTGTGCAGCCCGAACAACCCCACCGGCACCGTGCTGAACCGCGCGGAGCTGACGAAGTGGGTGGAATACGCGAATGCGAACGATTCCATCATCATGTTCGATGCCGCTTACGAGCGCTTCATCCAGGACGACGACGTCCCGCACAGCATCTACGAGATCCCCGGTGCCGAGACGTGCGCCATCGAGTTCCGCTCGTTTTCGAAGACGGCCGGCTTCACGGGTGCCCGCTGCGGCTACACCGTGGTGCCGAAGGCGCTTGTGCGCGACGGCCAGAGCCTGAACGCCATGTGGCTGCGCCGCCAGACCACGAAGTTCAACGGCGCGTCGTACATCATCCAACGCGGGGCCGCTGCCGTGTACACGCCCGAAGGCGCACAACAGATCGAGGAGACGCTGGACTTCTACCGTGAGAATGCGAAGGTCATCGTCGAGGGCCTGACGGAAGCGGGCCTGACGGTGTTCGGCGGCAAGAACAGCCCGTACATCTGGTGCCAGACGCCGGACGGCATGGGCTCGTGGGAGTTCTTCGACCTGCTGCTGGACAAGGCGAACATCATCACCACGCCCGGCGCGGGCTTCGGCCCGTCCGGCGAGGGCTACATCCGCTTGACCGCGTTCGGCGAAGCGGATGCCACGAAGGAGGCCATGGAGCGGATCAAGAAGCTCATGGCGCAGCGCTAAGCCGTTTGCGAACAGCTGCGTATCCCTGTGGAGGCGGGCCCCGTGCCCGCCTCTTTTTTATGTGCGGCGTGCGCGGATGCTATGCGGATTGCGCGATGCGGGCCACGGCGCCCGGTATGTCGGACGCAGCGGTGCATTCCGCATCCGGATGGCACGCGGCCAGCACGCTGCGGGGGAACATGCCCCAGAGCGCGGCGATGGTCTGCGCGCCGGCCGCGTTGCCGGATTCCAGGTCGTACGGGCTGTCCCCGATGTAGATGCACTGCTCGGGCGGAAATCCCAGCTGCCGCGCGCCCGCAAGCACGGGTCCCGGCGCCGGCTTGTACGTGTCGCAATCCTCCTTGCCCACCAAACAGGAGAAATACGGCGCGATACCCGTGATGTCCAAGCCGCGGGCGCAGAGCCGGTGGCGCTTCGACGTCACAACGCCCAGCGCGTAGCCGGCGCTTGCCAGCTGCTGCAAGGCGTCCTTGATGCCGGGGAACAGGGATACCGCGGCATCGTGGTGCGCATGGTTGAACGCCTGGTAAGCATCCCACAGGCGCTGCCGAACAACGGGGTCGGAATCGAAATCCGCGATCTGCGTGACCAGCGGCTGCCCGACCTTCTCCATGACCACGGCTTCCGGGAGCTCGTGGCCCAGCACGGTGCGCGTTGCATAGCGGAAACTGTCCAAGATCAGCTGATAGGTATCCACCAGCGTGCCGTCGTTATCGAACAATATCGCCTTCACGGTCATAGTCTGCGCCTTCCTTGCTATTTACCTGTCCCGCTATCATAGGGTATCCGCGCGGGCCCTTCGCTGAGGCATTCGCGGATACGACCGTCGGCGGGGGTTTATCGCTGCCGCGAAGTGGGATACCATAGCCCTAGATTGAGGTGCGATGCAGGGGTACCGCCGGGCACAATGGCCGGGTGCGTTGAGAAGGCGTTTTCGCCTACCCTTTGAACCTGTCAGTTAACACTGGTGTAGGGAGCATACCTTTGCATGCGAAGGCGTCTTCCCACTTTCGGGGAGGCGCCTTGTTTTTTACTAGAAGGGGAAACCATGGCGCAGAAAACGGAGATACAGGAACGCATCAGGCAGGCGGTCAAGGCGGTGAAGCGCGACAACCCCATGGCGGGCTCCATCACGAACAACGTGACCATCGACTTCGTGGCGAATGCACAGCTGGCCGTGGGCGGTTCGGCTGCCATGGTCTATCTGCCGGACGAGGCGGAGGCACTGGTTGCGGGCGGCAATGCCGTGTATGCGAACGTGGGCACGCTGGTGCCGGTGCTGGGCGAGAGCATTCCCGCACTTGCCCGCGCGGCGCATGAGGCCGGCAAGACGCTCGTGCTGGACCCGGTGGCGCTGGGCATCGGGGCGCTGCGCACGCAGATTGTCTTGCAGCTGAAGCAGTACAAGCCCGCCGTCATCCGCGGCAACGCCTCTGAAATCATCGCCGTGGCGAACCTGTGGGATCTGACGGGCACCGCCGACGAAGCTTCCCGCGTGCGCGGCGTGGATTCGACGGATACCGTGGATGCCGCCGAGGATGCGGCGGTTGCCATCGCCTGCTTCACGGGCGGTGCCGTGGCAGTGTCCGGCGAAACGGATATGGTGACGGACGGCACCGTCATCGCGCATTCGCATGGAGGATCGGAGCTGATGACGTGCGTGACGGGTTCCGGCTGCTCGCTGGGCGGCGTCATGGCCGTTTACACCACAGAGACGGATCCGTTCACGGCGGCGCTGACGGGCGTCCAGGTCTACAATCTGGCAGGCGCCCGCGCGGCCCGGAAGGCGGACGCGCCCGGCAGCTTCAAGGTGGCGTTCATCGACGAGCTCTACCGCGCAACGCCGGACGATATCGCGGACAACCCGTTCGAGGTGCAGGAGGTTGCGCGATGAATACGCTCGTAGCGGTTGCCATCGCGCCGTTCGGCGTGAGCGACGAGCTTGCCCCCGAAGTGGCGCAGGTCGTGAAAGTCATCCGCGATTCGGGTCTGCCGAATCGCACGTACTCCATGTTCACGGAGATCGAAGGCGAATGGGACGAGGTCATGCAGGTGGTGAAGGACGCCACGTTCGTGCTTGCCGAGAAGGGCATTCGCACGGAAGTGGTGTTGAAAGCCGACATCCGTCCCGGCCGACGGGATATGATGGACCAGAAGGTGAAGAGCGTGAACGACATCATCGGCGCGCCCGATGATGCGGAGGAGGCATAGCATGGGTATCCGCGAGAACTTCAGCATCCGGGCATACCTGGTCATCGGCCCGGAGAACACGATGGGGCGCCCGGTGGGGCAGATTGTCTCCCAGGCGCTGCGGGCAGGGTTCACCTGCGTGCAGGTCCGCTCGAAGGTCAGCTCTGCGCGCGAGCTCATCGATCTGTGCGACGAGGCGGCGGCCGCCATCGCCGCGGAGGGAAAGAGCGACACCGTGCCGCTGCTGGTGGACGACCGCCTGGACGTGGTGCTGGCGGCCCGTGCGCAGGGCATCAAGGTCGACGGCGTGCATGTGGGGCAGTCCGACATTCCCGTGGACGTATGCCGCGAGTACCTGGGACCGGACGGCATCGTGGGGCTGTCCGCCCGCGCGCACGAGATGCTGGAATACGTGAAGACGGCGGACGTCGTAGCGGATGCCGACTACTTCGGCGTGGGACCGCTGCATGAGACGGCCACGAAGCCCGATTGCGGCATGGACGACGATGGCAGCATCGTGGTGCGTACACTGGAGGATATCGAGGAGCTGGCCCGCGTGAGCCCGCTGCCCATCGTCGTGGGCGGCGGCGTAAAGGTGGCCGACGTGCCGGCGCTTTCGCGCACGGGTGCCGACGGCTTCTTCGTGGTGTCCGCGGTCTGCGGCGCCGCCAATCCGGAAGACGCCGCACGCGAATTGGTGGAGGCGTGGGAAGGTTAGCGAATGAGCCCCGTTCAAGATGCCGTTCAGATCTGGCAGAAGCTGGAAAGCGATAAGCTCCACGTGCTCATGCATCGGTGCGTCCGCGTGCGCAACCGCAACGTCACGTGTCGCAAATGCGTCGATGCATGCCCGGTGGAGTGCATCACCGTAGAGGGAAACAGCCTGGCCGTGGACCCGTTCGCCTGCATCGGCTGCGGTACGTGTGCCACGGCATGCCCCGTCGGCGCGCTCCTGCCGCTGAAGCCCGCCGACCGCCAGCTGGAGGACCTGATGGTGAATTCGCTGGACCTGAACGACGGCACGGCCGTCATTGCCTGCCGCGAGATGGCGGATAAGGCGCGCGGGCGCATCGACCCGGGCAAGGTGGCGCGCGTGGAATGCTTGAGCCGCGTGGATGAGAGCCTGCTGGCAAGCCTTGCCGGCCTGGATGCGCAGCGCGTGATGCTGGTATGCGGCGATTGCGACTCATGCGAGCTTTCCCGAGCCGGGCAGGTGGCGCTGGACGTGGTGCTCACGATGCGCGACATCCTGACGCTGTGGAACAGCCCCATGACGGTGGAGGTGCACCAGCGGTTTCCGTCGTTCGTGCGCTTCCAGGCGGGGTATGACGAAGGTCGCCGCGACCTGATGCGCGACGCCCGCGATGCCGCATTCGATGTGGCCGCCGGAACGGCAGATTACGAGATCAAGAACGCGTTGCAGAGCGACGAGGAGCAGGGATTCTCGTTCGCCATGCTGCGTTCTGCGAACGGGCGCAACCTGCCGCAGTTCATGCCGCATCGCCGCGAGCGGCTGCATGAGGCGCTGGATTACCTGGGAACGCCGCGCGATGAAATCCTGACGTCGCGCCTGTGGGGCCATGCGGAGCTTGACCCCGAGGCATGCGATGGCTGCGGCATGTGCGAGATGTTCTGCCCTACGGGCGCCATACGCCTGGTATACGACGACGAGGACGCCGAGGGGCCCCGCACGCGCTCGTCTCGCGCGCATGTCCAGGCGGTGGATGTTTTCCCGCGGCAATGCCTGCAGTGCCGCACGTGCGAGGATATCTGCCCGAGGCGCGCAATCCGCATCGACCCGCAGGTGTTCGCAAGCGACATCGCATCCGGCGTCGGCGAGCGGCTGCTCATCGGCAAGGCGTACCGTGATGCGCAGGCGGCGCAGTACGATCAGGACGCAGCGGATGAAGGGGCGACGCCCGATGCGCCTGCAGCGCCCGATCACGTCGGCTCCGGTGCGCCCGAAGCCTGAGTGCGTGGTTTTCCCGCTGCTACCGAGGTGGCGGGCTGCAGGGTGCGCCTGCGGGAGGTTGCGAAACCGTCATAGCGTCTTCTCATACGTGAGGTACAGTACAGGAAAGAGAAAGGCAGCGCCGGTCCATGCGGGTCGGCGCTGCACACCGTACCCGTGTTGAGAGAACAGAGTCTGCATGGAATCCGTGACCTACCATTCCGATACCACCTGGCCGCAGTTCCAGGAATACCTTCCCGAAGAGAATCGGCTGACGCCGCAGGCCATGCCGGACGAATACTACCTGCATACGTATGGCGGATGGGAGATCCATGTGGACCGCTATCGTCCGCAGGTGTTCGCTGCGGCGGATGCGGTGGATGACGGGGATTCCCGGGCGAGCGATGTCGCACCGGAGGAGCCGGCCGCCGGGCGGGCGCTTGCGGTCGATGCCGAGCCGAAGGGCCGCGTCGTCATCTTCCATGGCACGGGAGGCAACGGGCGCCTGATGTCGTTCATCGCCGTCCCGCTGGCGCGGGCGGGATACGAGGTGGTATGCCCCGACCTGCCGCTGTACGGGCTGACGCGCTACACCGGCGACATCCTGTACCGCGACTGGGTCGATGTGGGGGAGACCGTCGTGCAACATTTCGCGGACGACCATATCCCGCTGTTCGTCCTGGGGCTTTCAGCCGGCGGCATGCTTGCCTACCAGGTAGCGGACCGCTGCAACCGCACAGCGGCCGAAGAGGGGCGGGAGGTCGCTGTCGACGGCATCATGGTCACGTGCCTGCTTGATCAGCGCGACGACAAAGTCACGCGGTCCACGGCGGCGAACCCGCTGATGGGCATCATGGCGAAGCCGGCGCTGGAGGGCCTGACGCCCGAATTGGGATCGCTGCCCGTTCCCATGATGTTCATGGGCAATACCCGCGCCGTGGCGAACGACCGCAACCTGGCGCGGCTGCTGATGACGGATGCGAAGTCGTGCGGCGCCCTGGTGCCGCTCGTATTCATGAAGTCCCTGCTAGAGCCGGAGCTGGAGACGGAGCCCGAGGACTTCCGCACCACCCCGGTCATGGTGGCGCATCCGACGCGCGACCGATGGACGCGCCCGGGCCTGACGAAGCGCTTCTACAACCGCTTGGCATGCCCGAAGATGTGGATCGATCTTGAGGGCGCGGGCCATCTGCCCGTGGAGCCGCTCGGCTTGGCGGAGCTCGAGACGGCCTGCCTCACGTTCATGGAGTGCTATCGCTAGCGCGGATGCGGCGGGGGCGACGTGCAGGGGCGCACGTCGGCAGAGTGACGGAAAATACCGCAGAAGAGAGAGGATGTCTGCCATATGACGCCACAGGAGAAGGAAGCGCGCGTGGCCAGTGCTCTGGAGATGCATGCGAAGGGCTACAACTGCGCACAGTGCGTGGCATGCGCGCTTGCGGATTTGACGGCCGTGGACCGCAACATGCTGTTTCGCCTGATGGAGGGTTTCGGCGGCGGCATGGGAGGCTTCTCGGAGACGTGCGGTGCGCTGTCGGGCGGCGTGGCGGTCATCGGATACCGCAATAGCGTCGGCCAGGAGAACCCGAAGACGAAGGGCTCCACGTACAAGCTGACGCGGTCGCTGGTCTCTGAGTTTCGCGATGCAAACGGCAGCACGCTGTGTCCCGACCTGAAGGGCCTGCGTGGCAATCCGCCGATGCGTTCGTGCGACGGCTGCATCGAGGACGGCGTGCGCATGACGCTGGATGTGCTGGAGGCGGCGAAGGAAGCCGGCCTGCCGGCGGGGGTATAGCCGCCCATGGCGCTTGACGGAGAGGCCATACGCCGGATGGTGCAGCGGGGTCAGGAGGAAGTGCGTGCCGAACGGGCCGCGCGCTTGGCCGCGCATCCCGGCGCGGCAGTGTTCATCCCGCTCCTGCCGCGCGAAGATGGCGACTACGACATCTTGTTCGAGGTGCGTGCCCGCCATCTGGAGCGCCAGCCGGGAGAGGTCTGCCTGCCTGGAGGCCATGTGGAGCCGGGCGAGGACGGTATCCGGGCGGCCGTGCGCGAAACGTGCGAGGAGCTGCTGGTTGCTGCCGACCAGATTCGCGTGCTGGGCGCGCTGGATTCCGACCGCGGGCCGAAGGACCTGTCGCTGCAGGTGTGCTATGGCGTGCTGGACGGCTATGCCGGCACGTGGAGCGAAGACGAGGTAACGCGCACGTTCGCGGTGCCGCTGCAATGGTTCCTGGAGCACGAGCCCGTGGTGTACGTCGGAAGGCAGCAGCCTGTCTTCGGCGACGACTTCCCGTGGGATGCCATTCCTGGCGGTCGCTCGTATCCGTGGCGCACGCCGACGCACGAGGTCACATTCTATTTCGGCACGGACCCGCTTATCTGGGGCATGACGGCGCGCGAGGTGCATCGCTTTGTGGATATGCTGCAGCGCGGGGGCTTGGATGCCGGCGAAGCGGCTCTTTTGCACGACAGTAACTAACGAATGTCGTATCAGCGGTGGCGAACGGCGCGTTACGGACAGCGGACGGATGCTCATCGTTTCGCCTGTGCCGTTGAACGGTATCAATCGCACCGTTAACGTCATTTCCTGCAAGCGGGCATATCCGCCTCGATACAATTAACGGAGAGTTCCGATATGGTCCTGCGCGATGCCGCAGGAAGCGGAATACCGGTTCCTAGGAGAGGATGAACATGGAGATCAAGAACGTAGTCGTGGCGGGTGGTGGCGTCCTGGGAAGCCAGATTGCCTTCCAGTCCGCCTACAAGGGATTCAATGTGAAGGTGTGGCTGCGCATGGAGAGCTCCATCGGCCGCGCGAAGCCGAAGTTCGAGCGCTGGAAGAACGTGTACTTGCAGACGCTGGAGGCCATGAAGACGAACCCTGCCGCCTACGCCCGCGGTCTGGCAGATACGCCGGACCTGACGGACGAGCAGATCGATGCGCTTAAAGAGCAGGTCGTCAAGGCGTATGACAGCTTGGTGCTGACCACGTCTTACGACGAGGCCATGAGCGATGCCGACCTGGTCATCGAAGCCATTGCGGAAGATCCGCAGCAGAAGATCGACTTCTACACGGAGATGAAGAAGCATCTGCCCCCGGAGGCTATCGTCGTCACAAATTCCTCGACGCTGCTGCCCAGTCAGTTCGCAGAGTACACCGGCCGTCCTGAGCGTTACATGGCGCTGCATTTCGCAAACGAGATCTGGCGCAACAACACGGCCGAGGTCATGGGCCATGCGGGCACGGACCCCGAGGTGTACAAGCAGGTGGCGGAATTCGCGAAGAACATCGGCATGGTGCCGCTGTGCCTGAAGAAGGAGCAGCCCGGCTACATCCTGAACAGCATGCTGGTGCCGTTCCTGTCTGCCGCCGAGGCGCTTTTGGCGAACGACGTGGCGGATCCCGAGACCATCGACAAGACCTGGTGCCTGGGCACCGGCGCCCCTGCCGGCCCGTTCCGCATCCTGGATATCGTGGGCTTGGTTACGGCTTACAACATCGTCATCATGAATCCGCAGGCATCCGATCCCAGCACGACGCCGGGCAAGATCGCCGCAACGCTGAAGAAGTACATCGACGAAGGCAAGACCGGCGTGAACGCCGGCGAGGGCTTCTACAAGTACAAGTAGCGGATTCCAACCAAAGGCTTCAACTCTCCTGCCAGATGTATCCTTGCCGTCACCCTGGATGCACCTGCAGGAGGGATGAAACAGAAACCGCCTGTTCCCTTCGGGGTCCAGGCGGTTTTGTATTGGGGAGACTGATTCACGTAGACGCGCCGTTCCGGACGTTTGCGCGCATGTGCGGGTGAACGCGGAAGCTGCGCGTCCGAAGTGCGGTGCAGCGGCTAGCGCGCCCGAGCGGCGCGCTGTGCGTTGTGCTCGTTGATGTTGTCGATCAGCTGTGATTCGTAATCCACGACGTCGTTCAGGCCGTCGCGCTCGAACTGTTCTACCGTCATGATCTGCGCGCCGATGGCGGCCATGTCGTCGATGTTCGCCTGCTGCACCTCGGGCGAGCGGGACGACGTGGCATCCGAGAGCACGACCACGTTGTAATCCAGTGACAGGGCGTCCAGGCACGTGGCGCGCACGCAATTCGGCGTGGTGGTGCCGGCCAGGATGACGGTGTTGATGGAACGGTCGCGCAGGTCCGTGTCGAGCTTCGTGCCGAAGAATGCCGAGAAGCGGCGCTTGCGGATAACCTCTTCCGTGGGCAGCGGCGTCAGCTCGCGCGGGGGCAGGATGGATTCCGGCCATTCCGTGGACAGCGGCTTGCCGCCGTTCACCCATGCCTCGTAGCGGACGGCTTCGACGGTCGAACCGTCGGAGGCGTATTCGCGATGCGCGTGGAAGACGCGCATGTCTAGATCGCGTGCGCGCTGGAGTGCGCGGGCGCAGGCGGGGACGGTAGCGGCGGCGCCGGCGATGTACAGACCGGAATTCTCGTCGATGAATCCGCGCTGCATGTCGATCAGGATGAGCGCGGCGGCATTGGGCTCGATCACGGATTGCCTCCTGGAATCATTTCGTTTCAGCGAACGAAATTCATCGTAACGCGGGTAAGCATCCATTTTTGCCATGGTTCAGCTATCGGATGCCACGGTCGTGTAAACGGTACGCGCACGTTACGCACCGCGCGCACCGGATGCACGAAGAAGCGCCCGCTCGATCCTTTCGTGAACCGGGCGGGCGCTGTGACTCAAGCGGATGAAACGGATACGGCGCGTCTGCCGCGTGCGGCGGGATTACCTGCCGGCCATCTCGCGCGTTTCCTTGTCCGTGACGCCTGCGGCAGCCTCGGCGGCCTCCTGCGCATCGGCCAGCTCGTATGCGTCGTCATGGCGCTTGCCCTTATGCAGCTTCGCCGTGTTCGCAACTACGCCGGACAGCGCAATCAGTGCGATGGCGTTCGGCAGGACCATGAGTTGGTTGAACATATCGGCCAGCTCCCAAACCAGGTCGTTCGACAGCAGCGATCCGCAGAAGATGAATGCCAGGGCAATGATATTGAATGCCAGGACAGCCTTCTTGCCGAACAGGTATTCAACGTTCAGACGGGCGAACAGGTTCCAGCTGAGGATGGTGGAGAACGCGAACATCAGCAGGCAGATAGCCACGAACGCGTTGCCGCCGAACTCGCCGAATGTGCTGCCGAATGCAATCTGAGCCATGTTCGTCTTGTTCACGCCGGAGTCTATGGCGGCCTGATAGCCCTGGGCCATGACGCCGTTGCCCACGTACATGACGCTGATGACTACCAGTGCGGTGATGCTGACGACCACGATGGTGTCGATGAACACGCCGATCATGGCCACGACGCCCTGGTCGTGCGGATCCTTGACGTTCGCCATAGCGTGTGCATGCGGCGTGGAGCCCATGCCCGCCTCATTCGAGAACAGGCCGCGCTTTGCGCCTTGCGACAGAGCGGCAATCAGGCCGAATGCGGTGCCACCGACCTCTGCAGCCGGGTTGAAGGCACACTGGAAGATAAGCGCGAACGCCGGGCCGACGTTTTGCCAGTTCGCTACCAGCACGATCAAGCCGCCGACGATGTAGAGCAGGGCCATGAGGGGAACGACTTTCTCGGTCACAGCCGCCAGGCGCTGCAGGCCGCCGATGAACACGAAGCCGGCGCAGACGATAACGAACAGACCCATGACCCAGGTGGGAATGCTGAATGCGGTTTCCATGGTGGAGGCGATGGAGTTCGACTGCACCATGCATCCCATGAAGCCCAACGCCAGGATGATGGCCACGGCGAAGAAGCCGGCAAGGAATCTGCCGCCCTTGCCCGTGAATGCCGTGCGGATGTAGTACACCGGGCCGCCGTGGACGGAACCGTCCGCGTCGACCTGGCGCGTCTTCTGCGCCATGACGGCCTCGCCGTAGTTCGTGGCCATGCCCAGCAGCGCGATGAGCCACATCCAGAAGATGGCTCCCGGACCGCCGATCAGGATAGCGCCGCAGGCGCCGACGATGTTGCCGGTGCCCACCTGGGCGGCAACGGCAGTGGCCAGTGCCTGGAATGAGCTGATGCCGCTCTTATGCTTGCCGCCGCGCAGAGAGAAGCCGCCGAAAACGCGGCGCATGCCCTCGCCGAAGCAGCGGAACTGAACGCCGCGCGTCCTGATGGTGAAGATCAGGCCGGTGCCAATCAGAAGAATGATAAGCACATAATTAGACAGATACGTGTTGATGGTGACGACAACGTCGTACAGAGCATCCATGCGGAATAAAACCTCCCTCATGTTCCGGTAATACATTCCGGGGAACATCTTGAAGGAGGGGCCGTTCGGAGCAGGGGAACCGCACCCATTCAGGGCGGCAAGGAGAAAGCCGATCCGCGAACGTGCGATATCGCCTCTGTCCTTGTGCCTGAGAGATTGAGCAGCGCGCCATGCGCGTGCCTTGCACCTTCGGCATCTCATCCAAGAGATTCTCCAGAGGTTCCTCCGCCATCGGTCTCATGGGGATTCCAACGGTTTCATCGGAACGCAAGGAAGTATTATGACGGTGCGGCAACCGGATTGCAACAGTTCTTTTTCGCCGGCGGCGGCAGGTAATGCCCGCGCCAGGCGCGATGCCAACGTCGGGTAGCCCTCTGCATTTCGCGATGTCCTGCGAGAATCAGCCGAAGCCCGCCGCGGCACGCTGCGCATGTCGTGCGGTACTATGGATGACCGATATCATTCGGGACGATGGCGAAAGGCGGTGGCGATGCGAGGGACGGACGGCCGGGCGGCGGCGAAGCGAGTTGACGCGGCGGATACTGTCGGCGCAGTGGTACTGGGAATAGCCCTTGCCTGTGTACTGGCGTACAGCCGTGCGTTCGTGTCGGGCTTTGCCGGCGTGGTGCAGGCGGGTCAGGGCGACACGTTCGGTGCGGTGCCTTTCGCCTGTTCGCTGGCGCGCTTCCTGACGCTTGCCGGCGTGGCGGCGTTGGGTGCCCTGGGGCATCGGTTCGCCAGCGCGGTTTCGCTGAAGGCATGCGGCTTGCTGATGATGCTGTCAGCGCTTGCCGTATCCGCTGGCGCTGCAGGCGATGCGGCCATGGCGGGCGCCTCCGTTGCCGGCGTGGCGAGCGGCTTCGCCATGCTGGTCACGCTGCTGTACCTGGCGGCGCATTCGGTGCGGTGCGTGGTGCGGGCATCGCTTCTGGGCTTGGTCGTGGGTGGCGCGGCAATCGGGCTGATGGGCGTGCTTCCGGAGCTTCCAGCCCTGCTGGTGCTGCTGGTTAGCGGCGTTGCCTGGGTGCCGTGCCTTCTTGTTGCGGACGCGTCGCTTGCGCCCTGCACGCCCGACGGGGGCATGACGCTCAGCCAGGCGCGCCGCTTCCCTTGGTTTGCGGCCATCATGTTCTGTGTCTGCGGCATGCTGGGTTCTCTGCTCTACGGCTTCTCCACGCAGCTTGCCTGGGCGGCTGGCGAGCCCACGAACCCGGTGGCGTTCGGCGTTGCGGTGGCGTCCGTTTTGGTGCTGACGACGCTGCTCGTTCTGCGCAGTGGTAACCATATGCAGCTCGTATGGGTGCCGCTGTTCGTTCTGCTGCTTGCCAGCGCGCTGTTGTCGTGCTTCGACGTTTCGTTTGCGAATGCGCTGGCAGTCAGCCTGCTGCTGGCATCCGTTTTCTGTTACCACTTCCTGCGTTGGATGGTGTTCCCGGCGCTGGTAGGGCAGTCCGACGTGCCGCATGTTCTGACGTGCGGTCTGCTGCTGGTGCTGACGAACAGCTTCCTGAACGTGAGCACCGGCCAGGCGCTGGCGCAGGCGCTGCCGGAGGCCATGCGCGCCCAGGGCAGCGTGGTGTCCCTGGTGCTGTTGTTCCTGGTGTGCTGCCTTGCCATTTCCTGGGTCATTGGGCGCATGCAGGCGCCGCGCGGCGAGGGGGCTCCGCTTGCGCAGAAGGACGCTGCGGACGATTTGCATGCGCCGCAGGAGGCTGCCCCGCTGCAGGAGGCCGCGGGCGAAGAACCCCGATCGCCTGCCGCGTCCCGTGCCGCCGCGCAAGATCGAGATGCTGCGTCCGATTGGGATGTGCTCACGGCAGGGGCCATGCCGGCGGAGACCGAACCGGCTCCGAAACGCGAGTGCGATCAGCCGGCGGAGACCGAATCGGCAACCGATGCCCTGGACGTCCGCTGCGCCCAGCTGGCGGATGGGGCCGACCTGACGCCGCGCGAACGGGAGATATTCGCATTGACGGCGCGCGGCTATTCGTCGCCATTCATCGCCGAGCGGCTGGTCATCTCGGACAGCACGGTCCGCTTCCACCAGCGCAACATCTATGCGAAGCTGGGCGTCCATTCGAAGCAGGAGCTCATCGCGTTGGCCAACAGCGGGCTGTAGCGTCGCGCGCTTCCCGCCGTCGGGTTGCGAAAGGTGCTGTTTTCAGGGCGAACGGGCCCGTTGGCGGGAACTGTCAATTTCGTTGGGTGCTTTCATCGGGGCGTTTGCCTACCATACGATAGAGAGACAAAGCGGCAGGGCCGTGCATGCCGCGTGCCCAAGGCACGTTCGGGAAGAGCACCCGCGCCGTTCCGTAGCATCCGAGGGGTTCGATGGTTTCAATGAAGATTCCGGCGGCGTCGTCCGAAGGACGGTATCCCATGCCGTCTTCCCAGTCGCCGCGTCCGGTGGCGCCGTATCCGCTCTTTATCTATTTGCAGGGCCAGCCCGTAGCCGTCATCGGCGGCGGGCACGTGGCGGAGCGCAAGACGCAGACGCTGCTTTCGCATGGCGCGCGCGTTACACTCACGGCACCGAGCGTCACCGACGCGCTGCGCGCGCTGGCAGATGCCGGGCGCATCGTGTGGCGCGAACGGTGCTACTGCGAGGGCGATCTTGCCGACACGCTGCTCGTCATCGGCGCCACGGACAATCGCGTGGTGAACGAAGCCGTCTACGACGAGGCGTGCCGCCGTCACATCCTGGTGAACATCGTGGACGTGCCCGACCTGTGCACGGCCATCGTCCCGTCCATCATGCAGCGCGGCCGCCTGCAGATCGCCGTCTCCACGCAGGGGGCGGCCCCGTCCGAGGCGCGCGATATCCGCCGCGGCCTGGAGCGGGAGTTCCCCGAATGGTGGGAGCCCTACCTGGACCTTATGGCGGAGATCCGCCTGCTGGTGAAGCAGCGCGTGCCCGGCCCGGCGTCCGCGCGCACGCCGCTCTACGCCGCCGTGGGGGCAAGCGGGCTGAAGGAGCGCATCGCGCGCGGCGAATTGCCCTCTGCCGAGGACGTGTATGCCGAGGTCGTCGCGCCCCTGCTGGAAGGAGGCGCGCAATGAGCCTGGTAGTCATGGGCATCAGCCACAAGACGGCGTCCATCGAGCAGCGTGGGCTGGCGGCTATCCCCGAGCAGGATGTTCCCGACGCGCTGCTGATGGTGAATGCGGCGCCCGGCATCAAGGAGTCGCTAATCCTGTCCACGTGCAACCGCGTCGAGGTGTACGTGGATGCGAAGACGGACCGCCTGGGCGTCGATGCACTCGAGGCGTTCTTCCGCGCACGGGTCGGCGATGCGTTCGACAGCTCGCTGTTCTACCTGCTCCGCGGCCCGGAAACCGTGCGGCATGCCTATCGGGTGGTGTGCTCGCTGGATTCCCAGCTGCTGGGCGAGGCGCAGATCCTGGGGCAGATGCGGCGCGCCTACGAGCTGGCAGCGCACACGGGAACGTGCGGGGAGACGCTGGAGAGGCTGTTCAAGAGCGCATTCCATCTGGGAAAGCGCGCCCGTACGGAGACGGCCATCGGGTCGGATTCCGTTTCGCTCTCCACAACGGCGTACCGGGTGGCATGCGATCATGTGGACGATATAACGCGCAGCGACGTGCTCCTGATCGGCGCGGGCGAGATGGCGCAGCTTACGGCGAAGTACCTTCTGGAAGGCGGCGTGGGATCGCTGTCCGTGACCACGCGCACGCCGCCGCAGGCGGAGGCGTTTGCGCCGCAGACGGGCGCGCGCGTCGTGCCGTTCGCACAGCGCGTTCGGGCCGCCGCCGCAAGCGACGTGGTGTTCTCCATGACGGGGGCCACGGAGCCGGTCGTCCACGCCGGCGACCTGGCGCGCGAGCGCGCCGCTGCGGGAACGCAGGACCGCCGGCTCGTGTTCGTGGATGAGGCCGTTCCGCGCGATATCGAGCCCATGTGCGCGGATCTTCCCGGCGTGGACCTGTTCGACCTGGAGGCGCTGACGGCCATCATCGACGAGGGCCTGGCGCAGCGCATGACGGCCGTTGCCCAGGTGGAGCGCCTGGTGACGCAGGCCGAGAAGGAGTTCCTGTCCTGGATGCAGGAGCGCCTGGTGGTTCCCACTATCAAGGCGGTGTA
>USAB01000029.1 GCA_900552585.1 uncultured Coriobacteriaceae bacterium
CGCTTCCCGCGCGCCGCGTGGCCGTGTGCCGCGAGCTGACGAAGCTGCACGAGGAAGTCGTGCGTGGCACGGCAGCGGACGTGAGCGCGGAATTCGCCCGCCGGGAGGCCAACGGCGGCGTGAAGGGGGAAATCGTGCTGGTATTGGACGCGCCGAGCAAGGAAGAGACCGCTACGGCGCAGCAGGCCGTCCAGGGCAATGCGGAGGTGCGCGCCCGGGAGCTGATGGCGCAGGAGGGCATGAGCAAGAAGGATATCGTCACAGCGCTGCGACGCGAATTCGGCCTTTCGCGTAACGAGGCGTACGACCTGGTGCATCGCCAATGAGAACGTACGATGTGGACGGCGTGAGCGTGCAGGTGGTGCGCAAGCGCATCAAGAACATGTACCTGCGCGTGCGTCCGCAGGACGGCCAGGTGGTGGCCAGCGTCCCGCTACAGATTCCGTGGGAACAGGTGGAGGAATTCCTGCAGCGCAAGCGCGCTTGGATTGTGCAGAACCATGAGAAAGCGCTGCAGTCGCCGCAACGGTATGCGGAAACGGCCGATGCCGACGAGCGCCGTGCCTGGCGCGCCGTGGTCCAAGCGGGCACGGAGGCGCTGGTGGCGAAGTGGGAGCCCATCTTGGGCGTGGAGGTGAAGACGCTCGCGTACCGCAGCATGCGCAGCCGCTGGGGCAGCTGCCAGCCGGACACGGGGCGCGTCTGCATCAACACGCGCCTGGCGCTGTATCCCCCGCGCTGCCTGGAATACGTGGTGGTGCACGAGCTGTGCCATTTCCACGAGCAGAACCACGGTTCCCGCTTCAAGGCACTGCTGGACCGCTACCTGCCGGACTGGCGCCAGGCGGATGCGCTGCTGAAGCGGTAGGGGCGCGTGTTTTCGCTCGGTGCTCCTTGCATGCGGTGTCGCGGCACTCACGAGTCTTCCACAACTTCACGTACGCCTGCCATCTGCGGAAACGTAATCATTCGAAAGCAAATGTGACACAAACGGGACAGCTGAGCGCATGTCCGTTTCGTTAAATTCGGCCGTTTCCGTATAATAGCAGAATGCTTTTCAATACGACCAGAACAGCGGTGACGGTGTTCACCGCCGCAGCAGTGGCTCTCGGCGGCATCGCCGCAACGGCACCCCAGTTTGCCTTCGCAGACGGCGGGGACACCGGGGCCGAAGTCAGCGAGCTGCAGCAACGTGTCGAAGAAACGGCGTCCGCCTACGACGAGGCGTCCCAGAAAGTCGAACAGCTGCAGAAGAGCATCGATGAGAACAACGCCAGCATCGCGAAGATCAAGAAAGAGCTTCCCCAGAAGCAGCAGGATGCCGCTGCCGCCATGGAAGCCATGTACAAGATGGACAACCAGAAGTCCGGCATCTTGGACATGTTCTTCAACATCGACAGCATCGATGACCTGATCAAAACTGCGGATTACCTGGCCACCATCCAGGACAAGAACACGGATGCCCTGGAATCCCTGCACCAGTCGAAACAGGAGCTCCAGCAGAAATCCGAGCAGCTTGCCTCCGACAAGGCACAGGCCGTCAAGGAGAAGGAGGCGGCGCGGAAGGCGTCCGACGATGCCATCGCCGCGCGCGAGGAAGCGCAGAAGAAGGCCGAGGAAGAGGCGGCGAAGGAAGCTGCGGAGGCGAAGGCCGCTGCGGAGAAGGCCGCTGCCAAGAAGGCGTCTTCGTCGTCTTCGAGCACGGCGAAGTCCTCGTCCTCCGCGAAGCGGTCTTCCACGAAGTCGAACAAGAGCTCTTCTTCCTCGAAATCATCCTCGTCTTCGTCCGACAACGCCGTTCCGTCCGGTGCGGTGAGCACGGGCAATGTGGACTGGAGCGTGGGCAAGTCCGCGTTCGTCAGTACGTGGACGAAGCGCATCGACAATTACCTGGCCGGCTCGCCGCTGGCCGGGCAGGGTTCCACGTTCGCCACGGCGGCATGGAACTACGGTGTGGACCCGCGCTGGTCGCCCGCCATCGCCTACACGGAAAGCTCGCTGGGCGCCGCATGCTTCAAGCCGTATAACGCGTGGGGCTGGGGCTCTTCAAGCTGGGGCAGCTGGGAAGAGGCCATCAACGCCCACGTTGCCGGCCTGGCGCACGGCTACGGCTCCACCATCTCCGTCACGGCTGCGCAGAAGTACTGCCCGCCGAATTGGCAGACGTGGTACAACAAGACGCTCGCGCAGATGAATTCCATCTAATACGACACGGGACCGGCGATATGCCGGTCCTCTTTTTCGCTTTCCATCCTCTGCGCGGCATGCGGGGAAGTGCGCCATCGGGCGCTTTCGTGGAAGCCGCCCGCTTTCGCCGCGTATCGGTTAATATGTTCAACTGCGTTTGCCCGTGCAAGCGGGCGGGTGATTTTCAGGGCCGATGCGCACTACTCCGGCCCCGCCGTACGTGAGCGAGCGGTACCATTCGCCGTCTCGCCGGAAGGAGAGCACACAGCATGTCCAAGGGGACCTATTCTTTCACGACTCCCATCTACTATGTCAACGCCGCGCCGCATCTGGGCACGGCGTATACCACCGTTGCGGCCGACACCGTGGCCCGCTATCAGCGTATGAACGGCTACGACGTGGCGTTCGTCACCGGCATGGACGAACACGGCCAGAAGGTTGCCGAAACGGCCGAATCGAAGGGCATGACGCCGCAGGATTGGTGCGACTCCATGGAGCCCGTGTTCCGCGACACGTGGGACATGCTCGACATCACGTACACGGACTTCGTGCGTACCAGCAGCGATCGTCAGACGCGCACGGTGCAGAAGTTCTGGCAGGACCTGTACGACCGCGGCTATCTGTACAAGGGCAGCTATGAGGGCTGGTACTGCATCCATGAGGAGACGTATTACGCCGAAAGCGACCTGGAGAAGAACGAGGACGGCGTTTATGTCTGCCCCGACTGCAAGCGCCCCGTGCAGCTGATGGCATCCGGCGAGGAGAACTGGTTCTTCAAGCTGTCCGACTTCCAGGACAAGCTGCTGGCCTATTACGACGAGCATCCCGACTTCATCCGTCCCCAGGCGCGTCGCAACGAGGTTATCAGCTTCGTGAAGAGCGGCCTGAAGGACCTGTCCATCTCCCGCTCCACGTTCGATTGGGGCGTGCCGCTTCCGTTCGACGAAGGTCATGTGGCCTATGTCTGGGCCGACGCGCTGCTGGCGTACCTGACCGGCATCGGCTATGCGGATCCGGAGCGTGAAGGAGAATTCGAGCGCCGCTGGCCCATGCAGTATCACTTCGTGGGCAAGGACATCACGCGCTTCCACTGCGTGATTTGGCCGGCCATGCTGATGGCCGCCGAACTGCCTATCACGCACACCGTCTTCGGTCATGGCTTCCTGCTGACGAAGGGCGAGAAGATGTCGAAGTCGAAGGGCAACGGCGTCATGCCGAAGGACCTGGTGAAGATCTTCGGCGTGGATGCGTACCGTTACTACTTCATGAGCGACGTCCAGTTCGGTGCCGATGGTGACATCTCCCTGGAGCGCATGGCACAGGTGTACAACGCCGACCTGGCGAATACGTGGGGCAACCTGTGCAGCCGTGTACCCGGCATGAACAAGAAATACTTCGACAGCCTGGTGCCTGCCGTGCCGGAATCCACGAAGCACCTGGTGGAGAACAACCCGCTGCGCGAAGATGCGGACGCGCTGTATGCGGAATACGACAAGTGCATGGCGGAAGTGGACTTTACGGGCGCTGCGGCGGCAGCGCAGAATCTGGCCCATCGCGCGAACCTGTACATCGACGAGACAGAGCCGTTCCGTATGGCGAAGGACCCCGAGAAGCGCGACGAGCTCGCCGCCGTCATGTACAACCTGCTGGAGGCTATCCGCATCATTGCGCTATACATGGCACCGTTCGCGCCGAACACGTCTGCCGAGGTGTATCGTCGCCTAGGCCTGGGCAACATCACGGACGTGACGGACATTGAGGCCGCCACCGCCTGGGGTCAGCTGCCGGAGGGCAATACGGTGGAGTCCGGCGCGCCGCTGTTCCCGCGCCTTGATGTCTCCGAGTTGAACCTAGACGCCGAATAACGGGCAGCCTGCGCGTTTCGGCGCTGTGCTGGAGCATAGGGCATGAAATGAAAAGGACCCGCGTTAAGCGGGTCCTTTTGTCTGTTGGGGTATGGTCACTGCGGCCGTTGCGTTTGCGCATGGGAGGGCGCGCAAAGGAGATTACAGATGTGCCTGGATGACGCGCGGTTGGAAGCCGGCGTCTTCCAACGCGGAGACGATCTCGTTTTTATGGGCCGTGCCGAATGCCTCGATGGTCACGCGCAGCTCCACGGCCGCATTGCGGTTCGCAGTGACGAACTGATTATGATCCAGGCGTACGACGTTGCCCTTGTGGTCGGCGATGGCCTGCGCCACGCGCACCAGCTCGCCGGGGCGGTCGGGCAGCAGCAGCGATACCGTGAAGATGCGGTCGCGCTGGATCAGGCCGTGCTGAACGACGCTTGCCATCGTGGTCACGTCCATGTTGCCGCCGGAAAGGATGGCAGCAACCTTCTTGTCCTTGCAGTCCAGGTGCTTCAGCGCCGCAACGGTCAGCAGGCCGGAATTTTCCACCACCATCTTGTGGTTCTCTACCATGTCCAGGAATGACACGATGATCTCGTCGTCCGTGACCGTGATGATGTTGTCGACGTTTTGCTGCACATACGGGAAGATCTTGTCGCCGGGCTCCAGCACGGCCGTGCCGTCCGCTATCGTGTTCGCGCTGGGCAGCTTTACCACATGGCCGGCTTCGAGCGATGCCTTCATGCAAGCGGCGCCGGCGGGTTCGACGCCGATGACGGTGATACGTGGGTTCAGGAGCTTCGCCAGCGTGGCAACACCCGTAATCAGTCCGCCGCCGCCGATGGGGGCCAGGATAATATCCACGAGAGGCAGCTCCTGCACGATTTCCATGGCAATGGTGCCCTGGCCTGTGGCCACGGCCAGGTCGTTGAACGGATGGATGAACGTGAGCCCCTGTTCTTCGGCAAGGCGCACAGCCTCTTCGTATGCTTCGTCGTAGACGTTTCCGGCCAGGACCACCTCGGCGCCCAGGTCCTTCGTGCGCTCCACCTTGATGAGCGGAGTCGTGGTCGGCATGACGATGGTGGCGTGAACGCCGTAGACCTTCGCCGCGTTCGCCACGCCCTGGGCATGGTTGCCGGCCGAAGCGGTGATCAAGCCGCGGGCGCGCTCTTCGTCCGTCAGCGTGCTGATCTTGTAATAGGCGCCGCGCACCTTGTAGGCGCCCGTGCGCTGCATGTTCTCCGGCTTCAGCCATACCTCGTTGCCGCATTCGCTGCTGAAGTACGGGCTGTAGATGAGCTTCGTTTCCTGGGTGACTTCCTTGACCTTCTTCGAGGCTTCCTCGAATGCCTCCAATGTCAGCATGGCATGCGTTCCTTTCGTTGCGTTGAGAATTATTGCGGTGTATGTTCCGAGTGTCGCATAGACTGTTATCTCATGAATAGTTCATTCTCTCACAGGAAGGAAGATCATGGAAACCATCTCCACTCCCGATGCCCCTGCAGCCATCGGCCCATACTCTCAGGGCGTTATCGTGAACGGCCTCCTGTTCGCCTCCGGCCAGATTGCACTGGACCCGAAGACGGGCGAACTCGTGGGCGACACCATTGAGGAGCAGGCTGCGCAGGTGATGAAGAACGTCGGCGCGCTGTTGAAGGCTGCTGGTACGGATTTCGACCATGTGGTGAAGACCACGTGCTTCCTGGAGGACATCGGCACGTTCTCCGCGTTCAACGATGTATATGCGAAGTCGTTCGGTACGTCGCTTCCCGCCCGTTCCGCTGTGGGCATCGACAAGCTGCCGAAGGGCGCGCTGGTGGAAGTGGAAATCATCGCTGCCGTTCAGGACTAACGGCGCGTCGGCCGGATAGACGGGAATGATCGGATGAGCGAAACCGCAGTGCAGGGTGCCGGGGAGCAAAGCGCCCCCGTTGCGCCCGAGCGGGACGTGCTGTACCGCAAACGCAAAAAGAAGGGGCGGTTTTCCGTGGCCGTGCCACCGCTGCCGCTGCTGGAAGGGCCCATTGCGGACACGCATGCCCATCTGGGCGCTGTGGACGCGCCGCTGGCGTTGGCCCGCGCGGCGTTCTGGGGCATGGACTTTCTGTGCTGCATCACGGAGCCAGACAGCGATGCGCCGCGCGTCTACCGCGAGCTGGATGCCTGGCGGCAGCAGGCGAAAGAGCTGCTGCCCAAGCTGTTGCGCGCAACAGATGCCGTGCTGTCGCGGCAGACAGACGACGCGTCCCGACAGATGAGGGCGCTGGTGGAGCAAAGGAAGGCGGAAGGCGGTTTCACCATCCCGCGCGTCCGCCTGGCCATTGCCTGCCATCCGCATACGTCCCGCCGATGGAACGACGACCTCGAGGCGCTCATGCGGCGCGCGCTTGCCGATCCGCGAACATGCGCTGTGGGTGAGGCAGGCCTAGACTACTATTACGACCTATCGCCGCGCGAGATGCAGATCCGCGTGTTCCGCACCCAGATTCGCCTGGCGAAAGAGGCGGGTGTGCCACTGTTCCTGCATATCCGAGATGCCCACAAGGACGCGCTTGCCGTGCTGCGGGAAGAGGGCTTCCCCGAAGCGGGAACCATCCTGCACTGCTGCAGCCTGCCGCCCGACGAGCTGGCTCCCTGGGTGGAGGCGGGCTGCTTCATTGCCTACGGCGGCATCACGACGTTCGCGAAATCCGATGCAGCTCGCGACGGCGTGCGCACGGTGCCGGCGGACCGGATTCTGTTGGAAACGGACTCCCCGTACATGGCCCCGGTTCCGCTGCGCGGCAACGATTGCTATCCGGACTTCGCACAATGGACGGCACGGTGTCTTGCGGACGTCAGCGGGTGTGCGCCAGGGGAGCCGCGGCGTGCGTTCTTGGCTCAAATGCATGCGAATGCGCGGGGCTTGCAGGACCGCCCGGCCACGGCCTGGCAACGGGCGCATGCGGCCGATGCTGGCCCGTTGGACCCCGTGTATCCCGAGCGTACCGAAGGTGAAGATGCCGAAGACACATGCGCGCCCATGTCCGCTTCGCCCGCTGCGGCGGGGACATCGGCGGCTGCTCCGGAAGCGCGCGCATGAGCGCCGTCGTCTTGATGGCGTCGCCGCGCCGCGGCGGCCGCTGCGAGCGCTGGGCGCGGGAAACGGCACACGAGCTGCAGGATGCCGACAGCATGCCGGCGCCGGTGATTCGCGTGGCTGACCTGTGCATTGCCGGCTGCCGGGCGTGCGATGCCTGCCGAACAGCACCCGATCATGCGTGTATCATCCGCGACGACATGGATTCCGTGAACGACGCGCTGTCGCAGGCGAACGTGCTGGCCCTGGTGACGCCTGTGTATTTCGCCGGCCCGCCCGCACAGCTGAAGGCGCTGCTTGACCGCCTGCAGCCGCATTTCTGGCGAGGGACGCGCAAGCTGCCGAAGCGCCGCGCGCTGCTATATGTGGTGGGCGACGGCGGCGACCCGCACGGTTATGAGCCGCTGGTGACCATAGTACGGTCTGCTCTGGCGGTTGCGGGATTCGAATTGGAAGCGACGCAGGCGCGCATCGGCGCACCTGCTGCAGAAGAAGGGAACTGATATGCCCGAAGTGTCGTCGCTGGCATCCGTTGCAGCCACGCGTTCTGTGCTGGAAGCGCACGGTTTGGCCACGAAACATGCGCTGGGACAGCATTTCTTGATTACGGACGGCGTGGTGGGGAGGATCCTCTCCACGGCAGAAGTGGGGCCGGACGACGTCGTGTTGGAGGTGGGTCCCGGCATCGGCACGATGACGGTGGCGTTGCTGGATCGCGCGAAGGCCGTCATAGCTGTTGAGCGCGACGCCGATCTGCCTGCCGTGCTAGCAGAGACGTGCGCCGGCCATGGTGCTCCCGATGCGTTCAAACTGCTGCAGAAAGATGCGCTCGACCTGCAAGAAGAGGATTTTGCAGGCATGCTGCCGAACAAGTTCGTGGCGAATCTGCCGTATGCGGTGGCCGCGACGCTCGTACTGGGCTACTTCGAGCAATTTCCGTGGCTTACGCAGGCTACCGTGATGGTGCAGAAGGAGGTTGCGGACCGCATGTGCGCACAGCCGGGATCGAAGGACTACGGCGCATACACGGTGAAGCTGGGACTGCAGGCGAAGAAGACAACCCGATTCCCGGTCAGTCCGGGCAATTTCTTCCCGCCGCCGCGCGTGGATTCCGCGGTGATCCGCCTTGATCGGTGTCGCCCGCAGTACAACGGTGCGACGCTGAACGATCGCGAGATCTGGGCTTGCCGCCTGATTGCGGACGCGGCGTTCGCCAGCCGCCGCAAGACGCTTTCGAATTCCTGCCGCACGTACTTCAAGGCGCTCGGAGCGGAAGGATCGAAATTGGCGGCGTACCTGCCGCAGTTGCTCGAAGAGGCGGGCATCGACGGCAGGCGCAGAGGCGAGACGCTTGCGCCGAAGGAGTTCTTGGAGCTGGGATGTCGGTTGGCGGCAAGCCCGATTCGCTATAGCGCCGTGAAGAAGTAGCTGACCTCGACGCCCAAAGCATCTGCGATGCCACAGATCTCGTCGAATCCGGCATTCGTTTCGCCGCGCTCGATGGCGCTGAGATAGGAGTGGGAATCCTTGCCCATCATATGGGCAAGCTTGCGCTGCGAGAGGTTCTGGCTCTCCCGTTCAGCCCGGATGCTCTGACCCAGACGTCTTCTGCGCTCGGTGTTTTCCATACGCCTAGGCTATGGTCTGCAATTTCGCACCTGGTCTGTTATAAGGGACCAGTAACATTGTTGCATAGATTCGATAACCATGACAAAAATATGAAATTGTAAATCTTTGCGGAGTATGCAAGCGGGGGTGGGATGTTGTTGCTGATGGCCCGTCCGCCATTCCGCGGTGCGGAGATAAGGGATTCCGACGTCCGCTATTGCCTGCTTCGCCTGCAGAAGTCATGCCCATTTTGCCGCGAATAATCAATTATTTTGTAACGATGGGCAATTTATATCACTTGGGTATGTAAGCGCTGTTAAATAAGAGCATATAATTGTTGTTTGGAATACTGGGTTTCAACTAAAGGAAGTTACTGCATGAATCTAGCCAAGCAGTCGACCATCATCGAGTCTATCCATGATACGCTCAACGACTTCGTGGGTCAGCGCCTCGAGGTGCGGGCGAACATGGGCCGTTCGAAGATCATGGAGAGTGAAGGCGTTCTGACGCAGGTACATCCTCAGCTGTTCATCATGGAGGTGGATCGCAAGCGCGGCCGCAAGATGCGCCAGTCATATCAGTACGTCGATGTGCTGACCGGCATGGTTACTCTGAGCCAAAATGGCGAATCCCTGTTCGATAACTTGATTGATGAGCTGTCCGATAAGCCTGCCGAAAAGGAAGAGGCTGCGGTTGCAGCCGAAGGTGAAAACGAGACGGAGGCCTAGCCCTTTCCGTTTTCAGAGTACCGGGGCGCATGACGCATAACGAACAAAAAGGGAGGCTGCGGCCTCCCTTTTCGCATATACGGCTCCATATCAGAGGTGGTTTCGGAAAAAAAAAGCACCGCCGAACGATATCGGCGGCGTGTGTGATTCTGGTGGAGATGAAGGGGTTCGAACCCTCGGCCTCAGCGTTGCGAACGCTGCGCTCTCCCAACTGAGCTACATCCCCGAAATGCGAACGAACCATATTGTGCCTATCTTCGACGAATCTGTCAAATGTAGGGCGTTTTATGCGGTAATTCTCCAAAGCTTTTGTGCGAAGCGCCGCTGCGGTATATTACGAAAACATCGATTATGCCAGGGCCTGGCACCGTGACCAGGCCGGAAACGAGGTTCTTGTGAAAGCTCTGATTCCCGCCGCAGGTTTGGGTTCTCGATTCCTGCCCGCCACGAAAGCAATTCCGAAGGAAATGCTGCCCGTAGTGGATAAGCCGGTTATCCAATACATCGTAGAGGAGGGCCTGGCAAGCGGCGCCGACGAGGTCGTCATCATCAACAGCCATGACAAAAAGGCTATCGAAGAGCACTTTGCGCCGAATCCGAAGCTGGTGGCGCATCTGCGCGCCCATGGCAAGGATTCGTATGCCGATGCCGTGGAGGCCGCTGGCAGCCTGAATGTCAGCTACGTGTATCAGGAAGAGCCGCTTGGCCTGGGCCATGCCGTGCATTGCGCTGCCGAGAAGACGGCCGGCGAGCAGTTCTACGTGCTGTTGGGCGATGTCATCGTGCCCGAGAATAACATGCTCGTTCGCATGAACGAAGTAAGCGCCGCCCATGACGGTGCCAGCGTCATCGCCGTCATGGCCGTGCCGGAAGAAGACGTCAGCCGTTTCGGCGTCATCGCTGGCTCGCAGGTGGACGATAACGTGTGGAAGATCGATTCGCTTGTGGAGAAGCCTCCGGTGGAGGAAGCCCCCTCGAATCTAGCCGTGTTCGGCCGTTACCTGCTTACGCCGCGCGTGATGGAGCTGCTGGCCGAAGTGGAACCCGGCGCTGGCGGAGAAATCCAGCTGACGGATGCGCTCGATGCCGTCCTGCGCGAAGAGGAGATGTACGCTCTGGTCGTCGATTCCTCCGAGGGCTTCGACACCGGTACCGTAGCCACGTGGTTGGAGACGAACAACATCATGAACGCCCGCCGCAACGGCTAGCGGCTGCGCTTCCTCCGGTCCGGCGCCGGGTTCGTGTCCGATGCCGGACCATCTTTATATACTTCCGTTATCGAAAGGGTTCGATTGGCATGCCCGATATCGAAATGCGATTCCATAAGGATATTCTGGTGCTTTCCGCGCCGCCGGATGCCACGCTGCGGCGCTACCAGGCCGATCCCGAGCTCGACCGCGAGTTCTTCAACCTGCTGGAGCCCGAGACGCTGACGGACATCATGCGCTTCGAACATATTGCCGGCGCGCAGTGCTTGGTTACGGGCACGGAGGGTATCACGCACGCCCGCTTGGCGCATCAGCGCCTGGAAGAGCAGTCGGGTGCCATTGCGCAGGCGGCCTTGGCAATTGCCGCCGAGCTGATGCCGCAGCATATCATTGCGCAAATCGGCCCCACGAATCTTCCCCTGGATCCTTTCAGCCGCGTATCCTTGAAGCAGAACCGCAACCAATATGCCCAAGCGGCGCGCGACTTCGGCGAAGACGGGTTCGATGCGTTCCTTCTGGACGGCATGACCAGCATTGCGGACCTGAAATGTGCGCTGATGGGTGTGCGTATGGTGACAGACAAGCCCGTCATGGCAACGGTGCCGGTTGATGCAGAAGGCAAGGTGCTCGGTCGCGATGAGACGTTCGTGGATGCCGTGTCCGTTATGACCGACTTGCAGGCCGACGTGGTGGGTTTGACAACAGCCGCGCCGGTGGATGTTGCTGTCCAACTGGTGAAGCAGGCTGCGCAGACATGCGACCTGCCCATCCTGGTGCAACTGGCTGTGGGCGAGCATGATGCGCACGATGTCAACCCGGGTTTCCGCCCCGTCATTCTGACGCCGGATAACCCGTATCGCACGACGGATGCCGTGTTCGAGGCTGTGCCGCCGCTGGTGGCGGCCGGCGCCCAGTTCCTGCGTTGCGTCGGTCAGGCCACGGCTTCGTATACCGGGGCATTGGCCATTGCCTCCATGGGCATGGACGCCGTTCGCTAGGGGGCACGCCATGGCATATGAAGACTATGGCTTGGAGCACAGCCCCGACTACGGTATGATGCAGCGGCTTGTGGATACGCTGTTCAAGACGGCGGAATGGGTCGACCGCCTGGACGCCATCGTGCTGGGCGAATCCATGGACTTGCCCGCCGACCTGATAGAGATCATCGAGCTGCTGCCGCCCGGCAGCTACAACCGCATCACGCTGTGCGACCAGCTGAACTCCGCCATCAACGGCCATGCTTGGGGGATGGTCTACGGCACCGTGAAATAGCGCGCGTTTTCCTCTATTGCGTTATATACAAGCGGCCTTTGGGCCGCTTTTTTTGTGGCATGTCCCAAGAGAATATTCTTGCCAACAGCCTGCGTGCATCCCGACGGGATTATGGAATCGGGGGCGCTTTCGAAACGCCTCGCGCGAACGCGTTGCTTTTGCGCTATCGTCGTAGGGGAATCGTGCAAACACACTACGCAATCACAGGATGGCGCGATGAACCAGAGAGAAGATATGGGTCATATAACGGGGGACCGCATCGTTCCCGGGGAATTCCCTGGCATCGGCCCCGATGTTGCCGCGACCTTCAACGCGCCCGCGTGCGTCGTGGTTGCGAACATGGAGAAGTCCCGGACAGTGCCGGACTTGGAACCGGCAAAAGACGCGCCTGTGCGCGAGCCGGTTTCTCCCGAGCATCGCATCGTCTCGCGCGGCATGCTGCACAATGTGAACGGCCGCCTGAACGTATGCGGCTGGATGCCCGTTCCGTTGCTGCGCTACGATCGTTCCCGCATAAAGGGCACTCGGTTGCGCGTGAAGGAATGGGATCGGTACCTGATCAACGACGACGAGTACGCCCTGTGGGTCACCGTGGCGAACCTCAGCTATGCGGCGCTCGTGTCTGCCCGGGTCACGAACCTGGTACATCCGTCATCGCATGCTGTCTCCATCATCACGCCGCTGTTGGGCAAGCGCCTTGTGCTGCCCGCTAACAGTATGGGTGGCATCACGGAATTCGAGAACCGCCGCGGTCGTTTCCTGTGTCGCGCCCAAAACGACGAGCGGCGCATCATCGCGCGCTTCGACAAATTCCTTGACGGGGAATCGCCGGCCATCGATGCGCTGCTGGATTATGCGCCACGGGAATCGCTGTCGAATGTGCTGGCCTGGCCTGATGACCAGAAGTCGTTCCATTACCACCGCGTCGTGCCCGCCATGCGCGCCAGCGGCAGCTTCAAAGTGGGCCGCCGGGTGCACGGGTTCAGCCCTACGCGGTCGTTCGGCCTGTTCGCCTGGAACCGCGGCGTATTGCCGTACGAGAACGAGTTCCGCTGGGCTGCTGCGCAGGGCTGGCAGGACGGCAAGGGCGGCAGCGCGTGCGACACGCATAAGGTGGGCTTGCAGTTTGTCCAGGGCATGGACGAGCGCCACGCCACGCAGAACGCCATCTTCGTTGACGGGCGGGTGGTGAAGCTGGGCGAAGCGACCATCGACATCCCTGCCGCCGATGTCTCCACGGACGGGAAATCGCTCTCCGACCGCTTCGATATGCTGGGTGCCTGGCATATCTCCGATTGCGACGGGCAGGTGGACCTGACGTTCGTGCCGGCGAAGGATACGGCGGAGTACGTGAACGCGTATGCCATGTTCGTCGACCGCCATCAGGTGTTCGGCGATTTCTCCGGTACGGTGACGGTGGACGGCCGCCCGTTTGTGCTGCGCAACCTGCACGGCACCACGGCTATCGAGCATACGCGGTTGTAGACGGAACGGAACTCGGCTGCGCCCTTACGGGACGGGTGCGGGAAGGCACCGTGAGAAGGCTCGGGGAACCGGGCAGCAAAAAAGGCCCACCCTCAGCCAAAGGATGAACCCACCTCGTACAGGTGGGTGCCCGCAGCGGGCTTCCTGGCTTTCGCGCCAACGGGCGCGAATCCCCATTTCACCAGCAATATGAGGCTCCCTTTATAATTGCATCGGTCCATCGCAAAATATGAAACCAAGGGCAGAACCTGATTAGAGTATAGAATCGCCCGCACGCCAATAAAAGGCTTGACATTGCGGATGCTATGCACAACGTTTACGAACGTTTCGAATTGCCCGAAAAGCACGAACATCTGTGCTATAGTTCTGCGTCATGGATACACTATTCAGTGAATTGGACAACCAGGCCCGCAACAAGGTCGCGCCGTTGGCGGTGCGTATGCGCCCCGAGACGCTGGACGACCTTGTGGGGCAGGAGAACGCCGTCGGGCCGGGCAGCTGGCTGCGCTCCGCCATCGAGAACGATCGCCTGACCTCCGTCATCCTGTACGGCCCCGCCGGTACGGGCAAGACGTCCATCGCGCACGTCATCGCGAACACCACAAAGGCGGCGTTCGTGGAGGTCTCCGCCGTCGGCGGCACCGTTTCCGACCTGCGCCGCGAAATCGATGCGGCGGAAAAGCGGCTGTTGATGAACGGGACCCGCACGATCCTGTTCGTGGACGAGATCCACCGCTTCAACCGCAGCCAGCAGGATGCGCTGTTGCATGCGGTGGAGGACCGCATCGTCATCCTGGTGGGCGCCACGACGGAGAACCCGTTCTTCGAAGTGAATTCCGCTCTTATCTCGCGCAGCCGCGTAGTCGAGCTCACGGCGCTTTCCGATGATGCCATCAGCGCCATGCTGGATCGGGCGCTGGCATCCGAAAAGGGCTTCCACGGCACGTACGCCCTGACGCCCCAGGCGCGCGACGCGCTCATCGTCATTTCCGGCGGCGACGGTCGCAGCGCGCTTACCACGTTGGAGCTTGCCGCGGCGTTGCTGCCCCCGGGAACGCCGGACGCGCCCGCTTCCATCGGCGTCGACGAGGTGCACCATGCGAACCCGCATCGGGCGCTGTCGTACGACAAAGACAAGGACATGCATTACGACATCATCTCCGCGTTCATCAAGTCCATGCGCGGGTCGGACCCGGATGCCGCCCTGTACTGGTTGGCGCGCATGATCGACGGGGGCGAGGACCCGAAGTTCATCGCCCGCCGCATGATGATCCAGGCAAGCGAAGATGTGGGGCTGGCGGATCCGCAGGCGTTTCTGATTGCAGAGGCCGCGTTCAAGTCCGCCGAGGTCATCGGTTATCCGGAATGCCGCATCAACTTGGCGGAAGCAGCCATTTACATCTCCCTCGCTCCGAAAAGCAATGCGTGTGAGGCGGGTATCGACGCTGCGCTCGCGGAGGTTCGCAAGGGCCCGCGCCGCGACGTGCCGTCGTATCTGCGCGACCGTCACCGTCCCGGTTCCGAGAACTACGGCGAGTACCGGTACCCGCACGACTATCTCAGCGGATGGGTGGACCAGCGCTATCTTCCCGAAGGGCTGGAGCGCGGATGCTTCTACCATCCCACGGAGCGCGGGTGGGAGGCATTCCGCCAAGAAGCCACGGCTCGCGACCGCAAGCCCGCGTCGCCGCGCGGAAAGCAGCCGGGCCAAGATTCCCGGTCCGCATCCGAGTAAGGGCTTCGTTACCCTTCGATATGCGCGCCTCAGTTTCCGCGGCTCCGTGATATAGTCGAACGTATACGGATATAAGGAGGGTGATCATGGATATCATCAATGCGGCGCTGCCCGTGGTCTTCATCATCGTGGGCATTGTTCTCGTCTGGTTCGTCGTGGAATTGGCCATCACCGTGCGCAAGGCGCGCACCACCATCGACGATCTGAAGGCCGAGGTGGATCCCATCATCGCCAATGCGAACGAGATTGTCGAATCCGCTAAGCCCGCTATCGACAAGGTGGATCCGCTGGTGGATCGCGTACAGCTGACCGTCGATGCGGCGAACCTGGAGATTATGCGCGTCGATCAGATTCTCGAGGACGTTACCCAGATCACCGACACCTTGTCTACCGCAACGGTTGCCGTGGATAAGGTTGCCCAGGCGCCGGTGAGTGCCGTAGAAAACCTTTCGAACCGCATTCGCGACGCCTTCAAGCCGCGCCGTGCCAGCAACGTGTCCCGTGCGCTAGGCGGTCAGAAAGAAGCCACCGGGACGCAGGCGCAGGCGGAACGCGTCGAGGCCGAAGTGGAGGTTTCCGAGGCACCTGCTGAAAAGTCCGCGCATGCGGCCGAGAAGACGGTGGATGAACAGGACTAATGTTCTGAGTACTGCCGACGACGAGAATTTCCCGCACATGTCAGAACCCACGTTGCCCGAGTCGAGAAAAGCGAAGGCGTCTACCGCGAAGTGGCGTAAACGCTTCTATCTGCTGGGCACGTTGGTTCTGGCATGCGTGCTTATCTACCTCCTCGGCGTGGTCATGGGGGTGCTGGCGCTTCCGCTGAGCATCCTGGTCTGGTGCATCATCTTCATATTTTGCCTGTATCCGCTGGTGGATTGGCTGCAGGAACGCGGCATCAAGCGCGGTCTGGGCACCACCATCGCCTACGTTGTCATGATTGCCATCGTGGCATTGGCCGTATGGCTGGGCGTTTCGCCCGTCTTTGGTCTCAGCGACCAGTTCGAGTCCATCAACGACAGCATCCCGGTGTACAGCCAGCAGTTCATGGACTGGTACCAGGGCCTGGCGAGCCGATATTCCGCTCTGTTCCAGAACGGCGTCGTCCAGCAGGCCGTCCAGAGCGCGTCGGATTCGTTCTACCAGGCCACCGGATCGTTCTCGAATGCGCTGGCGAGCGGTATCGTGAATTTCGGTACATTCCTGGTGAATTCGTGCATCGTCATCGGCTTCGCCCTAGTCATCTCGTTCTGGATTCTCATGGACCTGCCTGGCATCCGCCGCGAGGCGCGCCGTCTGGTGAATCCCGCGCATGCCGATGACTTCTCCGTTATCTCGCACACGTTCAACCGCTCTATCGGCGGCTATATCAAGGGAACGTTGCTGCAGTGCCTTATCATCGGCGTGGCCTGCGGCGTCGGCTATGCCATCATCGGCGTGCCGAACGCGGCGGCGTGCGGCGTGATCACGGGTATCCTGAATATCATCCCGGTCGTGGGCCCTTGGCTGGGTGGCATCGTCGCCGGTGGCATCGGCCTTATGAACAGTCCAACGGTGGCGGTCATCTCCATCATTATCGCCATCATCGTGCAGCAGGTCGTGTACACATTCGTCTCGCCCATTATCATGCGCGATGCCGTGGACATCCATCCGGCGCTGATGATCTTCGCGCTGATGTGCGGCTCGGCCATCGGCATGTACATGGGCGGGCTGATGGGGGACATCATCGGCATGCTTGCCGCCGTGCCGCTCACGGCGGCGGGGAAATCGCTGTTCGTGTATTTTTACGAGCAGCGTACTGGTCGTCAGATTGTATCGGAGGACGGTGTGTTCTTCAAAGCGGACGTTGCGGCAGGCAGCGCGGTGGATCCGCAGTCGGATGCAACTGCCCATGCCCCGCAGCCGCAGATGGACAAGAAGCTGCCGTTCCTGCGCCACCACCCGGCGCGCCACCGCACACCCGAGCAAGCGCTTCGCGATCGCACATGGCGCGATCGCGACCGCCTTTCGAATTGTCGGGCTGCCGGTCGAGATGCGGCCGATCGGGATGCGCGGCATCATGCAGGTGGCGGCAAGTAGTCTTCTACAGGTTCTTCGCCCGTCCTGCGCGTTCCCTGCAAGTGAGAGCGAGCGTCATTATGCTTCCGCAGTGCTTCGCAAGTGCGTGCGCTTCAGTTGTTCCTGCCGGCGCGAGAGCGCTCCGTACGCAAGGAAAACAGATGGACAAATCGAGCTGTCCCTATGCACTGCGCGAAAGGGCGTTAATATAGCCTGTGATTATTTTCCAACGGGAATTGGAGGGCGGGGAGACAGTTACTCCGCCAGTCTGGAGAGTTGAAGCTATGCGATACATGACAACGGCCGAAATCAGGGAAAAGTACCTGAGCTATTTCGAGAGCAAGGGATGCAAACGTATGCCTTCGTCTTCTCTGATCCCCGATGATCCCAGCCTGCTGCTTACCAGCGCGGGCATGGTGCAGTTCAAGCCGTACTTCTTGCAGCAGAAGCACCTGGACGACCGCTATATCGGCGCCACCACGGTACAGAAGTGCGTACGCACGAACGACATCGACATCATCGGCACGGATGGTCGCCATCTGAGCTTCTTCGAGATGCTGGGCAACTTCAGCTTCGGCAAGTACTTCAAGCGCGAGATGTGCGCCTGGGCGCTGGACTTCTCCGTGAGCGAGCTGGAGCTTCCGTTCGAGAAGCTGTATGTGACCGTGTTCGAGAACGACGACGAGACCATCGACATCTGGAAGAATCTGGGCGTCGACGAATCTCATATCACGAAACTGGGTGAAGACGACAACTTCTGGCGCGCCGGTCCCACGGGCCCGTGCGGCCCCTGCTCCGAGATCTACTACGATCAGGGTCCGGAAGTGGGTTGCGGGCGCCCTGATTGCGCCCCTGGCTGCGATTGCGACCGTTTTCTGGAGTTCTGGAACCTGGTGTTCACGCAGTACGACGGCCAGGAGGACGGCTCGCTGCCGCCCCTACCGAATAAGAACATCGATACCGGCATGGGCCTAGAGCGCATCGCGGCCATCATGCAGGGCGTCACGAGCAATTTCGATACAGACGTGCTGCATGGGCTCATCGAGATCGGCGAGCGCCTGACCGGCAAGAAATACGGCCAGAAGGAATCTGACGACCAGGCGCTGCGCGTCATGGCGGACCATTCCCGCTCTGTGACGTTCATGATTGCGGACGGCATCCTGCCTGGCAACGAGGGCCGCGGCTACGTGCTGCGCCGTCTGCTGCGCCGCGCCGTCATGAAGGGACATCTGCTGGGCGTCGACGGTCCGTTCCTGGGCACATATGTGGACAGCATCATCGAGACCATGGGCTCCGTGTATCCCGAGATTGTGGAGAACCGCGAGCTGGTGCACCGCATCGTCCTGAACGAGGAGGAGCGCTTCGGCAAGACGCTCCGCCAGGGTCGCACGTACCTGGCGGACGCGCTGGACAAGCTGGAGGGCACCACGCTGCCCGGCGATGTCGCATTCGTGCTGCATGACACGTACGGCTTCCCGGTGGAAGTTACGGAGGAGATCTGCTCCGAGCGCGGCATCGATGTGGATATGCAGGGCTTCGAGAAGTGCATGGATCGGCAGAAGGCCCGTGCCCGTGCGAATGCGAAGGATGCCGACGCCGCCTGGTCCACGTACGATGGCTCCATGTCGGCGCTGCTGGAGCGCGCCGGTGCCACGGAATTCGTGGGCTACGACGCGAACGAGGCATCCGTGACCGTGAAGGCGCTGCTGAAAGACGGTCAGGCGGTTGCGGAACTGTCGAAGGGCGATACCGGCCTGCTTGTTGCGGACAAGACGCCGTTCTATGCGGAAATGGGCGGCCAGGTGGGGGATACCGGCATTATGATCGGCGATGCCGCCACTATTCGCGTGACGGATACGCAGACGCCCGAGAAGGGCCTGACCGTGCATTATGTACAGGTAGAAGACGGCGCCGTGCATGTCGGCGATGACTTGCAGGCGCGCATTGACGTGCTGCGCCGCGAGCGCATCCGCCGCAACCATACCGCCACGCACATCCTGCATTGGGCACTGCGCACCGTGCTCGGAGACCATGTGAAGCAGGCCGGCAGCCTGGTTGCTCCCGATCGCCTGCGTTTCGACTTCACGCACTTCTCCGCCCTGACGGACGAAGAGCTGCTCGCGGTTGAGAACCTCGTCAACAAGAAGATCCTCGAAGACATCAAGGTTGAGTGCCGCGAAATGCCGATCGAAGAAGCAAAGAAGCTCGGTGCTATGGCGTTGTTCGGCGAAAAATACGGCGACGTCGTGCGCGTTGTAACGGTAGGCGAATTCTCTAAGGAATTCTGCGGCGGCACGCATATTGATTCCACCGCTAAGCTCGGCCTCTTCAAGCTCGTCAGCGAATCCTCCGTTGCAGCCGGTGTGCGCCGTATCGAAGCGGTCACAGGTCTCAACGTCATTAAGATGATCTACGCAACGAACACGCTGCTCAAGGATACCGCTGTTGCGATGAAAGTCAATAACCCGTCCGACCTCCCGGCAAAAGCTGCACAGGTCAACGCCGACCTCAAGGAGAAGGACAGAGAGATCGAATCCATGCGCTCCAAGATTGCATCCATGAACCTCGGCTCCATTCTGGATAACGCCGTGGAAGTTAAGGGTGTCAAGATCGTTACGGCGATGCTCTCCGGCACAGGCAGCGACGCACTGCGCACCATGTGCGATAAGATCCGCGACGAAAAGAGCGATACGGCCATTGTAGCCGTGCTCGCAGGCGTTCTGGACGGAAAGGCAACGCTTGCAGCGACCGCAACGAAAGCGGCACAGGCAAAGGGCGTCAAAGCCGGCGTGCTTGTAAAGGCAGTTGCACAGCTCACCGGCGGCAACGGCGGCGGTAAACCGGACTTCGCTATGGCAGGCGTCAAGGACCAGACGAAGATTGACGAAGCCCTTGCAGCTGTTGAAAAGATCCTCAGCGAACAGATCTAAGTTCTCTCTATACGTTCTATATAAAATCTCAAGAAAGGAGAAAGGCAAATGGACTGCATTTTCTGCAAGATTGCCAACGGCGAGATTCCGAGCACGAAGGTCTACGAAGACGACAAAATGCTCGCATTCCGCGACCTCGACCCGCAGGCGCCGGTGCACATTCTGATGATTCCAAAGGAGCACATCGCTTCCGCAGATGACCTTACGGAAGAA
>USAB01000030.1 GCA_900552585.1 uncultured Coriobacteriaceae bacterium
CGTACCCTTCCGCGCTGGGCTATGACACCGGCGGGTCCATCCGCCAGCCGGGCAGCTTCTGCGGCGTCGTGGCGGTCAAGCCCACCTACGGCGTGGTGTCCCGCTACGGTGTGGTGGCGTTCGGCAGCTCGCTCGACCAAGTAGGACCGTTTGCCCGCAGCGTCCAGGATGCGGCGCTGGTGCTGAATGCCATCTCCGGCCGCGATCCGCTGGATTGCACCAGCCAGGCCATCGACACGGATTTCACTGCGAACCTGGCAGAAGGCGCGAAGGGCATGAAGGTGGGCGTCGTGCCCGCATTCATGCAGGCGGAAGGATTGCAGCCGGAGGTTGCGAAGGCCGTCCAAGATGCGGCGAAGACGCTGCAGGATGCGGGTGCCGAGCTGGTTGAGATCGAGCTTCCGCACGCCGAGGCCGCCATGAGCGCCTATTACGTGCTGGGGCCGTGCGAGGCATTCAGCAACCTGGCCCGTTTCGATTCCGTGCGCTACGGCTACTGCGATCCCGGCCACAAGGATCTGGGCGGTCAGTACGAGGCAAGCCGCGAAGGAGGCTTCGGCCCCGAAGCGCGCCGTCGCATCATGTTGGGCAGCTACCTGCTTTCCTCCGGCGTGTACGACAAGTACTACTATCCCGCGCAGCAGGTTCGCACGCTGATCACGCAGGATTACACGCAGGCGTACGAGAAGGTCGATGTTATCCTGGCCCCCGTGTCTCCGCGCACGGCGTTCAAGATCGGCGAGATCAACGACCCCACCAGCATGTATCTGGGCGACATGTTCACCATCTCCATCAACATCGCCGGCAACGGCGGCATGAACATGCCGCTGGGCCTGGGCGCCGATTCCGGCATGCCCGTGGGCGTGCAGATCATCTCACCGGCATTCCGCGACCAGAATATGCTGCGCGTGGCCGCGGCGTTGGAGCAGGTGTACGGCAAGGCGCCCGTTGCGCCCGGCTTCGCTGACGGAAAGGCGGTGGTTCGATGAAGACGCTGGAAGAGGCCCTGAAGGATTGGGAAGCGGTCATCGGCCTTGAGGTCCATTGCGAGCTGACGAAGCTCGAGACGAAGATGTTTTGTGGCTGCAAACTGGAATTCGGCGCGGAGCCAAACACGCATGTTTGTCCCGTGTGCCTGGGCATGCCCGGCGCACTGCCCGTGCCGAACAAGGCGGCAATCGAGTCCATCTGCCTGGCTGGCCTTGCTACGAACTGCGAGATCAAGAAGCACTCCATGTTCTACCGTAAGGGCTATATGTACCCCGACATGGCGAAGAACTTCCAGACCACGCAGGGCCCGGTGGCCTTCTGCATGGACGGCTGGCTGGACCTGGCCGTGGACGGCAAGGGTGCGAACGAGCGCATCGACCTGCCGGAGGCGCAGGGCAAGGACGGTGCGTACACCGCGCATATCGGCATCGAGCGCATCCACATGGAAGAGGATGCGGGCAAGATGATCCATATCGGCGGCGACGAGGGCCGCATCGCCGGCGCCACACATTCGCTGGTCGACTACAACCGCGCCGGTACCCCGCTCATCGAGTTGGTCACGCGTCCTGACCTGCGCACACCCGAAGAGGCGCGTCTGTTCATGGAAAAGCTGCGCCAGATCTTCCTGGCTCTGGGCATTTCCGACTGCAGCATGGAGGAAGGGTCGCTGCGTGCTGACGGCAACATCTCCCTGCGGCGCCGGGGTACTACGCAGCTGGGCACGAAGACGGAGCTGAAGAACATCAACAGCTTCAAGAGCCTGCATGACGGCCTGGTCTACGAAATCCGTCGCCAAGCCGAGGTACTGGAAGAGGGCGGCGTCATCTACCAGGAGACGCGTCACTGGGATCCCAGCGCGAAACGCACCATCGTCATGCGCGTGAAGGAGACGGCCGACGACTACCGCATGTTCCCCGACCCCGACTTGGCGCCGTACGATCTGTCCGACGAGTTCATCGAGCGCGTGCGTGCGAAACTGCCCGAGCTGCCCGATCAGAAGATCGAGCGCTTCCAGACGGATTTCGGCCTATCTTCCTACGATGCCCGTCATCTGGTGGACCATCGCGTGACGGCGAATTTCTTCGAGGCCTGCATGGCGTGCGACGGCGCGAACGACAAGCTGGCGAAGCCCCTGGCAAATCTGATTATCAACGACGTGGCATCGTATCTGAATGCAAACGGGTTGAACAATTTGGATGATTCGCCGCTTACACCCGCGCGTGCGGTTGAGCTGGTAACGCTGCTTGCCGACGACACGATTTCGTCGAAGCAGGGCAAGGAGGTCTTCTCCGCCGTGTTGGATGAGGACAAGGACCCCTCTGCCATCGTGGAGGAGCGTGGCATGAAACAGGTGTCCGACACCGGCGCGCTGGAGGCGGTTATCGACCAGGTGCTGGCGGATAATCCCGACAAGGTTGAGGCGTACAAGGGCGGCAAGACCGGCCTGTTGGGCTTCTTCGTGGGTCAGTGCATGAAGGCCACAAAGGGCCAGGGCAATCCCAAGCTCATCAACCAGATGCTTTCTGCGCGCCTGAACGGGTAATCCCGGTTTCCAAAAGGTGCCCAGCGCACTTCGAAGTGCAGTCTTTTCGCTATTCGTTTCGGCGGTTACGGTAAAGACGAGATATTCGAGGCGGGCGGGCACCTTTTTTATGCCCGCAGCAAGGCAAGGGGGTAGGGCGATGCTTGGATTTGGCGGACGGTATGTGCAGGCGAACGCGTCGGCAGAGGGTTTTGAGGCGGCAACGGAGCAGTTGAAACGCGCCCTCGTTCAGGCAGAGGCAGTGGTTGTCGGAGCCGGGGCTGGCCTTTCCACCGCTGCCGGCATGACATACGGTGGCAAGCGCTTCGATGAGCTGTTCGCCGATTTCAAAAACAAGTACGGTTTCCGCGACATGTACAGCGGCGGTTTCGGCCCGTTCGAGAGCCTGGAAGAGCAGTGGGCCTTCTGGAGCCGCTCCATTCTTTGCAACCGTTATACGAAGGCGCCCGGTACGGCATACGACGATCTGCGTGCAACGCTTGACGGCAAGGACTATTTCGTCATCACCACAAACGTGGACCATCAGTTCCAGCTTGCCGGATTCGACAAGGACCGCCTGTTCTACACGCAAGGCGATTACGGCCTGTGGCAGTGCTCCGTGCCATGTCATGACGCCACATACGACAACGAGGACGTCGTGCGCCGCATGGTGGCGCAGCAGAAGGACATGAAGGTGCCCTCCCAGCTGGTGCCGCATTGCCCGTGTTGCGGAAAGCCCATGGCCATGAACCTGCGCGCGGACGACACGTTCGTGGAGGATGCGGGCTGGCATGCCGCCCAGGAGCGCTATTCCCGCTTCGTGCATTCGCATGAACGGGGGCGCGTCCTGTACCTGGAACTGGGCGTGGGCTATAACACACCGGTGATCATCAAGTTCCCCTTCTGGCAGCTGACGGACCAAAATCCTCAGGCGGTGTACGCCTGCGTGAATCGCGGCGACTGCCTTGCACCGTCCCGGATTGCGGGCCGGTCCATCCTGGTGGATGACGACCTGGCCCACGTCATTTCCGAACTGCGAAACGCCCGCTAGGTGCATCGCCGTGCGGCGGTCGGCTTGCGGCTTCGACGACCGGCTGTCTACGCGACACTCCAAGGCGCTCCCGGAGCCGAAACGGCATCCCGCAGGGGCGTGATACCATTGCTCCTAACGGGATTACGTTGGGGAGGAAGCGGAATTGAGCAAGATTACGAGCAAGAAAGGCCGCGGCTGCCTATTGGCTGTGGTCATCTTTGTCGTCCTCTGCATGGCGGCGGCGTGCGTCGGCGGCACGAATTCGAATCAGGACAGCGCGCAGGACAGCCAGTCCACGGCCGTGCAGTCTCAGGCATCGCAGAGCCAGGGTTCGTCTTCGGCGACGACAAGCTCTTCGGCTAAGGCGGAATCGTCATCCACGAAGAAGGCGGCAGCGAAGAAAAGCTCGGGCACGATGGTCGTGCGGTTCGTCGACGTCGGCCAAGGCGACGGGTCGGTCATCGAATTCCCCGACGGGAAGACGCTCGTCATCGATACGGCCGCCGACGCGGACGGCGCGGTCAACGGCGTCCTAGCAAGCGATAAGCGCACGACCATCAACTGGCTTGTGGCCACGCATCCGGATGCCGACCATATCGGCGGGCTGGCGGGTGTCATTGCGTCGAACAACGTGAAATCCGTCTGGGCGCCTCACGTGAACAGCTCGACCAGGACGTATACGAACTTCCTGAACGCCGTTTCCGGTGCGGGCCTTTCCATTCACAATGCCGTGTCGGGCAAGACGATAGCGAAGGGGTCGGGCTATTCCATCGAATTGCTGTGGCCGCCGAAGGGCGCCTCGTATTCCGATACGAACGACTATTCTGCCATCGTACTGGTGAAATACGGTTCGAAGCGGTTCTTGTTCACGGGCGATGCGCCCGTCGAGGCCCAGGAGCAGGCGGGCAGCGGGCATGTGGACGTGCTGAAGGTGTCGCATCATGGTTCGGCATCGGGCACGGACGACGCGCTTGCCGCGACGCTTTCGCCCCAGATCGCCGTCCTCTCGTACGGCCTGGACAATTCGTACGGCCATCCCACGCAGACCGTGATCGACGCGCTCAAGGGCGCGGGCGCGAAGGTGTACGGCACCGGTGCGCAAGGTACCGTGACGGTGACGACGGGCGGCAAGAAGCTGCATGTCAAGACGGAGCGCAGCGGCAAGGTGGTTGCGGCCAGCGCGGATTCGGGTTCCGGATCGCGGTATCTTGACAGCGGCGGCACCTCGAATAAGGCGTCCTCGGCGTCGAAGGCGAAGGCGTCCTCGGGGTCGAAGGCGAAGACGTCCGGGAGTGCCGCGAAGGAAACCGTGTACGTTACGCCCTCGGGATCGAAATACCATCAAAAGGGATGCCGGACGCTTTCCCGGAGCAAGACGCTTACCAAGATGACGCGGTCGGAAGCCGAGGCGCAGGGGTATACCGCCTGCGCAGTATGTGGAGGTTAGCATGCAAGCCATAGTGGATCGGTTGGAAGGCGATATCGCCGTTCTGGAAATCGACGGCACGAGGTTCGAGGACGTGCCGCTGTCTCGGCTGCCGGAGGGGACGCGCCAGGGCAGCGTGCTGGCCGGCGAGCCGGGGTCATGGCGCCTTGACCCGGATGCCGAACGAGAGCGCCTGCAGGTGAACGCGGACCTGATGAAGAAGCTGTTCACGGACGATTAGGGTGGCCCGGTGCGGTGCATGGATGCCGCGCCGCGCCGATGCGTTTGCGGTGCCGCATGCGTCGCCTTCGCAGGTTCCTGCGTGATGCCGCTATCGGGTCCACCGGCATTCGCCTGCGGGCACTCCGCCCGCAATAACCGCTGCCGGACAGTGCCGGGGAAGCGCCCGGCTGCGTCTTCTGCGCCTTCGAATTGTGCTTTTGTGCAAACGGTGAAGCGATAATCGTCGTATTGCTTTAGCGCTCTACTGTGATAAAGTATCGCCAAGGCGGAGGGACGGCCTCCTATTCAAGTTGTCGCCTGTCCGGGCCACTGCCCGAACTGCTGTCCGGGTTGCCGTAGCTGCAATCGCACGGCGCACGTTGCGCATGTGAGACTGTCGGTGCTGGTTGCCGCCTGCGGCAGGCGCGCAAATCGTCGTTGTTTCGTGCAGCGCCCGCACCGGCACGGCGCACCGCCTATAATTAGACAATTCGCGTGCGGGATGCATGCGACCGACTATCGCGATAAACGTCCTTCATGGACGCGGAATTGGAAAGGGAGCGCGGAAGCGCTCTGCAGAAGACAGAGGGGAACAGGTACCGAAGCAATGAATTTTGCAACTCCGACAGGATTCCGCGACGTCATGCCGCAGGAAGCGCTGCGGCGCGAGAATCTGGCGCGTTCGTGCCAGGCGCTGTTTGCGGCGCATGGCTATCAGCCCATCGAAACGCCCACGCTTGAGTCGTTCGATGTAATGGAGCATGGCGGCCATGTGCCCGGTGCCCCGTTCAAACTGTTCGACCGCGCGGGCGAGCTGCTGGCAATGCGTCCGGACGTCACATTGCAGGTGGCCCGCATGTGTGCAACGCGCCTGAAGGCGCAGCCGGGCCCGTTCCGCTTCCGCTACACGCAGCGCATCTTCCGTGAGACGGAGCCGCAGGTTCCAGCACGCGAGATGACGCAGGTCGGCGTTGAATGCATCGGCGAATCCGGCGCCGACGTGGACGCCGAGCTGCTGACGCTGCTGGTCGAGGCGCTGCGCGGCTGCGGGCTGACGGACTTCAAGATCTCCATCGGCACCGTCTCCGTGCTGCATGAGCTGCTGGACGCCTGCTCGGATAACGACGACTGGAAGGCCGATGTGCTGAATGCGTTCCACACCTCGAACTTCGTCGAGCTGGACAACCTGATCAAATCCTCCCAGGCGCCCATGGCGAAGGACGATTACCTGAGCGCCATCGTGCGCCTGCCCCGCATCCGCGGCGGCCGCGAGGCAATCGATCAGGTCCACAACCTGGTGGCCCCGCTCGGCTGCGCCGGCGGTCTGGGCGCGTTCACGAAGACGTTCGACGCCCTGAACGAAGCCGGCCTGGCGGAATACGTGATGGTGGACTTCTCCGTCATGAGCTCGTTCGACTACTACACGGGGTTGATCTTCGAGGTGTACTCGCCGAACGTGGGCACGCCCCTAGGAAGCGGCGGTCGCTACGACAAGGTGCTTGCCTCGTACGGCCAGGCGCGTCCCGCTGCCGGCTTCGCGTTCTACCTGGAGCAGGTCATGAAGGCGCTGGACTTGGCGGGCAACGACAAGGACCGCCCGCTGCGCATTGCGGTGCCGAAGGGCTCGCTGAATGCGGACACCATTGCATGCCTGACAACTGCGGGCTTGGATACCACGGGGCTGGACGATCCCGGGCGAAAGCTGATCATCAGCAACCCCGGCGTGGATTTCATCATCGTGCGTCCCACGGATGCGCCGGTGTTCACGGCGCTGGGCGCTGCGGATTGCGGCATCTGCGGCAAGGATTCGCTGGTGGAAGCGGACCTGGATGTCGTCGAGCTGGTGGATTTGAAATTTGGAGGCTGCCGCTTCGTGGTGGCGGAGCCGAGCGGCAACACGCCGAAGGTGGAGGAGCGCTACCGCAACCTGGGCTTCATCCGCGTGGCCACGAAGTACCCCCGCATCACGCGCGCCTACTACGATTCCGTGGGCATCCAGGTGGAGATTGTGAAGCTGCACGGCAACATCGAGCTGGCGCCCATCACGGGCCTGGCGGAGCGCATCGTGGATATCACGGCCACTGGCACCACGCTGCGCGAGAACAACCTTTCCGTCGTCGACGAGGTCATGAAATCGACGGCGCGATTCTTTGCAAATACGTGTGCCTTCCGCACGGATGACCGCATCACGGCATTGGCGGAGGTCCTGAAGAACGGGAGTGAGAACTGATGAGCATGAGGCGAATCGAACTGAAGCACGGCGAGTCCTTCCAGACGTCCCACCTGAAGCGAACCGGCGCGTTCAACGCGGATGCCATGGTGGCGGCCACGAAGATTGTTGCCGATGTCCGCGAACGCGGCGACGAGGCCCTGCGCGAATACACGAAGCGCTTCGATGGTGTAGAGCTGGAGGGCTTCCGCGTGGATGACGCAGCCATTGCCGCTGCCCGCAGGCAGCTGGATGACAAGCTGGCGGCTGCGCTGCGCCATGCGGCGAAGCAGATTCGCGACTTCCACGAGCGCCAGAAACAACAGAGCTGGTTCTCTGTCCGTCCCGACGGCGCGCTGGTGGGCAGCAAAATCCAGCCGCTTGATTCTGCTGGCATCTACGTGCCGGGCGGGCGCGCACTGTATCCGTCCACGGTGCTGATGAACGCCATCCCGGCATCCGTGGCGGGTGTGAAGCGCATTGTGTGCGTGAACCCACCCACGAAGGACGGCTCGCTTGATCCCGCCGTGGTTGAGGCATGCGTGCTGGGCGGCGTGACGGAGATTTACTCTGTTGGCGGCGCGCAGGCCATCGCCGCGTTGGCGTACGGCACCGAGAGCATCCGCCCCGTGGATAAGATTACCGGTCCGGGCAATGCGTTCGTGGCCGCTGCGAAGCGCGCGGTCTCCGGCGATGTGGGCATCGACATGGTCGCCGGCCCGTCCGAGGTCTGCGTGGTGGCGGACGAATCCGCCGACCCGAAGATGGTGGCAATCGACCTCATGGCGCAGGCTGAGCATGACCCGCTGGCATCCTGCTACCTGGTCACGTTCGATTCCGCTTATGCCGACAAGGTAGAGGCAGCCATCGCGCAGCACATGAAGCAGTCCACGCGCGCAGACATCACCACGGCATCGCTGGACAACCAGGGCCTCATCGTGGTCTGCCCGAACATGAAGACGGCGCTGGGTGCCGTGAACGTCATAGCGCCGGAGCACCTGGAGCTGCACGTCCGCCGTCCCATGGAGCTGCTGGGCGCCATCCGGCATGCCGGCGCCATCTTCCTGGGCGAATGGACGCCCGAAGCCGTGGGCGACTACGTGGCCGGCCCGAACCACACATTGCCGACCGGCGGTACGGCGCGCTTCAGCTCGCCGCTGTCCGTGGACCAGTTCGTGAAGCGCTCCAGCGTCATTCAGTACACCCCGGCGTCCATCATGGCGGACGGCGAATCCATCATGGCCATTGCGCAGCGCGAGGGCCTGTGGGCGCACCGTCGTAGTGTGGAGCTGCGCATGGAAGCTATCCAAGAGGGACGCCTTGCCGACGTTGCTACCGACCGTGCGGTCGGCGATGCCTCGTTCCAGGCAGAATTGGCAGGAGAATAGCAATGAACAATGTCCGCCCATCGAACGAGCGCTTGGCGAACCTGACGCCGTACGATCCGAAATACCTGCCGGCCAAATGCATGATGTCGGCGAATGAGAACCCATGGAACGTGCCGGACAACATCCGCTACGAGGTGCGCAAGCGCCTGAAGGCCTGCGAATTCAACCGCTATCCCGATCCTCTGGCGAATTCGCTGCGCGAGGCCATCGCGGAGGCGAATGGCTTGGAGAAGGAGAACATTCTGCTGGGCAACGGCGGTGACGAGCTGCTGTTCAATACGGCGCTGTGCTGGGGCGGTCCGGGACGCAAGTTCCTGAACCTGCCGCCGACGTTCTCCGTGTACGAGAACAACGCGCTGCTGACCGGCACCGAAGTGGTGAACATCCCCCGGCGCGAAGACTATTCCATCGATGCCGATGCCGTGCTGTCCCGCGTGGCGGAAGGCGATATCGACTTCATCATCATCACCAGCCCGAATAACCCCACCGGCCAATTGGTCGACGAGAGCTTCGTGGACGAGCTTCTGAACTGTACCGATGCGCTGGTCATGGTGGACGAGGCCTATGGCGAGTTCTCGCGTACCACCATGCGCCCGTACCTGTCCATGCACAAGAATCTCGTTCTGCTGCGTACCTTCTCCAAGGCGTTCGCGCTGGCAGGCGTGCGCCTGGGCTATCTGTTGGGCGATGCCGAGGTGCTGTCCGAGTACCTGAAGGTGCGCCAGCCGTATTCCGTCGACAAAGTGTCGCAGATCATCGGCCAGACCGTGTTCGAGCATCGCTCGGAGTTCTCGCCCATCATCAACGACATCATCGAATGTCGCGAATGGCTTATCGAGAAGATGCGCACGATTCCCGGGCTGACGGTATATCCGTCCGATTCGAATTTCATCCTCTTCAAGGTAAAGGATGCCGGCGATGTCTGGCAGCGCCTGTACGACCGCGGTATCCTGATCCGCGATTTCTCGAAGACGCGCTACATCGAGGATTGCCTGCGTGTCAGCGTGGGCACGCCGGAGCAGAACCGCGAGTTCATTGATGCGCTGCAGGATATTTTCGCGGAACGGAGGTTGGAACATGTCCGACACGACTAGCGAGCGTCGCTTCGCGGAGCTTTCGCGCACCACGAAGGAGACGGACATCGTGCTGTCCATCGATCTGGACGGATCGGGCGCTGCGGATATCGACACCGGCGTGCCGTTCTTCGACCATATGCTGGACGCTTTCGGGCGCCACGGCCTGTTCGACCTGACCGTGAAGGCCACCGGCGACATTGATGTGGACGCGCACCACACCGTGGAGGACTGCGGCATCGTGCTGGGCCGGGCGGTTGCGCAGGCGCTGGGCGACAAACGCGGTATCACGCGATACGGCTCTATCGTGCTGCCCATGGACGAGGCGCTGATCATGGCCGCTGTGGACATCTCCGGCCGCGGTCAGCTGCATTACGCCGTTGAACCTGCTCCCGGCATGCTGGGCATCTTCGACACGGCCCTTGCCGAGGAGTTCTTCATCGCGTTCGCCGCGAATGCAGGCATCACGCTGCACTTGCGCCAGATTGCCGGGAAGAATTCCCACCACGTAATCGAAGCCACGTTCAAGGCCTGCGCCCGGGCGCTATCTTGGACCCGCGCGTGGCCGGCCAGCTTCCCTCCACGAAAGGAAGCCTGTAATGGCCGCCGCACCGCGCATTGCCGTCATCGACTATGCGAAGGGCAACCTGAAGAGCGTGGAGCGCGGCCTGCAGCGGGCCGGTGCCGCCGCATTCATCACGGACGACCCCGATCGGATCATGGGCGCCGACGCCCTGGTGCTGCCGGGTGTCGGCGCATTCGCGGATGCGATGGCGGGCATGGATGCCACCGGACAGCCGAGCGCCATCCTTACGGCACTCGACCGCGGCAAGCCGTTCCTGGGTATCTGCCTGGGGCTGCAGCTGCTGTTCGCGAACGGCATGGAGGGCGCACCCGAGGGCGGCCCGCTGCCGAAGGGCCTGGGCATCATCGCGGGCACGGCTGTGCGCATGCCGAAGACGGATGCGCGGGGCAGAAGCTACAAGGTGCCGCATGTGGGATGGAATTCCATCGAGTTCGATCCCTCGAATACGGACTGTGCGCTGCTGGATGGCGTGAAACCGGGCGAGTACTTCTACTTCACGCACAGCTATATTGCGCCGGAGAACCATGCGACGGTGGCCACCACCACGCATTCCGTAACGTTCCCCAGCGTGATCCAGGCAAGCCCCACGGTATTCGGCGTGCAATTCCATCCGGAGAAGAGCTCGGATGCCGGCGCGCGGGTGCTGGACAACTACGTGGACATCGTGCGAAATTGCTAGACGGCAGAGAATAGAGAACCATGCAGGCGCCTGCAACATACAGGCACCTTTAGAGATTGAAAGCGAAGGCGGTCGGATCATGCATCTTCTTCCCGCAATTGATATCCTGGGCGGCCAGGCCGTCCGTTTGGCGAAGGGCGACTACCACGCCGTAACGGTGTACAACCAGGATCCCGTGGCGCAGGCGCGCATCTTCGAAGCGGACGGGGCGGAATGGCTGCATGTGGTGGATCTGGACGGTGCCCGTACGGGCAAGCAGGAGAACCTTGCCATCATTCAGCGCATCGTGAAGGAGACGGGCCTGAAGGTGGAGGTCGGCGGCGGCGTCCGGAACAGGGAGGCCGTCGAGAACTTGGCGAATGCGGGTGCATCACGCATCGTGCTGGGAACGGTGCTGGTGAAGGATCCGGATTTCGCACAGGCGGCCGTGGAGGAGTACGGCGATCTGCTGGCGGCCGGCATCGACGCGCGCGACGGCAAGGCGGCAATCTCCGGCTGGGAAAAGGATGGCGGCATCTCCGCAGACGACCTGGCGCGTCGGATGGGCGATTTGGGATACCGCCACATGGTGTTCACGGACATCTCGCGCGACGGGATGCAAGTCGGCATCGATGTAGCGACGTATGAGCATATGGCGCACGTCTTCGGTCATCCCGTGGTGGCCAGTGGCGGCGTGGCCAGTCTTGCAGACATCGACCGGCTGGGCGAAGCAGCGGGCTCCATCGAGGGCGTCATCGCCGGGCGCGCCGTTTATGAGAAGACGCTCGACGTGGCGGAAGGCATTGCGGCCTGCCGCAAGTACACGCAGCTGTTCGAGAAGCAGGGCCGCTGAGGCTGCGGACATAGCTGCTGCGATAGCCGGGAAGCGATGAAGGAGATACCGTGCTGACAAAACGAGTGATTCCCTGCATGGACGTGAAGGATGGGCGCGTCGTAAAGGGCGTGAATTTCGTGAACCTGCGCGACGCGGGCGATCCCATCGAGCTGGCGCAGCGCTATGACGAGCAGCGCGCGGATGAAGTCGTGTTCCTGGACATCACGGCGACGCACGAGGGCCGAGCAACGACGGTGGCCATGGCCAGCCGCGCAAGCGAGGAGCTGCACCTGCCGTACTGCGTGGGCGGCGGTTTCCGCAGTGTGGCGGACATCCGCACCATGATTGCGGCCGGCGCCGACAAGGTGTCTGTGAACTCTGCGGCCGTGGCGAACCCGAAGATCATCACGGAGGCGGCCGCGGCATTCGGGACGCAGGCTATCCTGTGCGCCATCGATGCGAAGCAGGTGGCGGGCAATCCGAACAAGTGGGAGGTCTATGTGGCCGGCGGCCGAAAGGCAACGGGGTTCGATGCCGTGGAGTGGGCGGCCGAGGCGGCACGCCGCGGCGCCGGCGAGATTCTGCTGACCAGCATGGACCGCGACGGCAGCAAGGACGGCTTCGACCTGGCGCTTACGCGCGCCGTGTCGCGCGCCGTGGACATCCCCGTCATTGCCAGCGGTGGCGTGGGCACGTTGGAGCATTTCGCCGAGGGCATCATCGAAGGCGAGGCGGACGCCGTTCTGGCTGCGAGCGTGTTCCATTTCGGGCAGTTCACCGTCCGCCAGGTCAAGGAGTACCTGGCAAGCCAGGGTATCCCGGTGCGCTTGTAGGCGGCCGGCTCATCTGCAGGTTCATCCACGGCCCCGTTCCTTTCGCGCCCGGCGCAAGGGAAGGGGCCGGTTATGCGAAGGGACGAGGAAATCATGGGGAAGGAAACAGGCGCGCTGGATATTTGCGATGTGACGTTCGACGACCGAGGGCTGGTGCCCTGCATCGTGCAGGATGCGCAGTCGGGCCAGGTGCTGATGATGGCCTGGATGAATCGGGAGTCGCTGCGCTTGACCGTGGAGCAGCGCACGACGTGGTTCTGGTCGCGCAGCCGCGGGAAGCTGTGGCATAAGGGCGAGGAAAGCGGCAATGTGCAGGAGCTGCATGAGCTGCGTTACGACTGCGATGCCGACACGCTGCTGGCGCTTGTGCGCCCAGCGGGCCCCGCATGCCACACGGGCCATGCATCCTGCTTCTACCGATCCTTCGCGCTGCCAGAATAGCGCCTACCGCACATCGCGCCGTACGGTAACGGATTCGTTTCTGCGGCTTCGTGTACCGGCGATTCGCGGGAACGGTTGCTACAATGACGCTTTAACAATCAGCCGGAAATAGCAAGGGACGACGGAGGGGGAGCGGCCGGGTGAAAACCGCATTCATGATTCTGCGGCGCGACCTGAAGCGCCTGCTGTACAATCCGGTCGCGCTCGTCGTGGTCCTGGGGCTCGTTGCGCTGCCGTCCCTGTACGCGTGGTACTGCATCCAGTCGAACTGGGACCCGTACGGCAACACGGACGGCATCAAAGTCGCCGTCGTGAACAACGACAAGGCCGTGCATTCCAGCGCCATGGGAACGGTGGACGTCGGTTCCCAGATAGAGGACACGCTGCGCGAAAACCATGATTTTACCTGGGAATTCGTGAGTCAGGAAGAAGCTCAGGCGAAGCTGGACGAAGGCTATTACTTCGCGACCATCGTCATACCCGAAGACTTCAGCAAGGACTTCCTGAGCGTGCTGTCCGGCAAGGCGAAGAACCCCACCATCGACTATTACGTGAACGAGAAGTACAGCGCCGTGGCCACGAAGGTCACGGATGCGGGCGCCAGCACCATCGAGCGTACAATCAGCTCGACGTTCGTCTCCACGGTCAGCCAGGCGGCCACGAAGGTGGCGAAAAGTGCCGCGAAGGATGCAGGCAGCAAGGTGAAGTCCGCCCGATCCGGCGTGTCTGCCCAGGTTGAGAAAGTGAATACGAAGCTGGACACGGTGCGCAAGGACCTGAAGTCTACGAGCAAGTCCATCGACGGCTGGCGTACGACCGTCAGCTCCGCGAGCGATACGCTGGACCAGGTGTCCAGCGATATCCCCGCGCTGCAGCAATCGCTGGACAATGCGCAGTCCGACTTGAAGGACGTGCGCTTGAAGGCGAACTCGCTCGATACGCAGTTCCTGGAATCGCTTCCCACGGCGTCGCTGCAGCTGACGAAGAGTTCCTCAGACGCCAGCAGGCAATTGGAGGAATCCGCCGCAACCACGAAGAAGATCTACGGCACCACGAGTACGGCGGCATCGCGCCTGGAGGCGCTGGTGCAGCAGAACGACCGCACCATCTCCGATCTGAAGGCGCTGAACCGCAGCGGCCTTTCGACGGTCATAGCGCAACTGGAGGACCAGAACGACAAGCTGCGCTCTGCGGCAACCTCGCTGCGCAGCACCAGCAACGCCATCGGCAAGACGGGCGACGGCCTGTACGACGCATCCGGCCAGGTGAGCGATGCGGCCCAATCCGGGTCGCAGGCGCTGACGAAGACGGGTACGTCGTTCAGCCAGCAGGTCACGCCGGCCGTGTCGTCCGCCCTGGATACGTATGCGCTCGTCATAGGCAATCTGTCCGCTACCATGGACAGCCTCGAGCCGCAGGTGACGCAGCTGAAGAAGCTCATGGGGCAGATGGACGACGTACTGGCGCAGACGCAGAAGACGCTCGATTCCACGGCCGATTCGCTTTCCGATACGGAAGACGACCTGAACAACGTCGTCACGGACCTGGATACCATCGCCAGCTCGCTGCAGCTGCAGCGCCTGTCGTCGCTTACCGGCCTGGATCCCCAGGACGTGGGATCGTTCATGTCGTCGCCGGTGAAGCTTGATACGCAGGTCGTGTACCCCGTGGAGCCGTACGGATCCGCTGTGGCTCCGTTCTACACGAACCTGGCGCTGTGGATCGGCTGCTTCATGCTGATTGCCGTGCTGCGTTCAGAAACAGACCGGGAGGGCTTTCCGGACATGACGGCGAAGCAGGCCTTCCTGGGCCGCTACCTGCTCATGGTGGTCCTGGCGGTTCTGCAGTCGGTCCTCATGCTGGCCGGCGAGCTGGTCATGGGCGTGCAATGCGGACAGCCTGCGCTGTTCTTCCTGGCCGGCGCCGTCATTTCGTTCGCCTACATCAGCATCGTGTACGCATTGGCCATCACGCTGAAGCATATCGGCAAGGCGCTTGCCGTTATCATCCTGATCTTCCAGATTCCCGGTTCGTCCGGCATGTATCCCATCGAGATGATGCCGCCCTTCTTCCAGGTGCTGCATCCGCTGCTGCCGTTCACGTACGGCATCGACGTGCTGCGCGAGTGCATCGGCGGCATGTACGGTGCGGCCTATGAGAACGGTCTGGCGTTCCTGCTGGTGCTGGTGGTGCCTGTGGCGCTGTTCACCGGCCTGGTACTGCGCAAGTACCTGCTGAATATCAACCTGCTGTTCGACAACCGCCTGCGCGAGACGGATGTCATGGACCGCGAGTCGAACGGCATGCCGCTGCGCAGCTCCCGCTACAGCATCCACAACGTGGTGCAGGCGCTGCTCAACACGGACGAGTACCGCCAGGCGCTGTTCGAGCGTGCGGAGAAGTTCAACCGTGCATACCCGCACATCAAACGCATCGGCACGCTGGCAGTGGCGCTGCTGCCCATCTTGATGATCATCGTCATGTCGCTGTTCCAGGTGGGCAGCATCGATGCGAAGATCATCATGCTCTGCGCCGTGCTGCTGGCCATCGTGGCAGTGGACTCCGTGCTGATATTCGTGGAGTACATGCATGACAACCTGATGTATCAGCTGCGCGTGGCGGAAATGGACGACAATGAGTTCGTGGATGCCATGTACCGCCACATTTCCATGGGCAAGGAGAAGGCGGGCGGCCCGACGGAGGAGGGCGCCGCCGGCTGGCGCGCCCGTTCGCAGAAATTCCGCGAGCGCTTCGCACACACGCTGGCGAATGCCCGCATCGAATTGAACGGCCCTTCGGACGCGAAGGGCGGCGACGAGGGCGTGCCGCCCGATATGGCCACATCCGTGCGAAGCCACCAGGTCATAGACGATGCGCGGGAGAACGGCAACGGCCCTGCGGGGCAGAAGCATGAATCTCCGGACGACTCGGCGCGAACCGGGAGGGCCGACCGATGAGGAATATCTGGCTGATCTTCGCGGGCGATCTGAGACGCACGCTGAGCAACGTCATCGGCGTCATTGTCTTCATGGGCCTGGCCATCATTCCCACGCTGTATGCATGGTTCAACATAGCTGCGTGCTGGGAGCCGTACGGCAATACGGACCAGCTGAAGGTGGCCGTTGTGAACCTTGACGACGGGTACCGCAGCGACGTGCTGCCGACGCGCGTGAGCATCGGCGACGACGTGGTTTCCTCGCTGCATTCGAACGCGAAGTTCGACTGGGTGTTCGTGAACAACGACGAGGCCATGGACGGCGTGAATTCCGGCGAATACTATGCGGCCATCGTCATTCCGAAGAACTTCAGTAGGAACATGATGTCGCTGTTCTCCGACAACCAGAAGGCGGCGAAGATTACGTACTACACGAACAATAAGGAGAATCCCATTGCGCCGCGCATCACGGATTCGGGGGCAAGCACCATTCAGAGCAGTATTTCTCAGTCGTTCTCGCAGGTGGTGGACGAATCTACCATCAACGTACTGTCGGATGTGCTGAACTATCTGGACAGCGGCCAGGTGAAGCGGTCGGGCGCCGCACTGACCGGCGAGTTGAAAACGGCCGCGGACGACCTGGATACGGCCGCCGTGCAGGTGCACGGCTACGCGTCCATGGCAGGCGCCAGCTCGTCGCTGGTGAAGAGCACCACCGCCATTCTCGGCACGGTGGACGCCGGCAATGCACGCGCCGACAGCTCTCTGGAGGCTGTGCAGAAGACGCTTTCCGAAGCGTCGGATTCCGTGTCGGGTATCAGCAAAACGGCGAACGAGGCGCTGAAGCAGAGCGGCGATAGCTTCGATGCGCTGTCGAAGCGTACAGACAGCGCGTTCGATACCATGGGCTCGGATGCGGAGGCGGCCTCGAACGACCTGTCGAGGCTCGCCGTGCAGGTGCAGGAGCAAGAATCCGCGCTCCGGCAGCTGCGGAGCGCGCTGTCGTCCATCGTGGGCAGCGGCGATTCCACGGTGCAAGCGTTGGGCACGGCCGTGTCGGACCTCGACGATCTTGCGAGTACGCTGGGCTCGACGGCGAACGGCATCACGTCCGCCACCAGCAGTGCATCCGCGAAGAAGGCGGATGTCGATGCGCGAATCAAGGCTGCGAAGGATTCCGTAACCTCCGTGCAAGGCATGTATGAGAAGGAACTGCTGGACAAGCTGTCGCAGCTGGACGGCACGCTGGGCAAGGTGCGCTCTTCTTCGTCGTCGCTCTCCGATAAACTGGGTGCCACCATCGACAGCCTGTCGAATTCATCCGATACGCTGACCGGCCAGCTGGATGCTGCGAAGGACCAGCTGAACAGCGCTGCGGACGATCTGGGCAAGACTGCCGACAACCTGCGTTCTTCCAGCAAGCAGCTGAAGAAGGCGTTCGCGTCTGGCGATTTGAAGAAGGTGCAGAGGATCATCGGCAACGACAGCGTGGGTCTGGCGCAGTATCTGTCGTCGCCCGTGGAGATGGACCGCCACGCCGTCTACGGCATTGCGAACTACGGGTCGTCCATGGCTCCGTTCTACACATGCCTTTCGCTGTGGGTGGCCGCCGTCGTGTTCGTGGTCATTATGCGCACGGACATGTCGGACGAGCGCCGCCGCGAATTGGGCGATCTCAAGCCGTATCAGGAGTTCCTGGGCCGCTTCGGCATATTCGCGCTGCTGTCGGTGGCGCAGAGTACGCTGCTGTGCCTGGGCGATCTGTACTTCATGGGCATCCAGTGCATGCATCCGTTCCTGTTCCTGCTTTCCGGGTGGATCATCGGCCTGGCGTTCATGCTGATCGTGTACGCGCTCACGCTGTCGTTCGGCAACGTGGGCAAGGCGCTGTCCGTCATCCTGCTGGTCATGCAGGTTGCCGGATCGGGCGGCATCTTCCCCGTGCAAATGGAAGGCGACCTGTTCCAGGCGCTGTACCCGTACCTGCCGTTCGTGTACTCCATGAAGGCCATGCAATCGTGCATTGCGGGCATCTACGGCAACGAGTATGTGTTGTCGTTGCTGGTGCTGGCGGCGTTCACCATCCCATTCTGGCTGCTGGGTCTGGTGTTGCGTAACCCCACCATCAAGCTGAACAAGTGGGTGAAGGCGAAGCTGGAGGAGACGAAGTTCATGTAACGCGCCGGCGTGCGGGTGCGTGCGTGTACGGGTGCATGCACCTGCGTCCGCGCGCTCGGCATGCGGGTGTATATGCGGATCGCCTGCACGCGCTTGTTGCGCCGTTGGCCTGCCCGCGCTTGGCGTGTGCCCGTTGCGCGCTCGCCCCGCCGCCGGCCTCCGGATGGGCTATCATGTCTTGCCTGGAAGACGGAAGACGGCCTGCGCGCGGCGGGCCGCGGAGCGGGAAGGGCGTGATTGTGGAAGATCCCCAGCGCATACTGAAATCCTATTTCGGCTACGATGCGTTCCGCCCGAACCAGCGCCGCATCGTGGACGCTATCCTGGCGGGCCGCGACGTGCTGGCGGTCATGCCCACGGGTGCCGGGAAATCCATCTGCTACCAGGTGCCGGCGCTGTGCCTGGACGGGCTGACGCTGGTGGTGTCGCCGCTCATCTCGCTCATGAAGGACCAGGGGTCCGCGCTCAGCCAGGCCGGCATCCGGGC
>USAB01000031.1 GCA_900552585.1 uncultured Coriobacteriaceae bacterium
CCTGCTGGATGCGGGCCTCCGTACGGGTGTCCACCGAACTGGTAGCTTCATCGAGGATCAGGATCTTAGGGTCAGCCAGGATGGCTCTGGCGATCGTGAGGAGCTGTTTCTGGCCCTGAGATACGTTGCTAGCTTCTTCGTTGAGGATCATGTTGTATCCGCTTGGAAGAGTCTGGACGAAACGGTGTACGTGAGCAGCTTTGGCTGCGGCTACGACTTCTTCGTGGGTGGCATCGAGTTTTCCATATTTGATATTATCTTCGATGCTTCCCTTGAACAGCCAGGTATCCTGCAACACCATGGCGAACTGCAAGCGCAAATCGCCGCGGCGGTAGTCGCGTATGTCCGCACCGTTTATGCGAATTGCCCCGCCGTCCACGTCGTAGAAGCGCATGAGCAGCTTCACCATGGTCGACTTCCCGGCACCGGTGGGGCCCACCAGCGCCACGGTCTGGCCGCGCCTCACCCGTGCAGAAAAGTCGCGGATGACCGGCTTGTCGGGCTTGTAGCCGAAACGCACATGGTCGAACTCGATGGAATCCACCTCTGCAGGTGCGGGCAGCGCATGCCGGTCATCCGGCACCTCTTCGGGCTCCTCCAGGAAGCGGAACACGCGCTCGGCGGCTGCCGCCATGGACTGGAACATGTTCGACACTTGCGCCAGCTGCGTGATGGGCTGGCTGAGGTTCTTCACGTACTGGATGCTGGCCTGGATATCGCCGATCGTGATGATGCCCTGGATAGCCAGCGCCGACCCGGCAATGGCCACAGCCACGTAACCGGCATTCGCCACCATGTTCATAAGAGGCATCATCAGGCCGGACAGGAACTGCGAACGCCACGCCGATTCATACAGCATGTCGTTGTCCTCGTCGAAGCACCGGCGCATTTCGTCTTCGCGGTTGAACGCCTTGATGACCGTTTGGCCGGCGTAATCCTCCTCCACCTGGCCGTTCACGCGTCCCAAGTACTCCTGCTGCGCGAAGAAGTACTTCTGCGAACGCTTCACCACCAGCATAATCAGCACGGCGGACACGGGAATGACCAGCACGGATATCAGCGTGATCAACGGGCTGATGGTCAGCATCAGCACGATAATGCCGATAACGGTGGCAACAGATGTGATCAACGTGGTCACGCTCTGGTTCAGGCTCTGGCCCAGCGTGTCCACGTCGTTCGTGATACGCGACAGCGTATCCCCGATGGGGTGCGACTCGAAATGCGCAAGCGGCATGCGGTTGATCTTCGCCGCAATGTCATTGCGCAGCTTGAAGCACAGGCGCTGTGTGATCGTGGTCATGATCCAGCCTTGCGCGAACTGCAGTACGGACGCAACCACGTACAGGATCAGCACCGTCGTCAGAATCGTGGCGATAGCGGAGAAATCGATGTCGCCCATGCCCGCGATCTTCGCCACCAGGCCGTTCGAAAGCTCCGTGGTGGCTTCGCCCAGCACCTTCGGGCCCACGACGTTGAACACCGTCGACCCCACGGCCAGCACCATCACGCCCGCGATGGCGAACTTGTAGGCGCCCAGGTAGCGCACCAGCTTGGACACACTGCCTTTGAAATCCTGCGCCTTCTCGCCGGGCATCATGTGCCCGGCGGGGCCATGCGGGCCGCCGCCGCGCGGCTTGCTCCCCTCCTGCACGCCGCCTTTCGCCCGGCGCGCCCGGCGTGCATCGGCCGCAGCGGCCATGCGTTCCCGCTGGGCCGCGCGCTTCGCCTTGCGCTCTTCGCTTGTCACTCGGCTCATTGCGCACCTCCCCGTGCAAGCTCCGCATCCGTCAGCTGCGACTCCGCGATCTCCCGGTAAACCCGGCACGTGGCCAGCAGCTCCTCATGCGTGCCCTTGCCCGCGATACGGCCCTCGTCCAATACCAATATCTGGTCTGCATGCAGTACGGTGGCAATGCGCTGCGCCACGATGATCACGGTGGCATCGCCGCTCTCCTTCGACAGCGCCGCACGCAGCTTCATGTCCGTCTTGTAATCGAGAGCAGAGAAGCTGTCGTCGAACAGCAGGATGCGGGCGTTCGATGCCAGGGCGCGCGCAATGCCCAAGCGTTGCTTCTGACCGCCCGAGACATTCGTGCCGCCCTGTGCTATCGGGGCTGCAAACTGCCCCTCCTTGTTCAAGATGAAATCGTCTGCCTGCGCGATGGACGCCGCCTTGCGCATGCGCGCGTCGTCTACCTGCGGCCCGGCGAACTTCAGATTGCTCTCGATGGTGCCGGAGAAGAGCACGCCCTTCTGCGGAACGTAGCCGATGCGGGCGCGCAAGTCAGATTGCCGCACGTCGCGCACGTCCACGCCGTCGATGCGCACAGCTCCTTGCGTGGCATCGTAGAAGCGCGGTATCAGGTTCAGCAGCGTGGACTTGCCGGAGCCCGTGGAGCCGATGATCGCCGTCGTCTTGCCCGGCTGCGCCGTGAAACTGATGTCGTGCAGCGTGTCCAGCTCGGCCGTTCCGTAACGGAACGACACGTGGTCGAATTCCACCGTGCCGGCAGAGGCGCCTGCCGCGCGTTCCGCCTCGGCGAAGTCCACCGGGTCGGCAGGATCCGTGATGCTTGCCTCCGTATTCAGCACCTCTTCCACGCGGCCCGCCGCAACGGCGGCACGCGGCAGCATGATGGTGATGACGGACAGCATGAGGAACGACATGATGATGATCATGGAGTACGTGATGAACGCGATCATGTCGCCCACCTGCATCGCGCCCATATCTATCTGCTGGCCGGCGGTCCAGACAATCAGCACGCTCACGGCGTTCATGACAATCATCAGCAGCGGCTGCATGGCGGACATGACGCGATTCGTGAACAGCTGCGTCTTCATCAGGTCGCCGCTGGCCGCCTCGAAGCGCTTCTGCTCGTAGTTTTCGCGGCGAAATGCGCGGATGACGGACACGCCCGTCAGGATCTCGCGTGCCACCAGGTTCACCCTGTCGATAAGCCTCTGCATGATGCGGAACCTCGGCATCGTCAGCGCCATCAGCACGGCCACGCCGCCGGAGATGACCAGCACCGCCAGTACGATTATCCAGGTCATGTTCGAGTTCGTCTGCGCCACCATGACCACGCCGCCGATGCCCAGAATGGGCGCGTACAACACCATACGCATCAGGAACACGGACACCATCTGGATCTGCTGGATGTCATTCGTGGAACGGGTGATCAACGACGCCGTCGAGAACTTGTTTATCTCTGCATGCGAGAACGACATGACCTTCGCGAACAGGCGCCGTCGCAGATCGCGGCCGATCTTTGCCGCCGTGCGGCTGGCAATGAGGCCGATCAGCGCCGCAGCCACAACCATGAGCAGCGTCATCAGCAGCATCATACCGCCTTCGCGGAATAGATACGCCATCTGCATGTCGTCCACGCTCATGCCCAGGGCTTCATATTCCGTCGCATCATAGCTGATAGCACGCTGCTTGACGATGGTGCCCTCCATGTCTCCCAGCTTGTCCTCTATCGTGCGTTTGCCCTGCGCTATCTGCGCATCGGATACGTGCCCGGCTTCCGCCGCGGCCTTCATCTGCGCCAACTCGCTTGACTGCACATCCGAGGCATACGCCAGAATGGCCAGCGGAAGCGCCTCGGCGTCATCCAATTCGCCTATGCGCGCCCGGCCGTCGTCCGTCAGGCGGTAATTGCCGTCTGCGCCCTTCTCATAAGATTTCGTGAATAAATCGCGCTGATCGGGGTCCACCAGCAGCATCAGATAATCGTACGTCTCGCTCCTCATGTCCGTCAGCGCCGCATGCTCGATGCCCTTCTGCTGAATGCCCACGTCCACGATATCGGACGTGTAATTCGGCAGCGAAAGGTCGCAGAATGCCTGCACGAACAGCAGCGCGACAATGCCCAACAACGCGGTTTTGTGCGTGAAGAGATATGTAAAAAGCCGCATGCGCTACTCCCTTCTCTCGCCGCAGCGCGCGTCCACATCCCTGAACGGGGGATGTGGGGGGAACGGCGGGTTGCCGCCGGTTAATTCGGGATGGCGCTTCTCCATAACGGCAAGTGCCCGCTGCATGGCACCGGCCAGCTGCCCCGCCTCGGCCGCAAACGCCCCCAGGCGTTCCGCGCCGAAGTCATCGGCGATAAGACTCGCGAACTCCTGCAGCAGGTCGCGCCCGCGCGCTCGTTCGCGCTCGCCGGCATCCGTCAGCGTCCCCCGCGTCTCCCGACGGTCGGTCGGGTCCTGCCGGCGCGTGATGAGCCCCCGCTTCTCCAGCGTGCCCAGCAGGCGCGACGTTGCAGGCATCGACGAATGCAGGGCGTGCGCCAAGTCGGATACGGCAATACCGCCCGCCTGCCCCGCCGCCTGCGTCGTGCACGGCTGGAGGCCGCACCCCGCATCGACCGGCAGCTGCCCGTTGTGCACGGGCGCTCCACCTCGGCCGATGACTTCCAATGCCACCTGGGACTTTTCAGGACGCAGCTTCCATGCCGACCGCATCTGCACATGGTGCAGGTCATGCATCGATCTCAGCAGCGCCTCCAATTCGTCCGACTGCTCATCCTTCGGCAACGGCGCCTCCTTCTATTGGCTTTCAGCGTCCCAAATATATGACCTTGTTAATAGTTGTCAATGTTAACTATCTAATCGCCATACTTCACGGAAACGGAAAAGCGCACCGCGCTCCCGCATCCGCATACGACGACCCGCACCGCGCGCAGACGACCGGTTTTCGGCTCATGACCCGGTTAAGCAATCGTCAACTTTTGTAAAACCAGACGTTCCCCCGACGAATTTCGGCCGACTCCTGAAAATCGCAGGGGACATAATGATGCCGTGGGATAACCCAAGGGATAGAGGAGGAAACGAATGTCTATTCATCTGAAAGCCGCATTCTGCACCGGGCTCCTTGCCTGCCTTATGGCCTGCGGGGTGTGCCTGGCGTTCGCCGACACGCCGCCCACAGACGCCGCATACAAGGATGCGCTGAGCAGCCCGCAGAAAGTCGCGTACGCGAACGGCCAGATAGCGTATTTCAACATCGCCGTGAAGGGCGGCCACAAGTTCGTCCAGGAAGCGTATGTCGACGCGAACAAGGACGGCAAGTTCCAGGACGGCGAGCGGGCGAAGGTCGTGGGCTTCAAGGCATACCCGAACAGCCAGACCGCCTACTTCACATACAAGAGCAACCGCTACTACACGCGTGACGTGGAAGCCCGCGCCAACAAGAACGGCGACTTCCTGAAGCAGACCATCAAAGGCAGTGCGAAGAAGACCGTCATCCTGCCGAAGCAGACCATCAAGCTCAACGGCGGCTTCGAGCCGGGCAGCAACACGAAGGTCATCGCCACCGGCGCTACCATCAAGGGCGCGAAGGGGAAAATCAACCTGATCAAGCTGAACAGCGCCAGCGCGAAGAACCCCGTCCAGAACGTTTCGTTCAAGGGCGGCACGTGGCGCACGTATGAGAAGAACGGCTCCACCAGCTCATCCACGTTCTCCGTGGTCTGCGCGAAGAACATCACGTTCGACAGCATGGACGTGAACTGCTCCAGCCAGTACTACTGCATGCAGATCTTCGGCAGCTCGAACGTGAAGGTCAACAACTGCACCATCACAGCCTCCGGCTCCTGGAAGAAGACGTACCTGAAGGGCGCCATCCGCATCGACTCCTCGTTCAACGGAAGCAAGGCGGCCGACAAGAAGCGCGGCTGCTCGAACATCACCATCTCGGGCAACAAGATTGTGGGCAACACCGCCGTCAGCGTGAACCAGTGGGATCCGAAGCGCGCCGGCGTCTACCATAAGAACATCAAGATCACGAACAACAAGCTCACGGCGAAGGGCTCCGGCGCCCCCGCGATCAACATGAGCAATGCGGCCGGGTTCACCATCACGGGCAACACCATCACCAGCGCGTCCGGCGTCGGCATTGCCGTGGGCAACTACGGGAAGAAGTCGTCTGCGTACGCGAAGTCCACGGGCATCATCGCGAAGAACACCGTCAAGGCAAAGAAGCGCTGCATTGCGCCGAACACGTGGGCGAAGAACTATAAGGCGAAGAAGCTCATCGTCACGGGCAATAAGCTCGCCAGCAAGGCCGGCAAGAGCGCCGCAGCGAAGAAGAGCGAGCTGAAGAAGGTTGCGAAAAGCGTCACGTACTCGAAGAACACGCTGAAGCGCGCCTAGGAACGCGCCCATCGTCTTCTGACAATCAGCGCCTCCTGTTGTATCGGGTCGCCGCTCCCTCCGGGGCGGCGGCCCGCCTCGTTTTCAGACGCACCGCACGATGTTGTGCGCGAACAGATTTCTTACTCTATAAATACGGTGCTTATGTGAACTTTTCGGCATCTGGCCCCGCTATTATTTCCGTCCATATTTTTTGCTCCAAAAGATAAGTAAAATAAATATACTTATATAGACATCTGGGAGATGCCTTGGTTTCCCATGCGGTTCAAACCCTTGGAGCGGTTTCCGAAGCGGCGAGCCGCCGTTGGTTTCCGCCGACCTGCGGAAAGAGCCCCAAGGTTCTGCGCCGAAGGCATCAAACAGTGTTGGAAAACTTCGCGAATCGCGAATGCGTTACCGAAAGGGGTTGTTTTGGCAAGCTTTCCAAGCGTCTACGAGCCGATAAAAATCGGCAACGTCGAGGTGAAAAACCGCCTCATCATGGCTCCGATGGATACGGAACTCACTGAGAACTACCATCTGACCGAGCCCATCATCGACTTCTATGAGCAGCGCGCCAAGGGCGGCGTCGGCCTGGTCGAGGTCGGCACGTGCTACGTGGCAAACCTGTACAACACGAAGCCTCAGTACTACAACAGCTCGGGTGCTACCGGCATGTGGAGCGATGACTTCAAAGAAGGCTGGGAAGAGCTGGTCTCCCGCTGCCACAAGTGGGGCGCGAAGATCGCTCCGCAGCTGAACATCTGCTACGAGTGGCGTGCCAGCGAGGACGATCCCCTGGAGGCTGTCGGCCCGTCCGACGGTCCTGGCGGCCCGTTCGTGAAGAAGCTCCGCGAGCTGAAGCCCGAAGAGATCGAGACCATGATCAAGCAGTACGGCGCCGCCGCGAAGCGCGCGAAGGACTGGGGCTGCGACATGATCGAGATCCATGCCGGCATCGGCTACCAGGTCTCCCGCTTCATCTCGAAGTTCTCGAACCGTCGTACTGACCGTTGGGGTGGCACTGACGAGAAGCGCTGCCAGTTCCTGATCGACATCGTGAACGAATGCCGCAAGAACATCGGCGAGGACATGCCCATCATCGTCCGCATCTCCGTGGAGGACTTCATGCCCGGTGGCAACACCATGAAGGAATCCCTCCCCATGATGAAGTACATCGAGAAGAACTGCCACATCGACTGCTGGAACGTGCAGGTCGGTTTCCACGAGGCTCCGCGCCCGCTGGTCACGCAGCATGTCCCCGAAGCCGCGTTCGCGCAGCTGTCCCAGCAGGTGAAGCAGATCACGAAGCTCCCCGTGACCGCTTCCTACCGCATCAACAGCATCGAGCGCTGCGCCCAGATCATCGATGACGGCTGGGCGGACATGGTCACCATGGCCCGCCAGTTCATCGCCGACCCCGAGACCGCCATCAAGGGCGAAGAGGGTCACTCCGAGCGCGTCCGCCGCTGCATCGCCTGCTGCCGCTGCCTGGACAACATCTTCCTGGGCAAGCCCGTTCAGTGCTCCGTCAACGCCAACGTTGCGAACTACAAGCTGGGCACGCCCCCGACCTACAAGGACGGTATCGCCCAGACGGACTCCCCGAAGAACATCACCATCGTCGGCTCCGGCCCGTCCGGCATGGAAACCGCCCGCGTCGCCGCTATGCGCGGCCACAAGGTGACCATCATCGAGCACAACAAGCGCATCGGCGGCCTGATGAACATGGCCCAGGTGCTGAATCCGCTGATCGAGCCTGTCCGCGACTGGTACGAGAACGAGCTGAACCTGCTGAACAACGTCACCGTCAAGCTGAGCACCGAAGGCACCGTGGACAACATCAAGGCCACGAATCCCGACGAGGTCGTCATCGCCCCCGGCGGCAACGTGCCCGTGCCTGATTGCCCGGGTGTTGACGGCAAGAACGTCATCGCCTCCACCGACATCAAGGCCATGGTCGAAGGCAAGGCCGTCCACGGCAAGGGCTTCATGATGCGCATGGCCCCCATCGGCGTGAACATGATGAACGCCAAGCCCAGCTTCATGCGCTGGGGCCTGGGTACGCACCTGATCGTCAAGAAGCGCCTCGTCATCATCGGCGGCGGCTTCGCCGGCATCGAGTGCGCCCACTCCATGATGCACGGCCGCGAGATCACGGTCGTCGAAGAGGCCCGCAAGATCGGTGCCGAGATTGGCATCATCGACAAGGGTCCGCAGCTGAACGATCTGCGCGCCGCCGGCGTCAAGCTGATGCCCAGCACGAAGGTTCTGGAGATCACGAAGCAAGGCGTCCGCGTCTACCACAATGTGGCCGACAAGAAGAACGTCTACAAGGAAGGCGAGGACTTCATTCCCTGCGAATCCGTGGTCCTGTCCCTGGGCGTGGTCAACAACACCGAGCTGTACGATCAGTGCAAGCCCGTGTTCGGCGACAAGGTCCGCCTGATCGGCAACGCCAACCCGAAGCCGAAGACGGAGAACCCGGACGAGTTCCGTCGTCTGCTGGAAGCTGTCCGCGACGGCTATGTCACCGGCATGACCATCTAGTAGCTGCTTCATAGCTGCTGCGGTCTCCGCATAAGAGCGAAGCCCCGATGCGTTTGCGTCGGGGCTTTTCCTTTTCCCGCACGTTCTTGTTGTTTTCGCCCCGCACCCGCTCCTTCTCCCCTGCCCGCTGGCGTATTCGACAGCAAAGCGGGTCTTTGCCGCACGTACAGCGCATACACCATTGCGAAACGCACGTGGTATGCTCGAAACAGTGTGATTGTGCAAGGAGGCTCGTATGCCCCAGAAACCAAGCGAGCAGGAATGGCAATCGGGCCATAGGCTCGTCGGTCGCGTCGTCGAAGACCACCGCAAGTACATCGACGAGTATTTCAAAAAGAAGAAACAGGGCACGTTCGTTCCCGTAGAGCCCCGCAAGGCCGCTACGGTTATGCTCGTACGTCAGGAAGACGCCGAGCACCTGAGCCGCTACCGCTCCTCGAAGCCCGTAGATAAGCGCATGGCCCCGCCGAACGGCATCGAGGTGTTCATGCTGCGTCGGCAGAAGACCATGAAGTTCGTGCCGAATGCCGTCGTGTTTCCCGGCGGTCGCGTAGACCCGAAGGATGCCGACCCCTCCCTGCCCTGGGCGGGTCCTTCGCCTGCGGAATGGGCGCAGCGCATCGGACGCGACGAAATTACGGCGCGCGTGGTGCTGTCCGCCGCCGTTCGCGAGGTCTTCGAGGAATCCGGTGTGCTGTTGGCCGGCCCCGACGAGCATTCTGTCGTCGAAGACGTATCCGATCCCGAATGGATAGAGGAGCGCCGACGGCTGGTAGAGCACGAACAGTGCTTGTCCGAGCTTCTGATCAGGGAGAATCTGGTCATCCGCACCGATTTGCTGAACTACATCAGCAATTGGTGCACGCCAGAATACTCCCCCATGCGCTACGACACGTTCTTCTTCGCGGCCCGCTGCCCGGACGGCCAAACACCTGACGACCGTTCGCGCGAGTCGTATATCGCGGATTGGGTCGAGCCGCAATGGGCGTTCGACCTGGGCGACGACCGCGTCATCGACCTCATGGTGCCCACGGCGTACAACCTGGGCTTCGTTGTCCGCTCAAAGGACCTGAACGACCTGATGACCACAGTGCACCCTGCATACCGGTTCATGGAAGAGCCTGAGATCTTGGAAGACGGCGAATATGCCGTGACGGGGATACTGCCATGACACATATCTACCACATCCCCGACAGCTGCGATGACCATCCGGGCTGGAACGGTGCGGCGGTTACGAAACGCGCCCGCTGCATCCGCGCGAATAACGCGGACGAATATACCGTCTGCGGCACGAACACCTGGATCGTTGCGGAGCCGGATGCCGGCGCCGCACTTATCGTGGACCCCGGCCCTGCCGAATCCGCCCATCTCGATGCGATTATGGCCGCGTGCGCCGAAATGGGCGCGCAACCCGCCGCCATTGCGCTGACGCACAAGCATGACGACCACTCGGAATCCGTTCCGGCATTCATCCGGATTGCCGGACGCATGCCCGTGTTCGCCCGCGCGCCGCTTGCCGACCAGCCATTCGCCGGACCGATCGACTTTCCCTATCGGCCGCTGCCCGACGGTCCGTTCGCACCGTTTCCGTCCTGCCCGTCCCTGGAAGTCGTATCGCTGCCCGGTCACTCCAGCGACAGCGTGGGCATCATCGTGAATCGAGACGACGCCGTGCTTACCGGCGACACCATCTTCCGCGATTGGTCCACCGTCATCGTGCATCCGGACGGGAAGCTGTCGGCATACCTGGACAGTCTGGAGCTGCTGAAGCGCCTGAACCGCCAGGGCCGCGCCGATCTGCTGCTCCCCGGCCATGGGCGCCCCATTCAGGATCCCGACTCGTCCTTAGAATCGTATATCGTCCATCGCAAGCACCGCTTAGACGCCATGAGGCAGGCCATTGCGAAACTGGCCACCACGAATGCGAAATCGCTATCTGCAGAGCTCTACAAGGGTCTTAGTCCCTCGTTGAGCGAAGCGACCCTGCTTGCCACGGAGGCTCAGCTTGCCTATCTGGAAGAGACGCACGACCCCTGCCTGGACATCTGATTTCTTCGAGGCCCCGTTGCCTGGTTGCAGATGCAGGGCATGCCGTCGTTCAGACAGCCTGTTCGCACGGCTTCCGCAAACCGCATGAAGCGCATCTGAGCGAACCTTATGACCACTTGACCGCTTACACGAAGAGGGCGCCCTCCCGTTCGGGAAGGCGCCCTCTCATGCGTTCGGCACGTGACGTTTCGGCCGCTCCATGGCCAGGCAATGTACGCGCTTAGATCTTAGATGAAGCGCTTCTCGTTCGCCTCGTCCTTCAAGCGCTCCTTGATCTCCTTCGCCAGGATATAGCGCTTCACCTTGCCGGACATGGTATACGGAATGGAATCGATAGGTTCGATGCGCTCCGGCCAATTGCGTTTCTGGACGTTCTTCGAAGCCAGGTACTTCTGCACGTCCTCGACCGTCGGGCAGTGCGCCGGGTCCGTGGGAACCACGAACGTGCAGATGCGCTCGCCCAAGCGGGCATCCGGCATGCCCACCGTGGCGCGGTCGACGATGCCCGGGCAACCTTCAAGGTAGTTGTCAATCTCCACGGCGCTGATGTTCTCGCCACCGCGGATGATGATCTCCTTCATACGGCCGTTGATGCGCACGCGGCCCAGGTCGTCCATGAAGCCCAGGTCGCCGCTGTAGAACCAGCCGTCGGAATCCAGGCACTTCGCATTCGCTTCGGGGTTGTTCAGATAGCCCACGAACTGATGCGGCCCGCGCGAGCATTCCTCGCCCTGTTCGCCATGATGCACCGGGTTGTGATCCGTATCCACGAAGCGGACCTCGATGCCCTCGTACGGGATGCCGGACCATTTGCCGTCCCAGTCCAGCACGTCATGAGGCGGCACGAAGATATGCGGGCAGCTTTCCGTGGAGCCGTAGGACTCGCACAGCAGGAACAGGTGCTTCCAGCAACGGCGAACCATGGACTGCGGAACGGGAGCACCGCCGGAGATGAAGATGTCCAGCGACGGGCATTCCTTGCCCGTGCTCTCCATGTAGTTCAGCAGGTCGTACACGAACGGTGTGGCACCGTGGCTCCACGTCACGCCTTCGCGGTTGATGAGCTCGACGGCATGGTCGGCGTCGAAGTGCTCCTGCAGCACCACGCGGGCGCCCATGAGCATATTCGAGATGAGGCCATGGTAGAAGCCCGTGGCGTGGTTCAGCGGGGACATCATGATCATGACGTCCGCCTGCGTTCGCAGCGCCAGCTTCGTATACACACGTTCGGAGAACTTCAGCGTGTTATGCGTCATCAGCACCTGCTTCGGCTTGCCCGTGGTGCCGGACGTGGACAGGATGCAGACGGCCTCGTCGGCCTTCGATGCCGGCTTCTCCTTCAGCGGCTCGTACGTATCCAGGATCTCGCGGACGGAGATGAACTTATCCGTATGCTTTACCGGTGCATCCTTATCAAGCAGCGCGACGGCCTTCAGCGTGGGAACGCGGTCCATGAAATTCACCGTCTGCTGTTCGTAATCCGTCTTCCAGTAGAACGTCGGGCACAAGAATACCTTCGTGCCTACGACATTCATAACATAGGACAGGTCCTCTTCATTGAAGATGCGGGGCAGTGGATGCATGACGGCGCCCACCTTCAAGGCGGCAATATACACGTATGCGAAGTCGGCCCAGATAGGCACCTGCCAGGAAATAACGTCGCCGGACTCGACACCCTGCTCCTTGAACCAGGAAGCCAGACGAGATGCCTTCTCGTCAACCTGGGCATAGGTGAAACGTTGTCCGCGGTCGTCACTCACATATTCGCAATCGCCGAACTGGGAGACGACATGATTCCAAACGTCGTTCAGCGTTTCGTCGTCCCAATAGCCCTTGCGATAGTATTCGGCCTTGCGGCCTTCATCGATTTTCAAATCGGTGATCATGATGACAAACCCCCTTGGGTTCTTGCGAGGGATAACTTCGTTCAATTTTAACGCTTTACCCGTATCCGCATGAATATATATTGCGTTTCAGCATGATCCTGTGCCGGATTTATTCGCATTTGATACAGGACAGTTTGCCGGTTTCTGTCCCTTAAGAATCACCAACTCCATTTCGCCCCATTAGCGTTCAGATTCCAGGCAACAAAAAAGGAGACGACCCGAAGGTCGTCTCCTTGCTCATCACAAATGGATGCAGCGACAAAGTAAGTACTAGTCGAAGTACTTGCCGGTGTTGTACTCCAGCTTGCCGTTGTTGTCCACCAGGTGCTTGGCAATGGTGATGCGCTGGACAGTCGGGGTGCCCTCTTCCAGCCACATAGCACGGCAGTCGCGGTACAGGCGCTCGACCGGGCCGTACTCGCAATCCTCGAAGTAGCCGATGCCACCGAAGATCTCCAGCATCTGGTCGGAGACCAGCTTGACGGTCTCGATGGAGAACAGCTTGCACATGGAAGCCTTCTCAGCGGTGTACTGCGTGGAGGGGTTCAGGTCGTAGTCCTTAGCCCAGTCGTAAACCATGCAGCGCAGGCCATGAATCATCATAGCCATCTCAGCCAGCTTCATCTTGATAGCCTGGCGCTGGATGATCGGCTTACCGAAGGTCACGCGGTCATGAGCGCGGTCCAGGGTGATCTCCAGCATGCGCTGAGACATGCCCAGGTTAGAAGCAGCGATGTGGACGCGGGAGATGTCCAGGGAGTGCATAGCAACTTCCATGCCCTGGCCCTCTTCGCCCAGCAGGTACTTCTTGTCCAGGTGCAGGTCCGTGAACTTCAGGCCGGTGTGGCCAGAGCCACGGCAGCCCATCATGTGGGGCATAGGAACGATCTCGTAGCCCGGGGTGTCGCAAGGAACCATGAATGCGGACAGACGCTCGTCGCCGGAAGCCTCAGGATCGGTCACAGCGATGACGTAAGCAGCCATGCAGCAGTCGGTGTGGGAGATCAGCCACTTCTCACCGTTGATGATGTAGTCGCCGTTCTCGTCCTTCACTGCGGTGGTGTGCAGGTCAGCACCGGTGCCGCCCGTCTTCTCGGTCAGAGCGAAGCAGGTGAAGAAGCTACGATCCTGGAACTTGTTCATGTACTCAGCCTTGAGCTCCGGCTTGCCGAAGTCGTCGAGGATGCGCCAGTTCAGGTCAGCGGAGTAATGCGTGTGCATACGCATGCCGCCAGGGCCACGGGAGAACTGCTCCTGGCACATCAGAATCTCGAGCTCGCTCAGATCCCAGCCGCCGTACTCAGAAGGCAGGGCCAGACGATAAACGTCGTTCTCGATGTTGATCTTGTAGAACTCCTCGGGGAAGACGTTGGTGACTTCCGCTTCCTTCTGCATTTCCTCCCAAGGACCCTCAGCCAGGTTCTTCAGCTTCTCGAGGAATGCCTCAAACTCAGCCTCGGTGAGCTTGGCATTCGGGTTCATAGTATGAGCCATGTCTTTCCTTTCTCGTAAGACAACTAACAAAGAGCGCGCGACTGCCCCGATGCTCTCTTTGGTTGGCATCTGGTTTTTCGTATGCTCTCCGCTTACGCGCTCCATTATAGGGGATTTTTTTCGAATAACCAGATATATATTTTCATGCTGAATGAGAAAAGTGCTTGAAAGCACAATACATCGGTCCTTTTTGCGCGAAATTGCAGCCAGTACACAGCATCTTGTTTGCCTCTTGCCAATTCTTTTTCAGTTTGGATTGCACGATTTACCGAATCTGTCCCATTTTGGACTATAATTTCATCTGTTTTCAGACCGAATGGGCAACGCCAGCCCGCCTTGGATGGACTGCCGCCGGATAATAGCGAACAACACAGGGGAATGCTGCATGAATTCATTCGACACCAAGTACCTGATTGCAAAGACCTTCATTGAACTTTGCGACCAATCCTCGATCGCCAAGGTCTCCATCAGCGACATCGTGAACCACACGGGTAAAAACCGTAAGACGTTCTATTACCACTTCGACGATAAGAACAGCTTGATCATGTGGATATACCGATACGATATCGGCATGAAGCTGAAGGATACGTTCCCGGAGTCCATGCTGGTCTACGAAGAGCCCAGCGAGGATGCGAAATCGGCGTTCCCGTATTACATCACGAAGAAATCCGGCGTCCGCAGCCTGGACCACTCCCAGTTCTTCGACTGCTTCGCTCAGGTGTTGGAGCACCGCCGCAAGTTCTACAACCAGGCGCTGCTGGAAAACGGTCCGCAATCGCTGCGCAACTACCTCTACGACCTGTACCTCCCGGCCATGAAGCACGACATCGACATCATTCTGGCGAACCGGTACCTGCCGGAGGACAACATCGATTTCCTTGCCGAGTTCTACACATGCGCGTTCCTGTACTATTTCATCCGCAAGATCGACCAGCCGGGCGTCAAGCACCTGGTGGGAAACGTCTATCCGTTCGGCAACATCATCCACAGCTCCCTTGAGATGGAAATCAAGCAGGCTCAGATGCGCCGTAATATGTAAGTTCGCCAATCGCAATACTATAATTGTTCGCGTAAGGCTATTTTTCTACTGCCTGCTTACCCGAAATCGTTGGGACGCTGGGGGCATGCAGCGAATGCAGCGAACGACACCTTCGCCCGCACGCGCCGTTGCGGTGCGATCTGAAAGGAGACACTGTGGATCTCAAGCTGAAAGAGCGCTCGCAGAAACCGAAGTACGACGACTACGTCGGCCCCACCCGCACGCATGCCACGTGGAAGCCGCGCGTGGTGGATACCCCGCTGACGTTCCTGCATTGCAGCGAATGCGGCCGCGTGTTCCTGCAGCAGGACAGCGGCACGCCCATCGAGAACCCCGGCAAGGGCCGCGACCGCATCAGCATCCTACCCTACGAGCCGCCGAAAGGCCCGGTGACGTGCTGCGGCAAGCCCATGGAGGTGCTGCCGACGTTCGAGTGGGACGAAGTTTCCGACCGCATCGAGCTCGACCACGAGACGCTGGGCGGCGTGAATTCGAACTGCATCCGCATCCATTGGGAAGTGCAGCAGGAAGGCTACGAGCCGCGCTGGGCATGCATCAAGACGTTCACCGGCCACCAGACGAAGTACATCACGCCCGATAAGGAATCGCCGCTGACGTTCGCATTTGCAGATGAGGACGCGTTCGGCTACTGCCACGACAACCCGTGCCGCGAGTGTGTGTTCCGCTGCAAGAACGGCTTCGAGCTGTACGTGTACGTGGAGAACATCGGCATCTGCCATTCCGACATGCTGCGCATTCTGAGCCAGCCCATGATGGGAAACAAATAACAGCACAGAGCTGCTACGCTATCAATGCGAAGGGCCCCGGATCCCATCGGATCCGGGGCCCTTTTCCTTCGCCGTTTCTCCTACCGGCTGCAAGCGCGGACGGACGATGAGGGTCAGTTCTCCTCGCGGTCCCCGCCCAGGTATTTGTCCAGGATCAGCGGCGCGGCAATGCGCACCATCACCTGGTCCGTGCCCTCTGCCAGCTGGTTGCCCCGGCAATCCTCCCAAATCGCGCTCACGCGCTGGCTGACCGTGTAGCCGATGCCGCCCAGGATCTGCATGGCATCGCTTGCTACCTCCGTGGCGGCGGCGGGTATGTAGCGCTTCATCAGGGCAACGTACAGGCGGCGGTCCTCCGCCTCCTTGTCAATCTTATCCGCGGCGCGGTACAGCATGTTCCGCATGTTCTGCAGACGCAGCTCCATGTCCGTGAGCATCTGCTGTATCAGCTGGAAATCCGCTACCGTGGTGCCGAATGCCGTGCGTTCGGATGCGTAGCGCACGGCGTCTTCCATGGCCGCCTGCGCCATACCCAGAGACGAGGCGCACGTGAAGATACGTCCGCGCTCCAACAGCGCGAACAGATGCGGGAAGCCGGCCTTCGTGCCCGTCAGGCGCCATTCCGGCTGCAGCTCCACATCCTCGAACCGCACGCTGGCGAACGGAAGCATGGGCTGGCCGATCTTGCTGATGGGGAACGCGTAGATACCGCGCTGGCTGCGAGGCACGAGCCAAAACGACAGCGGCGGGTACTTTCCGTCATCGGGCGCGTCGCCATCGATGGCGGCCACCAGGATATACGGCGCGTATTCGCCGTTGTTCACAAACGTCTTCACGCCGTTCAGGCGCAGCTTGCCGCCGACCGTCTCCACACGCGTCTCCATGTTCATGGTGTCGGAGCCCGCTTGCGGTTCGGAAACGGCCAGCGCGAACATAACGCGACCCGTATCGCGATAGTTCCGCACCACCGTGGACACGTCGGCATCCGACGCGAATACCGCCATGATGTACAGGTAGAACAAGTCGTTCTGGAACGGCAGCGTTGTGCCCGAGCAGCGCGAAAGCTCCTCGATGATCAGCGCCTGCATCATCAGGCCGCCCTGGATGCCGCTGTAGACGGCTTCGGAATCCGCTTCGTCCATCAGGCCGAAATACAGATGGACGAATTCCTGGACCACGTCGTCGGGCAGGCCCTGGTCCTCGCGCCATTGCATAACGGAATCGTGCGTAAAGGTGCGCTCGCCGAATTCCCGGAATGCGGCGACCGCCCGCATTTGCTGTTCAGTCAGTTCGAAATCCATTGACAGTTCCTTATAGCGCGTACATCTAAGCAGTTAACAATATCTGTATGCATCGTAACGCAAAGTACGACACTTTTACCCAAAAGTGTCCATCAATCCCAAATGCGAAGGTGGGAAAACGGCATCTTGGCCGCTATTCGGTATGCTGGGCAAAGGAGATGCGGTCATTTCGGCGGTTTGTCCAATCGGCAGGGTGCGGCACTCGGTTCCGCACCCTGCCGCGCACGCTCGCCAGCTGCATCGGAGACAGCAAAACGAAAGGTCATCTTATGAAGATCGTCGCAATCAATGGAAGCCATCGATCCGGAAAAGGCACGGCATCGCTTATCCAGGCGGCACTGGAGGAAGCGCGCGCCGCTGGCCTGGAGACGGAAATGGTCGAGCTCTCGTCGTACAACATCGAATTCTGCGTGGGATGCAACCGGTGCCTGGGGCAGAAGACGTGCACGATCCAAGACGACATGACGGACATCATGGCCGCGCTGAAGGACGCGGACGGCATCATCCTGGGGTCGCCGAACTACTTCGCAAACGTGTCCGCCCGCATGAAGAACTTCATGGACCGCACCCGCTGCCTCCATATGGTGGAGAACCAGCTGAAGGGCAAGGTCGGCGGCATCGTTGCCACAACAGGCCTTTCGAACTGCGGCGGCGAAGAAGCCGTTGCCGCCATGGAGCGCTGGTTCCAGATCCACGAGATGCTGCTGGTGCACCCGCGCCCGGAAGGTGAGGTGCTGGGCAACGGCTGTTTGGGATCCATGTACCGTGGCTACGAGGACGGCAAGGTGAAATGGCGCCGCATCCAAGACGACGAAATCGCGTATAAGTTCGCCCGCCAGCTGGGACGCGATATGGCAGCGCTTATCAAGAAGCTCGCGTAAGCGCTGCAGCGCCTCTCCCGCCTCCCGCGCAATTCCGCGTCAACAGCAATCTGACCTGCAACAACAAGAAGGCCGGCCGCATAAGCGGTCGGCCTTCTGCACTATGCGAAGATAGCGGGATTAGTTCTCCCAGGCGCACTCCGCCTCGCCGGCGTTCTGGCGGCGGGACTTGAAGATCTTGTCGGGGATCTCCTCGCCGTGCCAGCACACGATGGCACCGTCGTCCTCGAGCTTCTTGATCTGCTCGTCGTTGTAGCCCAGCTTGTGCATGTACTCGGCCGTGTGGTAGCCCAGCGGCTTCGACAGGATCATCGGCGGGGGGGGCGAAGGGGCCTGGCGCGGACATGAA